>JBJDYM010000042.1:0-31209 GCA_051867315.1 Faecousia sp.
TCCGGCTGACGAAGCTGCAATAGGTGCAGCGGGTGGGGCAGAAGGGAATGCCCACATACATGGAAATGTCCTGGGGCTCCAAAAGCCCTGCGGCCTTCACTGTGGATTGGGAGCAGCTTACCGCCAGCGCCCGGCGCTCCGGGGTGACGAAGTACACATCCTTCAAAAGCCTGTCGGCGGATTTTGGAGTTCCTCCCTCCAAAAGGTGCCTGGTGGTGATTTTGGTGGGCCGCACCCCTGCCAAAGCGCCCCAGGCAGGCCGGGTGGGCAGAAGTTCCCTGGCAGCCAGATAAATGCTCTGCTGCAAGGCCCGCCTGCGCAGGCGGACCGTCTCTTCGGAGGCTTTCAGCCGCCGGGCCGCCCGGGCGGTTTTTCCCTCCAGGGTGATGGAAGCGGCGGCGGTGAGCCAGGTTTTCCCCCGGTGCAGGGAGGAAACGGCCTCTAAAGGGGTATTCTCCGGGAACAGGGACAGCAGCAGCTGCTCCACGGCGTAGCGGTCGTCATGACCGGAAAGGGTCAGATTCATGGAAGTCGCTCCTTACAGATAGGGGTTGCTTTTCCGCTCCTGTTCCAGGGTGGTGGAGTTCCCGTGGCCGGGCAGCACCCGGTAGTCCCCGGGCAGAGCGGCCAGCGTTTTCAGAGAGGCGGTAATCTGCTCCCAGCTGCCCCCGGGGAAATCCGTGCGGCCACAGCTGCCCTGGAACAGGGTATCCCCGGAGAACATGGTATCCCCCACCAGCAGGCACACGGAACCGGGGGTGTGGCCCGGGGTGGGCAGCACCCGGATGGTCAGCCCCGCCAGATTCAGCGTTCCCGAAGCGGGATAGGTGTGGGTATAATACAATCTTCCATTTGTGATCATGGGCGGCAGGCTCAGATCGGCGGCAGAAATGTAAACGTCACAGTCGGTTTCGGCGGCCAGATCCTGCACCGCCCCCACGTGGTCAAAATGCC
Source organism: Faecousia sp. (assembly GCA_051867315.1). Lineage (GTDB taxonomy): Bacteria > Bacillota > Clostridia > Oscillospirales > Oscillospiraceae > Faecousia. Next base: position 955 of record JBJDYM010000042.1, read on the forward strand.
CATGGGTCAGCAGGATGGCTTCCGGCTCCAAATTCTTTTCCTGCAGCAAATCCAGAATCCGCCCGGATTCATACCCCGGGTCAATGATGCAGCACTTGGAGGACTGCTCCTGCCGGAGGATGTAACAGTTGGTCATATAGTCGCCCAACGTCAGGGTAATAATCTCCATGGGAAACCTCCTCGTATCAGCGTCTGGGGGCGTTCATCAGCTGGTCGGTATCCAGAATCAGGGTCACCGGGCCGTCGTTCAAAGACTCCACCTTCATGTCCGCGCCAAAGCGGCCATGCTGGGGCGGGAAGCCCAATTCTTCGCAGATGGACAGAAACTTCTCATACAGCTCGTTCCCCAGCTCCGGCCCGGCGGCCTCGGTAAAGCTGGGCCGGCGGCCCTTGCGGCAATTGCCGTAGAGGGTGAACTGGCTGACCACCAGCACCTGGCCGCCCACCTGCTCCAGGCCCAGATTCATTTTTCCGTTTTCATCCTCGAAGATCCGCAGCCCCAGGGCCTTTTCCGCCAGGCAGCGGCATTCCTTCTCCGTATCCTCCGGGCCCACACCCAGAAGAATGAGAAAACCGGGGCCGATTTTGCCCACAGTCTCCCCATCAATGGTGACGCAGGCTCTTTTCACTCTTGTTAAAACAGCTCTCATATCAATTTTGTCCTCTGCGGGAGCCGGTGACATCCCGGATGTTCAAAAGGCGGTTACGGATAGCCTCCAGCTCGGCCACGTTCTTTACTTCAAAGCGGATCAGGCAGGTGCTTCTGCCCCCGGGCAGATCCTTGGCGGCCAGCTCCTTCACCCGGACCCGGGCGGTGGTGAGCACGGTGGCCACGTCCAACACGATGCCATCCCGGGTCAGGCAGTCCAGCTCCAGGGTGGTCTCGAAGGGCTGCTCCTCCTGGGAGGCCCAGCGCACCCGCACCCAGCGGGCGGCCTGCCGGGGATCGTCCCGGTTCTGGGCGTTGGGGCAGTCCGCCCGGTGGACGGAGACGCCGAAGCCCTTGGTGATGAAGCCCACAATGGAATCCCCGGGCACGGGGGTGCAGCATTTGGCAAATTTGATCATGCAGGAGTCGATGTCCTCCACGATCACCCCGTTTACGGCGTGGCGGTTCTGCTTCACCGCGTCGGAGTCCGGGTTCAGGCGCAGGGGGTTGGCATTCCGCTCCGTGCTCTGGGCCTTCACCGCCCGGGAAATATCGTCCCGAATCCGGCCCACGGCCTTCACGGCAGTCAGGCCGCCGTAGCCGATGGCGGCGTACATATCGTCCCAGCAGTCGAAGGCCAGCTTTTTCAGCAGATGGGGCGCCAGCTCCTCGTCAGTGAGGGCGGACAGGGGCAGGCCCACCCGCTTCATCTCCGATTCAAAGGAGGCCTTGCCGTGGACGATGTTCTCCTCCCGCTTCTCCTTCTTGAACCACTGCTTGATCTTGGTCCGGGCCTGGTTGCTGTGACAGATGTTCAGCCAGTCCCGGCTGGGCCCCTTGGCGGTTTTGGAGGTGATGATCTCCACAATATCACCGTTGGTCAGGGCGGTGTCGATGTTGGCGATCCGGTTGTTCACCTTGGCGCCGATCATGGAGTTGCCCACTCCGGAGTGAATGGCATAGGCGAAATCTATGGGGGTGGAGCCGGAGGGCAGGGAGACGATCCGGCCTTTGGGGGTGAAGACAAAGACCTCGTCGTCAAACATATCAATTTTTAAGGACTGGACGTACTCCTCCGCGTCCGCGTCCTGCTGGCTCTCCAGCAGACGGCGCACCCACTCGAAGTCCTTCTCCGTGCCGGAGCCGGTGCCCTGCTTGTATTTCCAGTGGGCGGCGATGCCGTATTCGGCGGTTTCGTGCATGTCCCAGGTGCGGATCTGCACCTCGAAGGGGATGCCCTCGGAGCCGATGACGGTGGTGTGCAGGGACTGGTACATATTGGGCTTGGGGGTGGAGATGTAGTCCTTGAACCGGCCGGGCACCAGATTGAACAGGTCGTGGATATGGCCCAGCACGTTGTAGCAGTCCGGGATGGAATTGACGATCACCCGGAAGGCGTAGATATCATAGAGCTGGTCCATGGTCTTGTCCTGGGAGACCATTTTGCGGTAGATGGAATACACATGCTTGATGCGGCCATAGGTGGTGTTCTGGATGCCCATGGCGTTGAGCCGGTCGGTGATCTTGAACTGGATGGACTGCATGAACGCCTCGTCCTTTTCCCGATGCTCCTGGAGGTAATTGGTAATCTCGGTGTATTCCTTGGGAGCCAGGTAGCGAAGGCTGGTGTCCTCCAGCTCCCATTTCATCTTCTGCATGCCCAGCCGGTGGGCCAGGGGGGCATAGACATCCATGGTCTCCTTGCATTTGATGATCTGCTTGGCGGGGGACTGGTACTGCATGGTGCGCATATTGTGGAGCCGGTCCGCGATTTTGATCAGCACCACCCGGATGTCCTTCGACATGGCCATGAACATCTTGCGCAGGTTTTCCATCTGGGCCTCCTCGGTGGAGGAGAAATTGGCCCGGGTCAGCTTGGTAACGCCTTCCACCAGCTCGGCAACGGTGGGGCCGAAGAGCTTTTCGATCTCCTCGTGGGAGGCGTCGGTGTCCTCGATGCAGTCGTGGAGCAGGGCGCCCAGGATGGCGTCGATGTCCAGTCCCATTTCCACCACGATTTCCGCCACGGCCAAAGGATGGATGATGTAAGGAGAGCCGTCCTTGCGCTTCTGCTGGCGGTGCTTGTCGTCGGCATAGTGAACGGCCTTATCGATGAGATCCATGTCCGCAGTGGGCATTCTCCGGGCAATGGCGGCACACATGGAATCATAATGTTCTTCAAAGGTTTCCATTGAATATCAACTCTCTTTCGACACGCAAAAACCCATCCCACTGCAGGGGAGGCTGCCAGCCTCCCGCGCAGTGCAAGCCCTCAGCCAGCTACCGGGTTGGGCGAATTCGTACGATGTCCAGCCTTTTACCATTCAACCAAACATGCAAATTTCGCAGCCTGGCGGGAGGATATTGTCCTCCGCTACAGTTGGGGCGGCAAAAAACTATGGATTCATCCAATGCAGCAAAAGCTGCATGGTGGCGCTCTGGTTCAAATCCGCCTTCTGGGGACCGGGGGTCAGGCGGATGGTGATGTACTTGTGCATCCGCTGCTGCTGGAGAAGGCCCACATCCCGGAAAATATCCAGGCAGGTCATCATCTGCTCCAGCTCCAAAGGCTTACCGGACCAGCGGACGATTTTCCGGCAGAGGCACACGGGCGACTCCTGAATGGCGTTTCCGGGCACCGAGGCCAGATACCGCCACACGGTGGCCAGCACCGCCCGGCTGGGGGTGAGCAGCTTTGCGCCCTCGGGGGTGAGGCTGCCATCCAGCAGGGCCCGGTAGTGGGCGGTTTCCGTACCACAGAGGGCCGCGCAGCTGGGGCGGATGTCCACCACGTTCATCTGCAGCAGCCGTTCTCCCTGGAAGCAGTTGATCTGGGGCAGGAAGGCCACATCCACCACCTCCCCGGGGTGCAGGTTCAACATATCGGAATTCACGGAAAAATAGATGGCATTGAAGATTTGCCGCTCCCGGCGCAGCCGCAGCCGCATATGCTTGCCGCCGCCCACCATGGTCAGGCGCTCCACCGTCAGGCCCGGGAGCATCAGCACCGGCTTGGGGCAGCCGCTGCCGGTGGGCTCCAGGATTTCCAGGGCGTCGAATTCCGAAAGAGTCATCAGCTCCGGGGGGACCGCGCAGTCCACATCCAGGCTGGTGCGCAGGGTCTCACCGGAAAAATACTCCGCCGCCAGGGCACAGACCTGCTTGCGGAACTCCGGGATATTGCTCCGGGTAATGGTAAAGCCCGCCGCCAGCTCGTGGCCGCCATAGCTTTCCAGCAAATCGGACAGGGCGGTGAGGGAGGCAAAGAGGTTAAAGCCCCCGTGACTGCGGGAGCTGGCTTTGCCGTGCTCCCCGTCCAGGCAGATGAGGAAGGTGGGGCAGGCGTATTCTTCAGCAATCCGGCTGGCCACAATGCCCACCACACCCTGGTGCCAGCTTTCGTCCGCCAGCACGATGGCATCGGGCACCCGGCCCTGGGGCAGCATGGAAACGGCCTGCCGGTAAATTTCGGACTCAATGGCCTGACGCTGGCGGTTCAGCTCACACAGCCCCTTGGCCACCTGGGAAGCCCGCTCCCGGTCCTGGGTCATAAACAGATCTACGGCCAAATCAATCTGGCCCATCCGCCCGGCGGCGTTGATCCGGGGGGCCAGCATAAAACCGATGGAGGAGGCATTGAGGGACGCCGGGTCGCAGCCGCATTCCTTCATCAAAGCGGCCAGACCCGGGCGGGTGGTCCGGCGCAGGGAATCCAGGCCCCGGGAGACGAAGACCCGGTTCTCCCCCACCAGCGGGATCACATCCGCCACGGTGCCCAGGCACACCATATCGGCATATTCCTCCAGCACCTGCTCCGGGTGTCCGCTGAGGGCGCAGGCCAGCTTGAAGGCCAGGGCCACTCCGGAAAGGCAGCGGTGGGGATAGGTGTCGTCCGGCTTGTGGGGATCCACAATGGCCACGGCCTGGGGCAGCTTGTCCTTGCATTCGTGGTGGTCGGTGATCACCAGGTCCATGCCAAGCTCCCGGCAAAGCTCCGCCTCCTCCACGGCGGTGATGCCGCAGTCCACGGTGACGATGAGCTTCACCCCCTGGTCGTGGAGGGAGTGAATGGCAATGGGGTTCAGCCCGTAGCCCTCCTCCAACCGGCCGGGGATATAGCTGACACAGTCCGCCCCGCAGCTGCGCAGGAAATCCGTCAGCAGGCAGGTGGCGGTGATGCCGTCCACATCGTAGTCGCCGAAGACGGCGATTTTTTCATGGGCTTCGATGGCGCAGCCCACCCTTCCGGCAGCCACATCCATCTCCGTCAGCAAGAAAGGAGAGGGCAGGGGGCAGTTGCAGTCCAGGGCCTCATGGGCGGCCTTCGGGTCCGTTATGCCCCGGGCAGCCAGAATCCGGGCGGCCAGTTCCGGGTAGCCCCCCCGGCGCAGCGCTTCTACCGCCTGGGGGTCCGGTTTCGATACATTCCAAATTCCATATTTCACAGCAATACACATCCAAAAAGCTTTTCCTGATATTATATCAAAAACAGTCGGGAAGCACAATACTTTTTTTCAGTGCGCAGCGTTTATTGCTCTTTTTTTACCTCCGGAATCATGGAAATCACGGTTATGGCCAGCATGGGCATGAGAAACATCCCCAAAAGGCCCCACAGCCGGAAGCCGGTGTACAGGGCGATCAGGGTCACCAGAGGGTCCAGACCCAGCTGCCGGCCCACCAGCTTCGGCTCCAGGGTGGAGCGGGTCAGCGCGGTGGCCACATAAAGCCCCAGCAGCCCCAGGGCTCTGGCGCTGTTATGCTGCAGCAGGCACACCAGGCTCCAGGGCACCAAAATGGTGCCGGTGCCCAGGATGGGAAAGGCATCCACCGCCGCCACCGCCAGGGCCCACACCGGGGCATACTCCACCCGCAGCAGGAAAAAGCCCACCGTGAGCAGCAGATAGGTGATGCCCACCAGCTTCAGCTGGGCAATGAGCCACAGCCCCGCCGTGGAGCGGAGTTTTTGAATAAATCGGATGACCGTGTCGAACCGCCCCTGGGGCACATGGGTTTGGAGCCAGGAGCGAATCCGGGGCAGCTCCGCCGAAATGAGAAAGGCGGACAGCACCGCCGTGCCCACTCCCAGGGCGCTGTCCGGCAGACGGCTCAGCAGATTCCCGGCAAAGGTCAGGGCATAGCCGGTGAACTGGTCCAGCAGCTCCGCGCCCCCGGAGAAAATCTGGGCCACATTTCTTTGGAGCACCGCCCGCACCCCGGGAGAAGTGCGCTGGGCCAGATCCATGAGCCAGGCTTGCAGGGAGTCCAGCCCGGCCCGGATGGTAAGCTCCATCTGGGGCAGGATTCCCGCCAGAACCCGAAGCTGGCGCAGCAGCAGCCCCAACAGCAAGGTGAGCAAGGTACACAGCACGGCAAACACCGTTCCTACCCCCACGCCCGCCGCCGCCGACCGGGGAAACCGCAGCCGTCCGGAAAGAAACCGCACTCCCGGCTCCGCTGCCAGAGCCAGCAGCCCGCCCAGCAGGAAGGGCATGGAAACCGGCAGCAAATATCGAACCCCCACCCAGGCCGCCACCAGCGCCAACGCCAGAAGCAATAATTTTTTCATCCTAAGCTGCATGAATTCCCCTCCTTTCCGCTTGTGTATGATCCTCCCGAAACCAAGGCCTTCCCCTTTGGGAAAGGTGATGCCGAAGAGCTGTTTCGCAATTCAATTGACCTCTTCCGGCCCCGCAAAGCGCGGCCACCCGTCCCAAAGAGGAGGGCATTGCCACCGCGAAACCACAATTTCCCATCCGGCTGCGTACGCAGAAAAAAGGGTTGAAATTTCAAGAAGATGTGGTAGAATACATAGTATGAGAACGTGTGTGCGCGTGAGGAAAACATTTTGACAACAGGAGGTCGCATATGACATCAAAACCGCGGTATTATCTGGTGGAGGAATCCGCCCTTCCGGAGGTATTTCTCAAAGTGGCAGAGACCAAGCGTCTGCTTTCCACCGGCGAGGCATCCACAGTGAACGAAGCCACCCGGATGACGGATATCAGCCGCAGCGCTTTTTACAAGTACCGCGACTCCGTGCTTCCCTTCCAGAACATGATGACCGGCAGGATCATCACCTTCCAGCTCCTGCTCCACGATGAGCCGGGCCGTTTGAGTGAGATTCTCGCCATCTTCGCCGAGGCCAAGGCCAATATCATGACCATCAATTCCATCGTGCCCACCAATGGCACCGCCGTAATCACCATCTCCGCCTCCACCCTGGACCTGAACATCTCCATTGAAGAGCTGATGGCCCGGCTCAACGCCACCCGGGGCGTGGTCAAAGCGGAGATTCTGGCCGGATAATCCCACATGGAACTTGCCGTCCCAACCCCTGGGGCGGCATTTTTTGCTACACCTTTCGCCCCGGTTTGACATAACATGGTGGCAGGAGGGATGGAACATGCGGATGGTTCTGAAATTCGGGGGGTCGTCCCTGGCAAACCCCCAACGCATCCATCATGCCGCCGCCCTGGCGGCGGAATTGGCAAAAAACGGCGCCCAGGTGGTGATGGTGGTGTCCGCCCAGGGGGATACCACGGATCTGATGATCGCACGGGCGAAACCAATCGCACCCTGCCCGGACTGCCGGGAAATGGATGCCTATTTATGTGCCGGAGAACAGATGTCCGCCGCCCTGATGGCCATGGCCCTGCAGCGGCAGTGCGTCCCGGCGGTAAGCTTCACCGGCACCCAGGCCGGAATCCATACCGACAGCTGCTTTGGCTGTGCCAGAATTCAAAAGGTAACCCCGGAACGGATTCTGGAGGCTCTGGAAGCTGGGAAAGTCGCCGTGGTGGCAGGCTTCCAGGGAGTGGACCCTGACGGGAACCTGACCACCCTGGGCCGGGGCGGGTCGGACACCACGGCGGTAGCCCTGGCGGCAGCATTGCATGCGGATGTCTGCCGGATCTACACCGACGTGGACGGAGTATATGACTGCGACCCCCGGAAATGTCCCAATGCCCGCCGGTACCGGCGCATCGGCTACGACAAAATGCTCGCCATGGCCCGCTGCGGCGCCCAGGTGCTCCACGACCGCTGCATCGAGCTGGCCCGGGACAATGGAATCCCGCTGGAGGTCCGCTCCTCCTTCACCGATGCCCCGGGCACCATTGTGGGCGAGTGACCTTATACATTCTAACCCCCCGGAAGGAATTCTATGCCAATTTTGGCAAGATTCCTCCGGAGGGATTTTCAGATGCTTCGATTGACAAAACCAAAAAGCTCTATTAAAATACAAATGAGGGAGGTTGGTCATACAATGCCTGAATTATGCAGATTTTATAACATTGTAATCAAGATGATTTACTCCGACGACGGTCAGCACCACAAGCCCCATTTCCATGTGTACTTCGCAGAATATGAGGCATCCGTGGGCGTTGATGGAGAGCTGCTCGCGGGCAGCCTGCCAGTAAAACAGCTCAAGCTGGTTCAGGCCTGGCCGCCATCCACGAGGATGAATTGTATGCAGCATGGAATAATGCAGTAAGAAACATTCCTTTTGGAAGGATCGAACCGCTTCGGTAAGGAGGATTTCAAATGTTTATCAAAGATGGAATTGCATATGCCGGGGAAAAGGCACCTGCGATCAAAGTGAGCGGCATCCGCCCCATGGAGGATTTCCTGCTCTGGATTCGATTCAGCACCGGGGAAGCCAGGGTGTTCGACTTCAAGCCCCTGCTGAATTTCCCTGCCTTCGCTCCGCTGAAGGACGAGACTGTGTTCCGGGGTGTTTATATCGACTACGGCGTTGCCGTGTGGATGGACGGAGATGTGGACATTGCACCGGAATATCTGTATCGGAATTCCATTTCCTATGAAGAATGGATTGCCTGATGTCCTGTTTCCCGAAAAAAGGGCTTGACACCGCTTCTTTGGTGTGCTAGAATAGCCGGGTAATCAAGAAGGCTGAACATCCGCCTCACCGTAAGCAGAAAGCGAAACGGTTGATACGCTCCTTTTTCTTCCCGCCTCTGGGGGAGGAATGCGCGTGTGCGGATGCTTTGGCATCCGTTTTTTTGTTGTTTATTTGGAGGTGCTTACCATCGCAAAGTTAGATCATCAGCTGAATGAGGAGATTCGGGACAAAGAGATTCGGCTCATCGGTGCCGACGGTGCCCAGCTGGGTATCGTGTCCTCCGCCCAGGCCAACGCCATGGCAGAGGAGCAGGGCATGGATTTGGTGAAGATCTCCCCCAATGCCGTCCCCCCTGTCTGCAAGATCATGGACTATTCCAAGTTCTGCTTCGACCAGAAGAAGCGGGAGAAGGAAGCCAAGAAGAATCAGCGCGTGGTGGAAGTCAAGGAGATTCGCATGAGCCCCAGCATCGACACCAACGACCTGAATACCAAGGTCAAGGCCGCCCAGAAATTCCTGCAGGACGGCAACCGGGTGAAGGTCAGCGTCCGCTTCCGGGGCCGTGAAATGGCCCACACCAACCTGGGTGAGAAGCTCCTGATGGACTTTGCCGAAGCCTGTGCCGAGATCGCCTCCATGGAGAAGAACCCCAAGCTGGAAGGACGCTTCATGGCGATGTTCCTGGCCCCAAAGAATAGCAAATAAAATTACGACCGAAAGATACGGAAGGAGAACGACCTATGCCCAAGCTGAAAACCCATAGCGGTGCAAAGAAGAGATTCAACCTGACCAAGACCGGTAAGGTGAAGAGAGCACACGCTTTCAAGAGCCATATCCTCACCAAGAAGACCACCAAGCGTACCCGTCATCTGCGCGCAACCGCATACGCCGACATGACCAATGTGGATGCGATCAAGAAGATGATTCCGTACAAATAAGGATAGGAGGATACAGAAATGGCAAGAGTTAAAGGCGCAATGATGACGCGCAAGAGAAGAAATGCTACCCTGAAGCTGGCCAAGGGCTACTGGGGTTCCAAGTCCAAGCACTTCAAGATGGCCAAGCAGGCCGTGATGAAGTCTGGTAACTACGCTTTCGCAGGCCGCAAGCTGAAGAAGCGCACTTTCCGCACCATGTGGATCGCCCGGCTGAGCGCCGCTGTGGCTCCCTTCGGCATGAACTACTCCACCTTCATGAACGGTGTCCACAAGTCCGGCATCACCATGAACCGGAAGAGCCTGTCCGAAATGGCCATCCACGATCCCGCCGCTTTCGCCGCCGTCGTGGAGAAGGCAAAGGCCGCGCTGAACTAAGACGTTTTTTGAATCCCTGTCGGCACCCCCGGCAGGGATTTTTTATTGAGGGTTGACCGGTTCCCCTCAGCAACTGCAGGGGAGGCAGCCTCCCGCGCGGCGCGAGCCCTTGATACGAAACAAGGTTGGGCGAATTCGTACCGGCGTCGGACATGTACCACTCAACAAAATACTTGTTAATCGGTATGGCGGGAGGCTAATCCTCCCCTACAGTCTCAGACTTGAATTGTACAGGAGGTGATGGGATGGAACTGCGCATCACGACAGCGCGCGCCGGGCGGCTGTCCTCTTTTCTGCTAAGGGAATTAAAGATGTCCACCGGATTGATGAACCGGCTGAAATGGGGGGATGGCATCCGGGTGAACGGCATCCCTCAGCATACGAACTACCCGGTGCAGCCCGGGGATGTGATCACCGTGGCCCTGGAAGAAGAAACCCCGGAATATCCGGCAGAGGAAGGGAATCTGGACATCGTCTATGAAGATGACTGGCTGCTGGCAGTGGACAAGCCGGCGGGGCTGCTGATCCATCCTTCCCGGGCGAAAAATTCCGGCACCCTGGCCAATTTTGTCGCGGGGTATTATCAGAAAACCGGCCAGAAGAGTGCTTTCCATCCCCTGACCCGGCTGGACCGGGACACCTTCGGCATCGTACTTTTGGCGAAAAACTCCCACATTCATGCTCTTTTGCAGCAGGAAAAGCCCCGGAAAACCTATCACGCCCTGGTGTACGGCGCCCCGCCGGAAGATGCGGGCACCGTCACCGCCCCCATCGCCCGGTGTGCGCTTCCCAGCCTGCTGCGGAAAATCGATCCCAACGGCAAGCCCTGCATCACGGAATACCGGGTGCTGGAACACGGCCCGGAGACAACCATGCTGGAGCTGCACCCCGTCACCGGCCGCACCCACCAGCTCCGGCTCCACTGCACCTACTTAGGCTGCCCCATTCTGGGGGACCCCCAATACGGAACGGAAGAAAGCATGGCTTACTCTGCAAAACTGGAATTAACCACCCAGCTCCTTTGTGCCAAAGGGCTGGAATTCACCCACCCCATCACCGGGGAGCATCTGACCCTGGATTCCAAAATGAACATTACGCAACTGTAGGGGCTGATTTATCCTCCCGTGCGGTACAACCCCTCCATGTGGTGTCGGGTTGGGCGAATCCGTACCCGTGTCAAACATGGTACCATTCGACCAAACGCTCAGTTTCGACAGTTGGCGGGAGGCTAATAGCCTCCCCACAGAAACTGTAAAAGATTCCCTCTCCGGATTTTGGAGAGGGAATCATTTTTCCGATTGACGCACATATCTGTCAGCAGTAGTAGATTGCGCTTCCAAAAAAAGAAATCCACTTTTGGATAACCTCATCGCTTCGGGCCTCAATAATCATCATGATATTACGCAAGGTTCGCTGTGGAATCTGAGAATTGTTATTGCACAGGTAGCAGCCTCCGGCAGAAGAAATCCAGATCTTTGTGGCGTTTGCAGTCGGAGCGCCCTGGGAAACATGGACATGGACAGGCTCCAGCGGCTCGTTTTCATTTGACCAAAAATAGACCCAAAAGGAGCCAATCTTAAAAACCTGCGGCACTATCGAAGCCTCCCTCCTGAGAAAACCGGAGGATCAAATGGGCAGTGGAACGGATGACCTCTTCATACCTGGCCAATTCCTCTGTGGAAAAACCGAAAACATCCTGCCACTGGTAGCCGGGGAGAATGCAGGTGCCATAATGGAAGCAGTCGTTTTCATCGGGCTTTTCCACGTAAACCTTCACAGTGTTGTCGGGCCGCATCTCTGAGTGGACAATCTCAGCAGAATCGTCAAGGGTCAAAAACGGATACATCATCGGGAAGCCTCCTCTCGTCGGGTATATTTCTATTATACCACGAAAATCAAAAAAAGGAAGTGCAAAGAAGGATCCCTCTCCGGATTTTGGAGAGGGAATCTTTTATTTCAGGAAATCCTCCCGCATGGGGGTGAAGATGTCCAGCAGAATGCCGGCTTTCGTGCAGACACAGCCGTGGACCACGCCGTCGGTTTTCAGCAGGGTGTCTCCCTGGCGGACGGTGTGGGTCTCGCCGTCAATGGTGAAGGAGAACGCTCCGGACACCACATAGGTAATCTGAGTGTGCGGATGGCTGTGGAGCTTGCCCACGGCCCCCTCCTGGAAGGTATTTTCCACACACATCAGGCCATCGGTATAGGCCAGAATCCGCCGGGTCACGCCCGCTCCCCCATCTTGGGCTTCGGACTGGTCGTGATAGGCCCAGCGCTGATTTTTCTCGATCATGCTTCCTCTCCTTTCATGAACACACTGCAAAGAATGGTAATAAGCAGCAGCACGGTGACGCAGACCACCACACCCATGCCCGCATGGATGCCGGCCCTTTCCGCCACCATACCCACGAGGGCCGGGGTGATGATGCCGCCGAAGCTGCCGATCAGCACCATATTGCTCACGCCAAGGTCATTGCCCCGGATTCTCTCGGTGCCCAGGGCCAGGGCGGTGGTGTAGATGGTGGCCATAAACAAGCCAACGCCCATGATGCCGATGAAAATGGGGGTCTGGCTCCGGGAAAAGAACACCAGCAGGAAAAAGCCCGTCAGCCCCACGCCATCGGCCACCAGCAGGGCCTTTCTCGGCACCTTGCCCACCAGGTACGCGCCGCCCATCCGGCCAATGAACATCACCACCCACAGCAGGCTTGTCATCATCTGGGAAACACTGGCGCTGAGGTAGCCGGAATCTTTGAAATAGGTCACCAGCCAATTGCAGATGGCGTACTCCACGGAGATGTAGAAAAACAGAATGGCACTGCCCAGCCAGAAGCTTTTGCTTTTCAGAAAACTCTTGTCCACGCTCTTGATGGAGCCGGTGATTTTCTCCTCCGGCAGGGCCATTTTGGCATAGACCGTCACCTGAACCACGCAAAGCACCATGATTCCCACGCCCATGGCCCGCCAGCCATTCTCGCTGCGGGCGGTGCAGGCCACCAGGGCCAGGGGGGACAGCACCGCGCCCACGGCAAAAGCGCCGTGGAGCAGGTTATAGCCCACCGCCGCCCGGTCGCCGGTCAGGGTGGACATCATGATATTGGAAAAATTGCTGTTGCCGCCCCGGGCGATGCCGATCATCACGCAGGCCACCGGCAGCAGCGTCGCCCCGCCCACACCGAAGGTAATCAGCGCGAAGGCCAGCGCCATCCACACAGAGGTGAGCAGCACCGTTTTCCGGCGGCCGATGTAGGTGGGAAGATACCCAGTGAGGAACACCGCCGTCAGGTTGCCCCAGGAGGGCAGGGAAAGCAAAAAGCCCGCCCGGGCATAGCTGATGTCGTAAATCTCCCGCAGGAAGGGCATCAGATTCCCCATGAGCATCGACGCCGCGCCGCTGACAAAGAACACAAACAGTGTGGACACGATCAGCCGGTTTTCCTGCTTTCTTATCGTTTCAGTCATTCTTTTTCACCTAATATACATAATCATTGGAGTGTCCCGGAAAAAGGCCCGCGGCGAAATTGCCGCAGGCCCTTTTTTTATCCAACCACGGGGATATAGCCGCCCAGCAGCTTGGGAATCAACAGGGAGATATCGGGGATAAAGGTGATCAACAGCAGGGTAATGATCATGCAAAGATAGAACGGCAGGGTTGCCTTGACCACCTTTTCCATGGGAGCTTTTCCCACGGCAGAGCCAATGAACAGCACTGCGCCCACGGGCGGGGTAAGCAGGCCGATGCCGCAGTTGAGCACCACGATGATGCCGAACTGAACGGGATCGATGCCGATGGACTTGGCAATGGGCAGCAGGATGGGGGTAGCAATCAGAATGATGGGAGCCATATCCATGATGCAGCCCAGCACCAGCAGGATCAAATTCAGCAGCAGGGCGATGATGACGGGGTTGGAGCTGATGCCGGTAATGGCCTGAGCCGCCAGATCCGGCACATGGAGCTTGGTCAGGCAGTCGCCGAACACACTGGAGGTGGCAATCAGGATCAGCACGATGGACAATGTGCTCACGCAGGAATCCAGCGCCTTCCAAACACCCTTCCAGTTCAGTCCCTTGTAAACGAACACGGACACCAGCAGGGAGTAGATAACGGCGATGGCGGCGGACTCGGTGGCGGTAAACATGCCGCCCACCACACCGACCACCACGATCAGGATGGCGGCCAGTGCCCAGAAGGAGGTCATCAGCTGCTTGATCAAAACCTTCAGGTTAAAAGCCTGGCCCTTGGGATAGTTGCGCTTGACGGAAATGATGTAGGCGCCAACCATCAGGGAAACCGCCAGCACACCGGCAGGAAGATAGCCCGCCAGGAACAGCGACCCCACAGAGATGCCGCCGGCAGTGGTGGCGTAGATAACCATGTTGTGGCTTGGCGGCACCAGCAGCCCCTCGCAGGAGGAGGTGATGGTGACGGCGGTGGAGAAGTCCGCATCGTAGCCCTCGTCCACCATCATGGGAATCAGCATGGAGCCCAGGGAGGCAGTGTCGGCGGAGGCAGAGCCGGAAATGCCGCCGAAGAAATAGGAGGCCACAATGTTCACCATGGCAAGACCGCCCCGCATCCAGCCCACGCAGGCGTTGGCCAGCGCGATCAGCTTTTCGGAAATGCCGCCGGAGCCCATGAGCACGCCCATGGTGATGAAGAAGGGCACGGCCATCAGGGAGAAGGAGCTGATGCCCTTCACCAGCAGGCGGGGAATGGCGATCAGGGAATTACCCTGCACCAGCAGGCAGAACACAGAGGAAAGGCCCACCGCGTAGGCAATGGGGAACCGCAGGAGAATCATCGCAGCAAAGCTGCCCAGCAAAACCAAAATAGCAAGAGACTGCGCATCCATCAGCCCTGAACCTCCTTTTCTTCCTTGATAAAGAACTTTTTGATATTATTGTACAGGGATTCGATCTCAAAGACGATCATGGCGCCGCCAGCCACGGGAACCGGCAGATACATCCAGAATTTGGAAATACTGGGCAGGGAAATGAAGCTGCCCTTCTGCACGGCGGCAAACTGACCGCCAATCACCAGCATGATGATGCCCAGGGCCATCACCGCGATATCAGCCACAACATCCAGGACCATGATCAGCTTCTTGGGCAGGTAACGGTCCAGGGCGGTCATGCGGATATGGCTTCCGGTACGGATGGAAAGAGCGGCGGACAGCACGGCCATATAGCTCATCAGCGTCAGCACGACCTCTTCAGACCACGCAGGGTCGTCCAGGAAAAATACCACATGCCGCAGATAGCGGCCATCGGGCAGCTGAATGCCGCCGATCAGACGGCCCGCCACGGCATAGGAGGTGATCAGAATATCCGCGATCAGCAGAAGCTTACAAATCACCATGACGATCTTGTACACCCAGTCATAAACCGGGCGCACACGATCCATTGTTTCAAAGAATTTGGGCATGGAGACTCTCCTCTCTCTTGAGCATATCCCGGAAGGGAAAAAGAACGAGGATGCGGGGTACTCCCCCGCACCCTCGCGGCAATTCGGGATCTGATAAAATCGGCAAGAGCTGGCGGCACAGGATTTTGGCTCGGCCGAAAAAACTTCAATTGAGGGAATACTTTGTGTATTTCCCAATTTCAGTACCGCACGGATGGGGCAAAAGGCCCGTCACGAAAGCCGCAGTCGATTTATTCAGAGGTTCCTTATGTAATCGGAAATTACTCAGCCAGAGCCAGCAGCTGAGCGTACAAATCAGCCTGAGAAGCAGTGTTCTCAGTGATGACATCGGCGCAAGCCTCAGCCCACTCGGCGGGGTTATCAATCTCCACGATGTTGCAGCCCGCTTCCCGCAGCTCTTCCAGAACCTCATCCTCAGCGCCCTGGGACAGCTCGCGGTTGAAGTCCTGCGCCAGCTTACCGGCCTCCATGATGACAGCCTGCTGATCCTCGGTCAGCTTTTCCCAAGCGCTGTCGGTGATGACAACCTGGATAGCACCCAGGGTGTGGCCGTCCAGAATCAGGTTGTTGGCGACTTCGGGGAAGGCGTTGGACTTGTAGTTGGCAATGGGCTGCTCAGCGCCGTCGACCACGCCGGTCTGCAGAGCGGAGTACAGCTCACCGAAGGAAACGGGGGTAGCGGAGGCGCCCAGGCCTTCGACCATGCCCACCATAATGGGGTCGTTGGAAACGCGCAGCTTCAGGCCGGCCAGATCCTTGATGCCAGTGACGGGCTCACGGGTGAAGAAGTGACGGAAGCCCTCTTCGCCGTAGAAGATACCACGCAGAGGCAGGCCGATCTCCTGAGGCTCAGCCAGGAACTCAGCAGCCAGGTCGGAGTTGACGAAGGCCCAGAAATGATCCCGGCCGGTCCAGGTGTAGGGGATGGACAGCAGGGAGGCCTTCTGGCAGCCATAGGTGGTCAGCGCGAAGGCGGAGATACGGGAGATGTCGATGGAGTTGTCGTAGTTGGCGATGGCGTCCAGAACGTCGTTCTCGGAACCCAGAACGCCGGAAGCCTGCAGGTCGATGGTGATGGAGCCGCCGGACAGCTCTTCTACCTTCTCTTTAAAGAAGGAGTCGGTCTGACCAACAATGGTGTCCAGGGGGTTAACCTCGGCCATGACCAGGGTCACCTTGGGGTCGTTTGCCACATCGGCACTGACGGTGACTGCCAGACCCATGATCATAACCAGGGCCAGAGCAATGCAGAGAAGCTTTTTCATGTTTTTTCCTCCTATGATTTTCCTAGTTGATAGAACACACAGCGGTATTCTTTCATGGCTGTAATTTTACCAAATTATGAAGAAAAAAGCAAGGTCTATTTGTGAAAAACTCAATTCTTTTTTCCGTCCGCCATTGTATTCGGGGCGATGGTGTGCTATACTTTTGTAAAAAATCAACAAGGAGCGAATTTCCGTGACCATTGAAGTGATTTTATCAGGAGCCGAGTTCCGCCGCTTCACCATTTTTGACCTGCTGCGCCGCCGGAAGCAGTGGCGTGGGCCGGCGCTGTTTGCTGTCATTTTGGGAGCCAGCGCGGCAGTATGCTTCACCCGCTCTGAGGCGCAGGGCGCCATGCTGCTGGGCATCGTACTGCTGGCCGTGGGGTTGGGGCTGCCCTGCATCTATTTTGCATTTTTCTTTTCCTCCCTCAGCCGCCAGGTGCGCCAGCAGGGATTGACCCGGCCTCAGAAGGTTTACACCGTCACGCTGACCCAGAAAGCGGAGGGCATCCTGGCCGACAATGGCCGGGAGCAGCTGACCTATGCCTGGAAATCCGTCCATCACGCCTACCGCAATCTCACCGCCACCTACCTCTACCTCACCCCCCAGCGGGCCCTGATCCTCCCCCACACCTGCGTCGACAACCCGGACGAACTCTGGGCCCTGCTGACCAAAAAACTCCCAAAAGAAAAATGCACCGTCCTGTAACCCATGCCTATGCGTATCGATACGCCCCGCCCCAATCGTGTGTGATATAGGTCACCACATAATCAGATCGTTTCAGCATCCATTCGTTGCGCCAGGAAATGGCATATCGGGGATGGACAAATTCAAGTCCCTCCGGAACAATGATATAGTCCCCTTAGAGTAGACACTCGAAAAAACAAAAGCATTCGAGACTACACTAAGGGGACTATATCACATTTTCCAGGTGGGAAATTTCTTTATCTGTAATACTGGATCTGGCAATCTCCGCTGTCGGAGAACATTTCTATCTCATAGGTCAAGCTGCCGTCTTTGTAGATTTCATCATACAGCTTACCCAAATTCTCTGTTCTCCCATTCACTGTGATCCAACCTGTATCGGGCAAATCGACCACACAATTGTATCCTTCGATTATTCCCTCTTTCCGTCCAATCACATATTCGATGGAATGCCCCATCCAGTGATAGCCAAGTCCCCGCAGATTCGCCCTTCCGTATTTCTCGGATAATTCATCCCAAAAGCGGCCGATGGTCTCATACTGCCCATCATTTAAAGTGGAAAACACCTTGCTGATTCCATAAAACTTCATTGGTCCGCCTCATGGTTCCGGATGGTTCAGGGCTGCTTGCCGATGTAGGCCAGGATGCCGCCGTCCACGTAGAGCACGTGGCCGTTGACGAAATTGGAGGCATCGGAGGCCAGGAACACGGCGGGACCGGCCAGGTCCTCCGGGTCCCCCCAGCGGTTGGCGGGGGTTTTGGCCAGGATGAAGCTGTCGAAGGGATGACGGCTGCCGTCGGGCTGCGTTTCCCGCAGAGGCGCGGTCTGGGGGGTGGCGATGTAGCCGGGGCCGATGCCGTTGCACTGGATGTTGTAAGCGCCGTACTCGGAGCAGATGTTCCGGGTGAGCATCTTCAGTCCGCCCTTGGCGGCGGCGTAAGCGGAGACGGTCTCCCGGCCCAGCTCGCTCATCATGGAGCAGACGTTGATGATTTTGCCGTGGCCCTTTTCAATCATGCCGGGAATCACGGCCTTGGACACAATGAAGGGGGCAACCAGGTCAATGTCCACCACCTGGCGGAAGTCCTCACAAGCCATATCCGTCATGGGGATGCGCTTGATGATGCCGGCGTTGTTCACCAGGATATCGATCACACCCAGCTCCTGCCGGATATCCGCCACCATTTTGACGACCTCGTCTTCCTTGGTCACGTCGCAGTAGTAGCCCTTGGCATCAATGCCCTTGGCGGCATAGTCAGCCAGGGCCTTTTCCATATGCTCCTTGCCCCGGCAGTTGAAGGCGATTTTCGCTCCCGCCTTGGCGTAAGCCTCCGCAATGGCGAAGCCGATGCCGTAAGCCGCGCCGGTGACCAGGGCCACCTTGCCTTCCAAAGAAAAGCTGTTCATATCAAAGCTCATGGTTTTTTCTCCTTATCGCAGCTGATTGGGAACCAGATTGTCCATATCGTCGAAGGCCTGGTTCTCTCCGCCCATGGCCCAGATGAAGGTGTAATTGGTGGTGCCGCAGCCGCAGTGGATGGACCAGGACGGGGAAATCACGGCGTCAAAATTCTGCATCACCAGAGGCCGCACCTGAGTGGGCTGGCCCATAAAGTGTATCACCACATCCTCCTCGGGCATGCCGAAGTAGGTGTAGACCTCCATCCGGCGCTCGTGGGTATGGCAGGGCATGGAGTTCCAAACGCTGCCGGGGGCCAGCTGAGTCAAGCCCATGGACAGCTGGCAGGTCTCCAGCACGTCGGGGTGGATGAACTGGTTGATGACCCGCTTGTTGGAATGCTCCTCGCCGCCCAGGGGCCGCTTGTTGGCGTCGTTAAAGGACAGGAAGGTGGTTTTGCACACCTTATGGGCGGGGGTGGAGCAGAGATAGAATTTAGCGGGATTGGCTTTGTCGCAGCTGCCGAAGGTCACGGACTTGGTTTCCTTGGCGATGTACAGGCAGTCTTCAAAGTCCAGGTCGAACTTCTGTCCGTCGGCCTCGATGAAGCCCGGGCCGCCCAGGTTGAACACGCCGGCCTCCCGGCGCTCCAGGAAATAGTGGGTGCCGAAATTGGCCCAGATGTCGATGCCCTTGTCAATGGGTACCACTTCCTCCACCGGCATGATGCCCAGCACAACCATCCGGTCCACATGGGAATAGGTGGCCTGGACGGCATCGGGCTGATAGAGGTCCGTGATCAGAAACTCCTTGCGCAGCTCCTCGGTGGTGTAGCGGGCAACGTCCTTGGGATGGGCGGAATAACGAATGTCCATGGTTTTTGGCTCCTTTTCATTTCAGATATTTGGTGGGAATCACCTGTTCGCTCTCGCCGTCGAACAGGCTGACGCTTTCATAGGGAATGGAGAACGAGAACTGGCTGTCCATTTCGGGAGTGTCGTGGGGATCTACCTTCAGGATGGCCCGGTCCTCCCCGGCGTGGATGTAGACGTTGGTGTTGTCGCCCAGCATTTCCGTCAGCTCCACGGTGCAGCCAACGTGGTAGGCTTCCTCCTGCTCCCCCAGGCGGATGGCCTCGGGGCGGAAGCCGAAGACCATGGGCTTGCCCTCATACTGCGCGGTTTTCTCCCCCAGCACCGGGGTCAGGTCCAGCTGGGTCGTGCCGAAGCGCAGGCAGCCCTTTGCCACCGTGCCCCGGACGAAATTCATGGGCGGCTCGCCAATGAACCCGGCCACAAACACGTTGGCGGGGCGGAAATACAGCTCATAGGGGGTACCCACCTGCTGGATGCGGCCGTCTTTCATCACCACGATCCGGTCGGCCATGGTCATGGCCTCGGTCTGGTCGTGGGTCACGTAGATGGTGGTGGCCCCGGTCTCCCGGTGGATCTGGGTGATCTCGGAACGCATGGTCACCCGCTGCTTGGCATCCAGGTTGGAAAGGGGCTCGTCCATCAGAAATACCCCTACCTTGCGGATGATGGCCCGGCCCACAGCCACACGCTGGCGCTGGCCGCCGGAGAGAGCCCGGGGCATCCGATCCAGATAATCCGTCAGGCCCAGCACGGCAGCGGTGCGGCGAACCTTTTCATCAATCACGTCCTCGTCCACGCCCTGCAAGGTCAGTCCGAAGGCCAGATTGTCGTAAACGGACATGTGGGGATACAGGGCGTAGCTCTGGAACACCATGGCAATGCCCCGCTCCCGGGGGCCCATTTCGTTGGCCCGCTTGCCGTCGATCAGGAAATCGCCCTTGCTGATTTCCTCCAGCCCCGCGATCATCCGCAAGGTGGTGGATTTGCCGCAGCCGGAGGAACCGACAAACACGATAAACTCCCCTTTTTCGATTTCCAGATTGAAATCATGGACGGCATGGAACCCGTTGGGGTAGATTTTGTTTACGTCCTTCAAAGTTAAGTATGCCAAAATATGTGCCCCCTTTGACAATATGTATGATGGAAACTATCCAATGATGAAGGGCCCGATAGGCCCAAATCAGCGCAAATTGTACAAGATTAGTATAATTGACCCATCCCGGGTTTGCCACATCAAAAACGACTTTCTTTATACACAAAACGGATGAAACCGCCATTTTCAGAGATTATCGAACGGTTCCCGCCACCGCCGGGGTGGCCCGAAACGGCTCAAAGCAGTCCATAAAATCCCGGCCCGGGCCCTGGAGATGCCGCCGGTGGAGGCAAGCCTGGTTGTTTTCAAGGTGATACCCCCTAATTTTTCCATGGACAAAGCTGCCGATTTTTGTTATAATTGCAGAAAACCAGATTGGGGTGTGATAATATGAATAACATCATTTATGTTGGGAAGCATCTTCTCACACTGAACGTAAGCCGCCACGCCCACAGCAGCTGGGAGCTGGTGTACTGCACCGAGGGAAGCGGTACTTTCCACTTTGACGATTTCGACCTGAACTATAAAAAGGGCGATATCGTGGTGGTTCCCCCTTATGTGCCCCACGGCAATACCAGCAGTGACGGATTTACCAACATTCACCTGAACCTGTCGGACACTGCTCTGTCCTTCAAGTCCCCGGTGATTGTTCAGGACGACAGCAACCAGTTCCTGCTGCAGGCCTTCCAGGCAGCCTACTACCACTTCAACGGGGACTCCGACCGGCGGCGGCTGCTGCTGTCGCCCTACGGGGATCTGATCTACTGCTACCTGCTGTGCTACCACAAGACCCAACCGGTGAGCAAGGTGGTAGAGGAAATTGAAAACAACATCATCCAAAACTATCCGGACTGCAACTATGAGCTGGACAAATACCTGCAGTCCTTCCCCTTCAGCTACGACTACCTGCGCAAGCTCTTCAAGAAGGAGCTGGGGGTGACCCCCCACAAATACCTCACCGACAAGCGGCTGCAAACCGCGGCGGACATGCTCTCCTACGGCTACACCGACAGTCACAACATCGCCGAGATCTCCCAGCAGTGCGGCTTCCGGGAGCCGCTGTATTTCTCCCGCATGTTCAAGAAAAAGTACGGCGTGGCCCCCAGCTACTATCTGGAATCCCAGCAGGCGTCCCGGGAGCCCCCCGATGAAGACAGCGTGAAAATCATCCTGGAGCCCTGACACATTCCGCCCCCTGCGGTTGGCGTGAACAATTTACTGCTTGGCTGAGGAAAGCCTCTTGATTTCGGTATAGCACAAAATGAAGGGTGCCACGCCCTTGGCATCGTTTTCCACCACGGGCTCTGAAATGTAGTATTCATAGGAGCCGTCCCGGCGCCGGTTCTTTTCCGGGCCAAGCCCTGCCACCAGGCAGATGCCCCCCAGATTCAGGGTGTCATCCGTAAAGGACAGATACTTGTTTACAATGCCGCTGAAGGTCTTTTGGCCCTTGGCGGCATATTCTCTGTCCAAAGCTCCCAACCGGGCGCCCTTGAGCATGGCGTAGGCGATCATGGAGCTGCCGCTGGTTTCCAGGTAGTTCCCCTCCCGGCCGCCCTGGTCGGGCACCTGGTAATACATTCCCGTCTCCTCATCGGCATATTGGGCGATTCCCGCCATCAATTCGGCAAAGATGCCTGCCAGCTTCTCCCGGCCGTCCCCCGTGACGATTTCCAGCAGGTCCGCCAGCGCAACGGAGAACCAGCCGATGCTCCGCAGCCAGAAGCTCCTGGAGCAGCCGGTGACCGGGTCCGCCCAGAAGGCGGTGCGGCTGGCATCATAGCCATGGTAGTACAGCTTCTTTTCTTCATCAAACATTTTTTCACGGACGGTTTCGATCTGATGCAGGATGTCGGCGTAGTCCCCGCCCCCAAATTCCCGCTGGTACAGGGCATAGAACACCTGGGCCATGTAGATCCCGTCCAGCCAAACCTGATTGGGGTAGATGGCCTTGTGCCAGAAATTCCCCTCAACGGTTCTGGGTTGGGTGTCCAAGTGGCGCTTTAAGTTCCCGGCGGCCAGGCGGTACTTCTCCTTGCCGGTGGCACGGTACAGCGGCAGCAGCACCCTGCCCTCGTTGATATCGTCCAGGTTGAATTTTTCCGGCTGGTAGGTGCGGATGGTTCCATCCTCCAAAATATAGGAATCGATGAACCCCTCCACGAAGTCAAAGTATTCCTGCTCCCCAGTGATCTGCGCCATGCTCAGCAGGGCGGTCATCATGCAGCCGTCAATGTAGTTCCAGCTGGCGCTTTTGCCCCCCCGGAGCTTTTCGATGTTCCAAACCGTTCGTTCCGGGGTGGATTCCCGGATCAGGCGCTGAATATAGGTGTCAATTTTCTCGTACATGGGAACGCTCCTTCCGGTCAGTCCGTTTCCAGGCTTTCATAGTGGTTTGCGACGATCTTGTCCCCCGCCGCGCCGTCCAGGGTGACATTTTTGATGCGAATCCTGCGCACATTGTCCAGGTACAGGCCGAGGCGGCATTCCTCCTGGGCAAAATTTTTCATGATGGGCTTGCCCGGCTTGGCGTCGGGGGCATAGGTGAAGGACACGTCCTGGAAATTCACCTCGTCGATGGGCATTTCCGGCAGGCCGTCGATATAGCAGGCGGCCACCTGCACGCCGGTGCAGGTCAGGCGTCGGAAGGTAAATTCCCCCAAATGGGGGGTCCGCTCGTCCACGGGCAGCTGCTCCCGGCTCCACACGTATTCGCTGAACCGGTCCGGATCGCAGCAATTGTACCACATATTGATGGCTACCGGGGTCAGCACGCCCTCCATGCGAATATTTTCAAAGAGAATGTGATCCAGCACACAATCCTTGCCCCGGCCCCGGCGGGTTTTGATCCGCAGGCCCCGGTCCGTACCCCGGAACCAGCACTGGGACACGGAAAGATTGGTCACCCCCGCACCGATTTCGCTGCCCAGGGTCACCGCGCCGTGGCCGAACTCCATCAGGCAGTTGCGGACGGTGTGATGGTCGGCGGGCTGCTTGTATTTCCGGCCAAGGTCAATCTTGCCGGATTTGATGGCGATGCAGTCATCGCCCACGCTGAACCGGCAGCCGATGATCTCCACGCCGTCACAGGCCTCCGGATCGATGGCATCGGTGTTGGGGCTGTCCTTGGGGGCCTTGATGTACAGATCATACAGCCCCACATTTTTGGAGAAGAAGGGATGGAACTGCCAGGAGGCGGAATTCTGAGCGGTCACACCGTGCACCGTCACATTTTCGCACCGGTTGAAGAAGAACAGCCGGGGCCGGGCAGTGGGGAATTCCTTAAAATGAGTCCAGAAATCGCTGTTCTGGGCGTTGCCGTCCACGGTGCCGGGGCCCACAATGGTGACCCCCCGGGCGTGCTCGGCAAAAATCAGGGCCTGATACATGGGCACGGCGTTGCCCTCCCAGGCACCGTACACCGTGCTTTCCCCGGTGAAAAGGTCATCGATCTCTCCGGGAATCACGGGATACCGGCTCCGGTCCGTGGTGCCCAACAGCACCGCGCCCTCCCCCAAAGAGAGGGTAATCTGGCTTTTCAGCGCCAGAGGGCCGGTCAGATAGGTGCCCGCCGGGAAATGGAGCAGACCGTTTTCCGGCAGACAGTGGATGGCCGCCTGGATGGGGGCGGTGTCGTCGGCGATTCCGTCCCCCACCGCGCCGAAGTCCTTTACGTTCACCCCGGCGCTGACGGTCTTGGTGGTAAATGCAATTTCCTCCTCAGCGTCAGCGGTGGCTACCTTCATGCGGTAAGCCGTGCCGGGGCGCAGGGAAAACAGAGAGAACACATTGGCGTCCCCCTCGAACCTTTTTTCCCCATCCAGCCATACAGTGTAGGGCTCCGGGGCGTAGTAGGGAGCGTCGTTATCCAATTCAAAGCAAGCCGAAACCGGGCTGACAAACAAAGTCCGAATCATGTTTCTTTTCTCTCCTCCACGCTGGCCCGGGCGTCAGCAAAAATCCGCCGGACCAAATGCTTTATGCCCACAAAGAGCAAATCAAATCCCATGTAAAACAGGCCGAACAGGATGGGCTCCACCCCCACGGGCACGGAATCGGTCCGCCCGTTGATGGCTGCAATTGCCCCGTTGATTCCCTGATATAGGAAGAAAACGCAGAAAAGCAGGACAAAGGCATACAAAATATTCAAAAAGAAGGCGCCCATTCCCTTTTTGGGGAACATCATCCAGCCGTCATTTTCCCCAGGAATTGAGGCGACAAACCGGAGAATATTGTTCACCAGCAGGTCCGTCACCAGTCCCAGGGCAATGCCGAACACCAGCATCATGTCCAGCAGATTGTTCAAATAAAGCCCCAATCCCCAAAAGATGAAAAAACAGGCCGCTCCGGCAAACCAGGCCTTCAGCAGCACTGCCTTCAGCCACCGGGGCAGATGAATTCCGCTGCGGGAGCGGTACTTACGCAGCTCCTCTTCGCTTACCTCCGGAGCATTCTCCCGGTTGGCCGTCACCAAGTCCTCCACGGATTTGGTGTTCAGCTTGTAGTAATCCGAGATTTCCCGCAGCTGCTGGGTAGATCGCAGAGGTTCGTTTTTCTTGTTTTTTCCCATATTCGCTCCAACTTTTGGCAGCAAAGCCAATTCGGTAAACAGACAAAATTGTTGGCAACCTCTAAAAGCGACTCATTTGATGGCTTGGGCCAGGGATTTTATTCTGACAAAAGCTTTGAAAATCCCGGAATACTTTTTGTATTACGGTGTTTTCACAGCGCATTGTTAGGGCAAAAGATCCACTCAAACCGCAAAAGGGTTGTTTTTGAGGCGTCCTGTTGTTTATCGCACCTGCCGGTGTGGGGGAGGATAGTATCCTCCCGCGCGGTACAAGCCCTCAATAGGATGCCAGGTTGGGCGAATTCGTACCTGTGTTCAGCGTTGTACCACTCAATCAACCACTCAGTAATCGTTTCCTGGCGAAAGGCCAATAGCCTCCCCTACAGTGGCCGGGCGGAAAAACAGTCAGTATGCGGGGACGTTTCCCCTATTTTCCAAAATGGGGAGGCTTCCGCCTCCCTCATTTGATGATAAATTATTCCCCGGAGATATCGATGGCATCCAGCTTGCCATTGTCCTCCACTTCCACGCTGGTTTTGATACGGCGCAGGGCCTTCTTGTAAACCGGCATGGTAACGATCAGCAGTGTGGTGATGCCAACCAGAATCATATGCGCGTGGAGGGTTCCCTGGGCCTTGGTCACATAGGGGAAATCCGACACGCTGATGGGGCTCTCCGTCCGGGTGATGGCCCGGGTGATGGCACCCAGGTAATACCAGTCACAGCCCACCACAATGGCAAACATAGCAAACATCAGCACCAGCATGGGTACGTTTACCTTCTTGCGGTAGGGGAACGCATTGAGGAAGCACACAAAGGACAAAATAGAGAACAGCATGGTGCAGAAGCCCGAGAAGCCCATCCCCGTGCCCTGGATCTTGGCGGTGGTGTTGGAGATACTGGTCAGGTTCAGAGAGTACACCAGAAACGACACAACCAATGCCACCATGGCAATGTTCTGGGGCTTACGCTTCAGGGAAACGATGAATTTGCGCAGCATTTCATTCTTCATGCTTCTTGCTCCCTTCCGATGGCGTTGGTGGTCTCCTTGTCAAAGAAATGCTTCCGGTCGAAGCAGACCATAACGGTATCGCCCTCTTTATAATTCTTCCAGCCCCGGAGCTTGGCCGTGATCCGGGCGGTGCCCAGATGGCCGTGGACCAGGGTGTTCATGCCCAGATTTTCATTGGAGAACACCTTCAGCGGCAGGCTGCCGCCCTCGGCAATATTCTCCGGGCGGACGCCCAGGGTGATTTCCTTCCCCTGATAGCCTGCCAGGATCTTTTGCTCCTGATCCGTCAGAGGCACCTGGAAATCCTTTCCCTCCAGCTTGTCCCCTGCTACGGTTGTCTCGAAGAAGTTCATGGGAGGCAGACCGATGAAGCTGGCAACGAACAAATTGGCCGGGGAATCGTACAATTCCAGAGGCGTGCCCACCTGCTGCACATGGCCCATGGACATGCACACGATCCGGTCCGCCAAAGTCAGGGCCTCGGTCTGGTCATGGGTGACGTAGAGCATGGTGGCGCCCAGCCGCTTGTGCAGCAGCAGAATCTCCCGCCGGGTGGCGCCGCGGAGCTTGGCATCCAGATTGGAAAGGGGCTCGTCGAACAAAAACACCTTGGGGTTTCGTACGATGGAGCGGCCCATGGCCACCCGCTGGCGCTGACCGCCGGAGAGCTGGCTGGGCTTTTTGTTCAGCTGGCTGGTCAGGTCCAGAATCTCTGCCGCTGCCAGCACCTTTTTATGGATGACGTTGGGGTCTTCCTTACGCATGGTCAGAGAGAAAGCCATGTTTTCATAAACGGTCATGTGGCCGTACAGGGCGTAGTTCTGGAACACCATGGCCATGTCCCGGTCCTTGGCCGGGGTCTGGGTGATATCCTTTCCGTCCAGGTACAGCCTTCCCCGGGAGATATCCTCCAGGCCCGCAATCATCCGCAATGTGGTGGACTTGCCGCAGCCGGAGGGGCCAACCAGCACGATCAGCTCGCCGTCCTTCACATCCAGGTTGAAGTCAAAAACCGCCTGAACCTTATTGTCATAAATCTTATCCACATGCTCTAAGCGAAGCTGTGCCATAATCGATTCCTCCTCAGGCGGATTTTGTTTCCAGAGTCGCCTGGTACTGCTTCAGCGTTCTGCTCCGGGAGCCGCCGATCACGGCAGCGGCCAGGCAGCACAGCGCGGAAATCACCAGGCAAACAACCACAAAGGTGTACTGGCTGTCCCCCATCACCCGGCCGACCTTTTTCAGCTCGGTGGCATGGGCCTGGGCGGGCAGGATGAAAATGCGGATGATCTGGCCGATTCCCAGGCCGGCCAGCAGCCAGGCGTAGCCGCCCTTGTAGTTCTTGATGCCCTCGCTGGACAGGAAGCATGCCAGCATGAACACCAGATTATACAGAATGGACGCGCCGATCAGGATGGTGTAGTAGTAGTCCCGCACATCGGACTGATAGATGGAGACAAAATAGAAAACGTCAAAAAGGATGGCGAGGATCGCCAGGTTAGCCGGCAGCTTGTTCTTGATGAACCGCATCCGGTCCTTTTTGATCAGCAGTTCTTCCTGCGTCATACCTGCGCCCCCTTTCCTTGTTCGATCAGCGCCCGCTCCTGCTTCATGAGACAGACCTTCCAGATGGCATTGGCCACCAGCAGCACCGTGACAATCAGCAGTACGCCGAACACCGCGTAGTGGGCATCCAGCCAGAAGGTGGACTCCGTGTACAGGGTCTTCCACCGGGTGGCGTGCTTGGCCAGGGCCTCAAAATCAATTTCCAGGAACTGGGCACGATACATCACAATCTGTCCGTGGGCCCAAACCGCCACCGCCACATTGGCAACGGTCTGGAGGGCAATGCTGACATAATTGCCCACATAGTATTTTCTGCGGACATGGGTATTGGTGATGAACAGCAGGCAGCTCAGCAGAATCAGCCCCAGCCCCGCTTTCATAAAGGTATTGTTAAAGCCCTGCATATCATAATAGATAATGGAGCCTGGCACCGTGGTTTTGGTCAGATCGTTGGGATCGGTCATCGTGCCGTAAAGACTGTCATACAAATCCGTCATGATTCCCAGGGAATATATGAACACCAGTGCGCTGGCAAAAATCGCCAGCAGGCACAGGATTTTTTGCAATTTCATTTGTGTTTTATACATGTCTACCTCCCCGCCTAAGAGCAGAAGCCCCCGTTCCCTCCCAGGAGCCCGGAGGCTCCCGGGAGGGGTTCAGGTTTCTAAAATCAACGCATATAACGCCTGTTTGCATCAGAGAGCGCTGATGCCCGCGCCGGAGAATGGGGATGCGTCGCAGATGCTTTGGGATATCAGCCGATGGCTTCGTAGTACTCCAGCAGGCGATCCCAGGCATCCTGCTTGATGTTCAGGTACTGCATGCCGCCCCAGTCATCGGAAACGGTGGCAGCGGCATCCTCTGCGTCGTACATATCGTCACTGTAGCCAGAGGTAATCAGGTCAACCAGGACGTTCTCTTCACCCTTGGAGGAGGAGAACTTGGTCTTCAGCTCAGAGTAGGAGTTGATCATGTCGTTCTCAACCCGGGTGGTGGGCAGAACAGTGGGAACGGAGGTGTACCAGGGGTTCGCGGTGACCGCCAGCTCGGGGTGCTTGATGGTGCCCAGGCCAATGGCAGTGGAGATGTAGCCTGCGCCTTCCTTGCCCACTTCCTGAGTGCACTGGTACTCAAAGGCCTGGCTCTTGGCGAAGGACAGGGTGGAGCCCAGGTAGAAACGGGCGTAGTTGGTGTAGTTGCCGGAGGCCTTCTCCCACAGCTCATCGAAGGTAGCGTCGGCAATCACGGGCATTTCCTTGCCATTGAAGCTGAAGGTGACATAGCTGCCGTCTTCATTGGTCTTGATAAAGGCATCGGGGCCGTAGGACATGAGGATCATGCCCTTTTCGCTGTAGGCGTAGTCAATCAGCGCCAGGGCAGCGTTCAGCTTGTTGGTGTCGTCGCCCACGCCGGCCTTGGAGATACCCCAGCCGTCGGTCTTGACAGAGCGCCAGGACTCGGTGAAGCGCATATATACGCCATCCTCGTCGGTGCCGTCATACCAGCAGGCCACGGGAACCATCACGGCCATGTACTTCTCGCCCTCGTCCAGAGCGGTGGCGTTGTAAACGGTCTGGGTCTGGTTGTAGTCGTAGTGCATGAAGCCCAGGTCGTTCTCCAGGTAGGTCTTGGTGCTCTCCTCGGACATGTCGACGAAGGCCTTGGAGATCAGCCCCTCCTCCACCATGGCGTTCATGTTTTCCAGAGCCTCGAAGGTAGCCTCTTCCTGGCGGGCATCATGGAGCAGGCCGTCCTCACCCACATACAGGTAGTCCTGACGGGATTCCAGGCCGCGGATGCCGAACAGGACGCCGGCAAAGCGGAACATATCCACACGGCGCTGGTTGTTGTTGTCCTCACGGGTGAACAGGCCCTGGACACTGTCGGTGCCGTTCAGGGTCTGGGGGTTGGAGACCACGCAGCGCAGCAGGGCCACCAGCTCGTCAGCGTCCCAGGCAGCGTTCTGGCCGATGAACAGGTCGGAACGGTTGGTGCCGTAGTAGCCGTCGTAGGCTTCGTCGATGTAGGTACGCAGCATGTTCACCGCGTCCACGCCGGACATGGAACCGGCCTCGTTCATCTTCTCAACGATGTTGCCGGCGGCATCATAGTTCTTGGAGATGACTTCCACATCAGTGCCCTCGGCATTGACAACCTCGATCTCCACCACACCCTCAGTGGGCATGTAGGGCTCGTAAACAGGCTCCGCGGTGGTGCCGCAGGCATCGGCAGTGAACTCGCCCTCGCCGTCGAGCAGCTTGACGACCCAGTCCACACGCATCAGGGGCATCCGCTCGATGTCGTTGACGCCGTCAAAATAGGGGGAGAAGTAGATGGCGCCGGTGGAGGTGTTGCCGGTGATGGACAGGCGGACGATGGGATTCTCTTCCAGATAGGCCTTGAAGTTGGGCATCTGATCCAGGTACTCGGCGATGTTCACCAGAGCGCCGGTCTCGCCGTACTCCGTCAGGGTGGTGGCGGTACCGGAGACCATGTCCACCTCGGTCAGGCGGTCTTTCC
>JBJDYM010000043.1:0-2299 GCA_051867315.1 Faecousia sp.
GCCGGGAAAATGTTAATGAATAATTCAAAAACGGGGGGTTGACTTTTTTAGCACTCTCTGGTATAGTGTGCTTAGCACTCAGAGAGAATGAGTGCTAAGAAAGGAGGATGTTCATGGAACTGTCCGAACGGAAAAAGAAGGTCCTGCGCAGCGTGGTGGATCTGTATATCCGTACCGCCGAGCCTGTTGGCTCCAAGACCATCACCGAGCTGCCGGATATGAACTACTCCTCCGCCACCATTCGCAACGAAATGGCCGAGCTCACCGCCATGGGCTATTTGGAGCAGCCCCATACCAGCGCCGGGCGGGTTCCCTCCGCCGCGGGCTACCGGCTGTATGTGGATGAGCTGATGCTGGACTACCGCCTCAGCGTGGACGAAACCAAGTCCATCACCAGTGCCATCGAGGAAAAGATGAACCGGGTGGACAAAATGGTGGAAAAGGTGGCAAAGCTGGTTTCCCAGGCCACCAATCTTCCCGCCATCAGCGCGGCCTCCCGCCAGGGTGGCGCCGCCGTGCTGAAATTCAATCTGCTCCCCTCCGGCACCGGCAGCTTCATCCTGGTGCTGACCCTGACCGGTGACCAGGTGGTGAATAAGCTGATTAAGCTGCCCCTGAGCATTACGGAGACGGAGCTGAACCTGCTGACCGCCCTGCTCAACGCCACCATGACGGAGCTTCCTCTGGAAGCCTTTACCGCCGAGCTTATGGACAAGGTGATGCGCTCCGCCGGAGCCGCCGCCAGTTTGGTGCCGGTGATCGTGGATTTCACCACCGAGACTTTGAAAAACCACGGCGCCACCAACATGGTTGTGACCGGGCAGGCAAGGCTTCTGGGCCTGCCGGAATACCGGGATGTGGACAAGGCCCAGCGGGTGCTGGCCAGCATCGACGAGGATGCGCTCAGCAATCTGCCCGCCGTGATGGAGGGCGCCAACGGCACCAAGGTCATCGTGGGCCCGGAAAACGTGGCCGACGAATTGAAGGACACCTCCGTGGTGATGACCAAGTTTGACATCGGCGACGGAATGCAGGGCGTGATCGGCGTGGTGGGACCCACCAGAATGGATTACGCCAAGGTCACCGCCCGGCTGAGCTGTTTTGCGGAGAACCTGAGCAAGATGTTTGCCAAACCCGAAGCCCCCCAGCTCCCCGGCGCCGCACAGAACGACGCGCTGGAGCATGACGAAAAACCACCGAAATAAAGGAGAGACCTGCATATGTCGAAAAAGGAAAAACAGCAGGAGCCGGAAACCAAGCAGGAACCCGAGCTGACCGAAGCCCCCGAGGCCCCCGAAGAGGCCGCCCCCGAGGTAACGGTGGAGGATACCCCCCAGGTCAACTGGGAGGAAAAGTACAACGCGGAGCACGACACCTACCTGCGTCTGGCTGCTGAGTTTGATAATTTCCGCAAGCGCACCATCAAGGAAAAGGAGGCCTCCTACGGCAACGGCAAATCCGATGCCGTGAGCAAGCTTCTTCCCATCTATGACATCCTGGAACGGGCCGTGAACCAGCCCACCGAGGATGCCGCCTACAAAAAGGGCGTGGAGCTGACCATGACCGAGCTGGTGAAGATCTTCACCGGTCTGGGCGTGGAGATCTTCGGCCAGGCCGGAGACAGCTTCGATCCCGCCCTCCACAACGCCGTGATGCACGTGGAGGACGAGAGCCTGGGAGAGAATACCGTCGCCCAGGTGTTCCAGAAGGGCTTCAAGCTGGGCGATAAGATCATCCGGTTTGCCATGGTCCAGGTTGCCAATTGAGATAAGATATAAGATACTCTGATATCTCTGTTCACATTCCCTTTATAGACAATTTACTTTATATATTCAGGAGGAAAATATTATGTCTAAGATTATCGGTATTGATTTGGGTACTACCAATTCCTGCGTGGCCGTCCTGGAGGGCGGCGAACCCGTTGTCATCGCCAACGCCGAAGGCACCCGCACCACGCCTTCCGTGGTGGCCTTCGCCAAAACCGGCGAACGGATGGTGGGCCAGGTTGCAAAGCGCCAGGCGGTTACCAACGCGGAGCGCACCATCTCTTCCATCAAGCGCCACATGGGCGAGAATTACCATGTCACCGTGGACGGCCAGTCCTACACCCCCCAGCAGATCAGCGCCTTCATCCTGCAGAAGCTGAAGGCGGACGCGGAGAGCTATCTGGGCCAGACCGTTTCCGAAGCCGTCATCACCGTACCCGCCTACTTCTCCGACGCCCAGCGTCAGGCCACCAAGGACGCCGGCAAGATCGCCGGCCTGGAGGTCAAGCGGATCATCAACGAGCCCACTGCCG
>JBJDYM010000044.1:0-2293 GCA_051867315.1 Faecousia sp.
CAAAGCCATAGCACCTTGCCTCCATGGTCACCTGGTCGGTGTCATAATGGGCGTTGGAAGAAAGCTCGCTGCCCTGGCCGGTTTCAAAATACATCACGTTGGGCCCCTCCGCCGTGCCCTGCTTCAGCAGCAGCTGACGGGCCTCCTCCAGCGTTGCTGCCGAGAAGCCAAAGGCCTCGTTGCCCTTCTGGCTGCCGGCGATGGACTGGAAGATCAGGTCGCAGGGCGCACCCTTTTTCACGGCCTTCATCTGAGCCGTCACATGGGCCAGCACGCAAATCTGGGTGGGAATCTGCCAGTGCTCCTTGATCTCCTGGAAGCGGCGCAGAATCTTTCCCACCTGCTCCGGGGAATCAGTCACCGGGTTCAGGCCGATCACCGCGTCCCCCGCGCCAAAGGACAGCCCCTCCAGGGTGGAAGCGGTGATGCCCTCCGGATCGTCGGTGGTGTGGTTGGGCTGCAGGCGGCAGCTCAGGGTGCCTCTCAGGCCGATGGTGGTATTGCAGTGGGCGGTGACGGTGATCTTGTTCGCCGCATAGATCAGGTCCAGATTCCCCATCAGCTTACACACGGCGGCCACCATCTCGCTGGTCAGGCCCCGGCTCAGCTTGCGGATGTCCGCCCCGGTGGTGGTTTCATCCAGAAGCCACTCCCGGAGCTCCGCCACGGTCCAGCCTTTAATCCTGCTGTACACTGCCTCATTCACATCGTCCTGAATGATCCGGGTGACCTCGTCCATCTCATAGGGCACCGCCGGGTTCTCCCGCAGATCACCCAGTGTCAGGGCGGACAGCACCACCTTGGCGGCGATCCGCTCCTGGGCGGACTCCGCCGCCAGGCCCGCCAGCTTGTCCCCGGTTTTTTCCTCATTGGCCTTGGCGAGCACCTGTTTGATGTCCCGGAAGGTGTATGTTTTTCCCAAAAGGGTGGTTTTCAGCTTCATGGGGTACCTTCTTTCCTTTTCTGCCGAATCATCAGCAGATAGATTGCGCTGCTCAGCCGGTTCATGGCTCTGATCAAATCCAGGCGGGTCACCTGACCATCGGGCCCGGTGAAGGCCGCCACTGCTGCCAGCTCCGCCTCCCGGGCCGCGCACCGGGCCAGGTTCAGCTGGGCCATAACGGGGCCGTCGGCGGCCTCCGGCATGAAATGGGGCTGGCCGTAGTAATCCTGGGGGAAGTGACTGCGGCGGCGCAGCTCCTGCTCCGTCAGGCCGCAGAGTGTCCCTTCCTCCACCGGCTCCCCCAATACCTCCCAGCGCAGCAGCTTGCGGGCATAGGTCAGGATTTCCCCCAGCTCCCGGTCAAATTCCGGCGCCTCCAGGCGGCAGACAATCAGCCTTGCCTCCAGGGCATCCATCTTCCCCCGGAAGACGATCCGGGGGTGGGTCTTGGGGGCAAGGGTGGTGCCATCCAGATGGGTCATGTGCTCCGGCTTTTCCTCGGTAAAGCCGCCGCCCAGCAGCCGGTAGCGCTCCGGCTTTGCCTCCTCCGCCGGGAGGATCTCGATCCGCTCCCGCAGGAGAAAGTCCCGGGCGGCGCTGGTGAGATTGTCATTTTTGCCCAGGAAGAACACCCGCTTCCCATCCCGGCTGCGGAGGTTGGCCCGGGCCGCTTCCTCGGTGTAGAGCATTATTCCGTCCCGCCGGCCAGCATCTTGCCCTTGGGCAGGATGTTGTCCACCTCCGCATGGGGCCGGGCAATCACATGGACGGAGATCAGCTCGCCCACCTTCTCCGCCGCTGCCGCGCCGGCATCCGTGGCCGCCTTCACCGCGCCCACGTCCCCGCGCACCATCACGGTAACCAGGCCTCCGCCCACCTGCTCCTTGCCGATGAGCTGCACATTGGCGGATTTCACCATGGCATCCGCCGCCTCAATGGCCCCCACCAGGCCCTTCGTTTCGATCATTCCCAAAGCGTTTGTGTCCATGTTTTCCATTTCCTTTCATTGATGAGATTATCGTTGATGTTTTTGGTTAGAAGAAAGGGAAAATGTTGTTTGTCGGGTTCGGTGAATGATATCCCTCTTGCGCCGCAGCGCATATCGAGTGCCTTGCACATATCGAATGCAAAGCATCCATCGATCGCCCTTTTTATCGATATCCTTCGTCCATGGACGAAAGTCGATATTGCTGACCGCATCGATATTTGCGCACTTCGTTTGCAATCGATATTCGGTATACGGGCTCACCAACAAGCAACAATTCATCCGCAATCCTTTGTATTGCTCATTCCCGGGGTTGGGCCGCCACCTCCGCCACCCGTTCCCGGAAGGCGGCGCAGGCGGCATCG
>JBJDYM010000045.1:0-2291 GCA_051867315.1 Faecousia sp.
ACAGCCCCTGGTTCTGTTTCCACAGCTTCTGCACAGCAATTCACAGCTTTTCACAGGAATTGCACAGCTTTTTACACAGAAGCCATCCTTTCGGGTGAAGCCCGTGAATGACCAAAATATTCGGAATTCATCAGATAATCAATGGAATTCTGCCTCTTTTTGATGAATTCAGTCTGATTTTCGCCCGGATTTTGCGCGACGGCTTGGAGCCCCCTTTCCGCGCGCGCCCGGGCGTTCTCCGTTCTATCCTGAGCTAACCTATCCTTACCTAATCTATCCTTACCTAACCTAACCTGGGTGAACCGGTTGGCAACCAAAAAACAACCATCCGGTTGCCCGGTGGTTTCCGTCTGGTTTACCATGGGTTGTGCTTCCGGTTCCGGCTGAATTTCCGGTTCTTCCGGCTGAGGCTCCTCCGCCCGGAGGTCCGGCTGGGGTTCACTTTCTTCAACAGGCATTTCCCCAACGCATTGCGGATACAGCGTCCGGTACACGCTGGGGCTGTAGCGGTCCTTGCGGATATGGTTGTTCTCCAGCCAGCCGGTGATGTGCACCACCAGGTTGTCCCGGTCCTGAACGGTGAGAAAGCCCTGGTTTTCCAGTTCGTTGATGTGCTCCTCCCCGGAGCCGGTGGCCAGCATCCGGACGTAGGCCTCCACAAACCCGTCGTCATCCGCCTCCATGCCCAGATCATAGTAAAGCGCCCGGGCCTGAGCACTCAGCCGCAGAAACCGCCCGCTGCCGGTGATTGACCTGGAAAACATCCTCCGATTTGCCATGAAAATCCCTCCCTTGTTTTTCTAATAGGATTATAGCACAAATGTTTGAAACCGTCAAGGGGAGTTAACCATACGTTCAAAAAAATACCGTATCCGCTGTAGTAGAGTGTCATACAAAAAATTGGTGTTTGTGGGGTTCTTGCCCTCCCCTCAGCCTCGCTTTTCTCGGCAGCTCCCCCAGCGGGGGAGGCAAGGGTGCGTTAAACAACGATTTTTAGGTGTTACACCCTGGTTGGCGCGGCGATCAGCTGCCCGCTTTTGTGTTGAAACGGAGCGGTCGCTTGAATGGCACCGGGCAGCAGCACGCACGCGCCCCGGACACCGCTTTGCCCGTTCGCTGAGAAAAGATGATGGGCACAAAAAATTTATATTTTTGTGGTTGTCCTATTGGGGATTCTATGCTAAAATACAGTCGATGTAATCTGCAAAGGAGCAGACAGATGGATGAAAGGAGTGAAGACCATTGGCTGAGGTCAAATACAAGCGCATTTTGCTGAAGGTGAGCGGCGAGGCCCTGGCAGGGGAGGCGCACAGAGGTCTGGATTTTACGGTGATCAATTCCGTGTGCGAGGTGATCCGACAGTGCTCCGGTCTGGGCGTGCAGATCGGCCTGGTGATCGGCGGCGGTAATTTCTGGCGGGGCGTGAAGGACGGCGCGGACAAAATGCAGCGCTCCCACGGCGACGCCATGGGCATGCTGGCCACTGTGATGAATTCCATCGCCGTGGCGGACGCACTGGAAAAGCACGGGGTGGACGCCCGGGTGCTCACCGCTGTGGAAATGAATAAATTTGCCGAGTATTTCACCCGGGACACTGCCGACCGCTATCTGAACGAGGGCAAGGTGGTCATCTTCGCGGCAGGCACCGGCAACCCCTATTTCTCCACCGACACCGGCGCGGTGCTTCGGGGGGTGGAGATCGAGGCGGACGCCATCCTGATGGCCAAGAATGTGGACGGCATCTACTCCGCCGACCCCAATAAGGACCCTACCGCCGTGAAATTCGACGAGCTGACCTACGATGAGGTGCTCTCCCGCCACCTGCAGGCAACGGATACCACCGCCATGACCCTGGCGATGGATAACCATATGACCCTGGTATGCTTTGCCCTGAAAGACCCCCAGAATATCCTCCGCGTGGTCTGCGGAGAAAAAATCGGAACGATTGTCAAGGAGGATTAACAAATGAGCGTCGATTTTAAGGAATTTTCCAGAAGAATGGACAAAACCATGGAGCATTTGGGAGAGGAATTCGATGCCGTGCGAGCCGGCCGGGCCAACCCCAAGGTTCTTGACCGGATTACGGTGGAATATTATGGCAGTGAGACGGCGCTGAACGGCGTGGCCACCATTTCTTCCCCCGATCCCCGTACCCTGGTGATTCAGCCCTGGGATACCAAGCTGCTGAAGGACATCCAGAAAGCCATCCAGACCTCCGACCTGGGCATCAACCCCCAGAATGACGGCCGGGTCATCCGCCTGGTGTTCCCCCAGCTGACGGAGGAGCGCCG
>JBJDYM010000046.1:0-2287 GCA_051867315.1 Faecousia sp.
CGGGAGCGCTCCAGCTCGGAAAGCCAGCCGATGCCGCCGCCCACGGCAGCGGTGCAGCGCAGCTTGACGCCCATCTGAGCGGCCAGGGGAATCAGCTCGTCGTAGAAGGTGCACACCAGCGCCTTGTTGGATGTGACCACGTTTTTCCCGGCTTTCAGCGCGGCGCTGACGAATTCGTAGCTGGGATGCAGGCCGCCCATGGCCTCCACCACGGTGTCGATTTCCGGGTCAGTGAGGATTTGGCTGAAATCCCGCACCGCCTCTGCGTCGGGAAGCTGGATGTCCTCCAGGCACAGCACCTTGGTCACCTGCATGTCGCTGCGGGTCTGGGTAATCTCGTAAACGCCCCGGCCAACCACGCCGAACCCGCACAAACCGATTTTCATAATATCCCTCCGTTATTCAAATTGTATGGGAAACTGGCTCCGAAACGGGGCGGTTTCTGTATGCGGCACAAAAACAAACATCCCCGTGAAAAGGTACTTGCAATTTTTCACGGTTCAGTATATCATATACTTTGTCATATTTCAACTGCAACAAAAAGCCAATGATTTCGACGGTTCCTGCTTCTTTTTGTGCAAATAGTTAAGTGTTGAGGAGGAAACCATGCTTTACCACTCTACCAGAAATCAAGAATTTTTCGTGGACAGCGCCGAGGCTGTGCTGGAGGGCTTGGCACCGGACGGCGGCCTGTACATGCCGGAGGCGATTCCCGCTTTTGACTGGGAAAGGTGCCTGTCCGGCACCAGCCAGCAGATGTCTGCCGGAATCCTTTCAGCCCTGCTGCCGGATATCCCCGACATGGAGGAATTGGTGGCGAAAGCCTATACCGGAAAATTTGAGACCGAGGAGCTGACCCCCACCGCCAGCGTCGGGGACTATACGGTGCTGGAGCTGTTCCGGGGTCCCACGTCGGCGTTTAAGGACGTGGCCCTTTCCATGCTGCCCCAGCTGCTCACCGCCGCCAGGAAGCTCAAGGGGGAGCAAAAGGACATCCTGATCCTCACCGCCACCTCCGGCGACACCGGCAAGGCAGCCCTGGTGGGCTTCCGGGATGTGCCCGGCGTGCGCATCTGTGTGTTCTACCCCGACGGGGGCGTGAGCCAGGTCCAGCGGGCCCAGATGGTGACCCAGGAGGGCGGCAATGTGGCGGTGTGCGCCGTGAAGGGCAATTTTGATGATGCCCAGACCGGCGTGAAGCAGATTTTCACCGCCTGCCAGGGCAAGGAGCTGCCCTTCAGCCTGTCCAGCGCCAACTCCATCAACATCGGCCGCCTGGCCCCCCAGGTGATGTACTATTTCCGGGCCTACCGGAATCTGCTGGATGCCGGAAAAATCCAATTGGGGGACAGGGTGAACTTCTCCGTGCCCACCGGCAATTTTGGTGACATTCTGGCAGGCTATCTGGCCAAGCGCCTGGGGCTGCCTGTGGGGAAGCTGATCTGCGCCTCCAACGCCAACAATGTGCTCACCGATTTCATCACCACCGGCGTTTACGACCGCCGCCGCCCCCTGCTGAAAACCACCTCCCCCTCCATGGACATTCTGGTATCCTCCAATCTGGAGCGGCTATTGTACCTGCTGTCCGGGGACACTGCTTTGGTGGCGGAGCTGATGGCAAAGCTCAGCGCCGAGGGCGTGTACACCGTGCCGGATTCTTTGAAGAATGCCATCCAGGCCGAGTTCTGGGCCGCCTACTGCGACGATGCCCGGGCCGCAGAGGTCATGGGCAGGGTCTATCGGGAGCAGGGCTACCTCTGTGACCCCCACACCGCCTCCGGCTTTGCCGCCGCGGACGACTATGTGGCCGCCACCGGGGACCACACCCCCATGGTGATCCTCTCCACCGCCTCCCCCTACAAATTCCCCGCCGCCGTGCTCAGCGCCATCGGAGGGGATACCAGCGGCAGCGAATATGAGCAGATGGACCGGCTCCAGGAGCTCACCGGCGTCCCCATCCCCGCCCCCCTGGCCGCCCTGCGCAGCAAGCCCGAGCGCCACACTGACGTGATCGAAAAGAGCGCCATGCTGGAGTATGTGCTGAAGCTTTGATTGGAGAAACTATGAAACGAGTCACCATCCGCGTTCCTGCCACCACCGCCAACTTAGGGCCGGGGTTTGATGCCTTTGGCTGCGCCCTGAGCCTGTATACCGACGTGACCTTTGAGGAGACCGACGAACCCGGCCTCACCATCACCGGCTGCGATGAGGCCTACACCGGCCCGGACAACATGGCCTACACCTCCTACTGCGCCGTGCTGGCCTCCCTCAGCGAGGAGGTCCGGGG
>JBJDYM010000047.1:0-2286 GCA_051867315.1 Faecousia sp.
AGCCAAAATCCCTCGCCGTCAGCTCTTGCCGATTTCATCAGAGGTTCCCTAAAAAAATTGAGTTTATCACACAAGCTGCAAGGGGAGGCTATTAGCCTCCCGCTTTTGTAACGACAACTGCGCGGTTGGTGCTGGAAACAACAATTTCGCTTACCAAAGCCCACACACTCATAACAGAGGATGATCGGAATGAAAAAGCAAGCCTTTAACCCCTATCTGCCCAGCTTTGAATATGTCCCCGACGGGGAGCCCCGGGTGTTTGACGACCGGGTTTATATTTACGGCAGCCACGATGTGTTCAACGGCCAGGGCTTCTGCGAAGGAGACTATGTGTGCTGGTCCGCCCCGGTGGAGGACCTGGGGGACTGGCGCTGTGAGGGAGTCATCTACCCCAAGACCCGGGACCCTATGAACGCCGATGGAAACCTGCGGCTCTTCGCCCCGGATGTGGTCCGGGGGCCGGACGGGCGGTATTATCTGTATTATGTGTTCAATGCCGCCAATGTGGTCTGCGTGGCGGTGTGCGACACCCCGGCGGGGCAGTATCAGTACTACGGCCAGGTGCAGCTGCCCGACGGCAGGGCCTACGGCTCCCGGGAGACGGATGTGAGCGTCTTTGACCCCGGCGTGCTGGTGGAGGGAGACCGGGTGTATTTGTACACCGGCTTCGCCCCCGGCCCGGGCTGGCTGTACGACCAGATGCGCAGGGACAACCGGCGGATGGAAGGAGCCTACTGCGTCCAACTGGAGCCGGACATGCGCACGGTCCGCACGGAGCCGGTGCTGGTGGCCCCCGGCGTCTGGAAGGAGCAGGGCACCGGCTTTGAGGGCCACGCCTTTTTCGAGGCCAGCAGCATCCGCAAAATCGGCAGCCGCTACTATTTTGTCTACTCCTCCATCCTCAGCCATGAGCTCTGCTATGCCGTGAGCCGGTTTCCGGATCGGGACTTCCGGTTCGGCGGCACCCTGGTGAGCATCGGCGACATCGGTCTGGCCGGGAACACCGAAGCCATGAACTACACCGGCAATACCCACGGCGGCATGGTGGAGCTCAGGGGGCAGTGGTATATCTTCTATCACCGGCAGACCAACAAGCAGTGCTGTGCCCGGCAGGGCTGCGCCGAACCCATCACCATCCGCCCGGACGGCTCCATTCCCCAGGTCGGGCTCACCAGCTGCGGCCTGAACGGCGGCCCCCTGGCGGGCACGGGCCGGTATGAGGCGCGGATTGCCTGCCATTTGGGCTTCCGGGAGCCCAGCTTCGGCTATCTGGCCGTCCACGAGCCGGATACCCTCCACCCCTGTTTCACCCAGAGCGGCACTGACCGGGAGGACAACCCGGACCAGTACATCGCCAATCTGTCCGACGGCGCCTGGTGCGGCTTCAAGTCCTTCCTTTTTGACGGAGAGAGCCGCATCCGGGTCACCTTCCGGGGAACCGCCCGGGGCGCCCTTGCCGTCTCCACGGGGCGAAAAGACGCCCCCTTTGCCCAAATCCCCATCAAAGCGTCGGAAAGCTGGGGAGAATCCGAAGCCGCCTTCCCTTCCCTCCGGGGCGTTCTGCCCCTGTATTTTACCTATCAGGGCGAGGGAACCATGGATTTTTGTGCCTTTTCCATTGACTGAGCCGGACTTCGATCGCTTTCAGAGATGTGGCGCCCTACTGCGGTTTGGCTGTTCAGATTTTGAGCCTGAACAATCCATGCCGGCTGCAGCAGGCGTACAGGAAGCCGTGGCCCCGGAGCTGGAGCCGGGCTTGGGCCTCGCCCTCGGGATAGAGCTTGGCGAACTGCACCCGGTGGTCGCTGACGAAGGCCAGAAACGAAATGAAATGCGCCTTGGTCATGGGGTGGGGAAGGGTCACAAAGGTCTCGTCCTCCACCCGTTCCAGGCGGATTTCGTGTTCTCCCTCCGCCGCTTCCGCCTCCAGGGGCGGCAGGGTTACCCCGCAGCAGCTGATGACCGCGTCCCCCATGGAGGTGAGCACGTTGCCGCAGAGGGGGCACACATAGAATTTTGATCGCAGCACATTGCAGCTTCTGTTCCGGTTGATGATCTGCTCCCCGTTCATCAGCTCCATGACGGAGACCCCCAGCGCCCGGGACAGAGGCTCCACCAGGGAAATATCCGGCAGCCCCTTCCCGGTCTCCCATTTGGAGACCGCCTTGTCGCTGACCCCGACCTTCTCCGCCAGCTGGGCCTGCGTCAGCTTTCGATCCTCCCGAAACCGCTTGATGGCCGGGCCGGTGATGTAGGAATTCATAAAATTCCCTCCTTTCCTATGCC
>JBJDYM010000048.1:0-7683 GCA_051867315.1 Faecousia sp.
GGTACACCGTAAACAAGCTGATCAGGCAGAATCGCTTGACGCTCCGTTCCCCCCGACAGGCCAGAAAAATCCAGGCAAACAGCAGCGCAAAAA
Source organism: Faecousia sp. (assembly GCA_051867315.1). Taxonomy (GTDB): domain Bacteria; phylum Bacillota; class Clostridia; order Oscillospirales; family Oscillospiraceae; genus Faecousia. Next base: position 94 of record JBJDYM010000048.1, read on the forward strand.
CCGCCCCGCTCATCAGATCAATCACCGCGTAAATCATTATTTCACCACAATTTCCAAGTTTTTCCATATTTTATCCTGGAAATTGACACACGTCAAGGACGTTAAGCAAACATTAAGGAATCGATTTCGGTTACTGTGATGGCGGTGAAATGAATGATCCAGACAAGTTCTTCACGCATTTCCCCCACCGTTTTGCCTTCTGAGCGAATTGATACGCTAATCATGGGTAACATATGTTACCACATAATCGGACTGTTTCAGCATCCATTCAGCCATGATATGGCATACCGAGGATGTATCCGCTCAATTCCGCGCAGCACCAAAATTGGGAAATGCACAAAGTATTCCCGGGGGTTTGGTACTTTCGGCTGAGCCAAAATCCCTCGCCGTCAGCTCTTGCCGATTTCATCAGAGCTTCCCTAGTTCCATTCAATCAACCATTGGCATTGTAAACAACATTTTTCAATCCCTTTTGCTGTGTGGGGAATCACAGCTTAGAAAAATGCGTTCGCCACCAGCAGCGCGGCCAGGACCCACACTGCCGCGATGGGCAGAGCGTAATACCATTTTTTCGGCCTTCCGTCCTGCCACATGCCCTGAGCCTGCTCCCGGCATTCAGCCAGAACCTCCCGGGGAATCAGCTTCAGGGTCAGGGCGATCAGGCCGGGCAGCAGGAGTACGTCGTCCAGATACCCCAGAACCGGCACAAAATCCGGAATCAGGTCAATGGGCGACAGGGCGTAAGCCACAGTGACCCCGGCCAGGATTTTCGCAATCAGAGGCGTTTCCCTTGCCTTCAATGCCAGAAACACCGCCGGAATGTCCCGCTTCAGGGCGGCGGCCCGCTCTTTCATGGTCATCATATTCAATACTGTCTGGCGTCGATGAACTCCGGGGTGAGCATGTCCGGGGTGAACACCGTCTCCTCCACGAAAATCTGCTTGGGGATGGATTGCCCCGCAAAATATTGGCGGATCAGCTCGTCCACCCGGGGGCCGTGGAGGGGATTGCATTCCACGCAGAGGTTGATTTTTCCCGCCATGCAGTCCTGCAGGGCCCGGCGGACGGCATCGAAGGAAATGATGATCACGTCGCCGCCCTCACCGTAGGTGATGCCCGCCTCGTCCAGGGCCTGCATGGCTCCGAAGGTCATGTTGTCGTTTTCGCTGTAGATCACATCAATGTCCCGGTTGGCGGCCAGGTAGTCCCGCACCACCTCATAGCCCTTGGACTCGGTGAAGTCCCCGGACAGCTGGGCGGCAAACTGCCAGTTTTCGTGGCATTGGACCGCATCCTCAATGGCCTTGGAGCGGAGAATCTGGGCGGTGGCTCCGTAGGTACCCTGGATGTGGAGAATGTTCACTTCCTCCCTCCGGTCGGCCAGGGTTTCCTCCAGCCAATTGACAGCTTGGAGGCCCTCGGCCAAAAAGTCGGAGCCGATCTGCGTCAGATACAGCCCGGTGTCCTCCACCGCCACCTCCCGGTCCACAATGATCACCGGAATTCCGGCATTTTTCGCTTCCTGCAAAACCGTGTCCCAGCCGGTCTCCTCCGCTGGGGCAATGACAATGATGTCCACCCCCTGGACGATGAAATTCCGCACGGCCACCAGCTGGTTTGCCTGCTTTTGCCGGGCGTTGTCATAGAGCAGCTCGTAGCCGTTTTCCTCGCTGAAGGCCTGCATCATGGAATCGGTGTTGGCCACCCGCCAGTCGGACTCCGCCCCCAGCTGGGAAAAGCCCACCCGGGTCAGCTTGGGCTCCACCGGCGCCTCGGCTCCGCAGCCGCAGAGCAGGAGCAGCACGGCAAGCAGCATGCTAAAGGTTTTCTTCATGGAATTCCTCCGTTCTGAATGGAATCCTGATGGTAATCGTGGTACCCTCGCCCTGCCGGCTGTCGATGGTGAAGGTGCAGTCGGCGCCGTACATCAGCTGCAGGCGCTTGTAGGAGGAGATCAGTCCAAAACCGGTGGCTTCGTCGTTTTCCACCTGGCAGCGCAGCCGCTCCAGCTCCTTTTCCTCCATCCCCGCGCCGGTGTCCGAAACCCGGATGGTCACCCTGCCATCTGTCAAAACCCCGGTGACGGAAATCAGTCCCTTGCCCCGCTTTGGCTTGATGCCGTGGTAGATGGCGTTTTCCACCAGGGGCTGGAGGGTCATCTTGGGGATCAGGCACGCCCCAATGGCGCTGTCGATCTGGATGTCATAGTCTAAAATATCCTTGTAGCGCACCTGCTGGATCTCCAGGTAGCTGCGGATGTGCTGCTGCTCCTGGTCCATGGTAACAATGTCCTGACCGTTGCTCAGGAAGGAGCGGAAATAGGTGGACAGGCTGGTGACCATTTCCTCCGCCTGCTCATTTCTGCCGGTTTCGATGAGCCAGACGATGGCGTCCAGGGTGTTGTAGAGAAAATGGGGATTGATCTGGGCCTGGATCAGTGAAAGCTCGATGCCCCGCAGACGGATCTGCTCCTGCCGGTTCAGCTCGATCTGCCGGTTCAGCCGGACGGCCATTTCCTCGATGCCGGTGCCCAGCACCGAGAGCTTGGGGTCGTCAGCCTGCACCGGGGGCTTCTGGGACAGGTCTCCCCGGCCGATCTCTCCCACCCGGCGAAACAACGCGTCGATGGGATCGGTGATGCTGCGGCTGGTGCGGATGGCCCGGCGCACCGCCAGCGCTACCACTCCCGCAAGGCCCAGCAGCACCGCCAGAATTTCCACCCACAGCATTCGGTTCAGCCGCTGCTGGAGCGCCGCCAGCTGACCCGCCTCGTGGTAGAGGTAGGTGTACATGTATTCCTCAATCAGTTCGGTGATCACATAGATGTTGGTTTCCAGCTGCTCTATCCGCTTGTCATACCCTTCGGTGCTTTGGATGCGGTCGATGCTGGCAATCAGGCTGTCGCACAGGCCCAGCACGCTGCCCGCGGCCTTGCGGCTGTTCGGGTCGATGGAATTGGACAGCAGGGTCTGGGCCAGGGTGCGGGCGGTTTGGATTTCCTCCACCGGAAGCTCCTGGGAGGAGCCGATGACGTAATAGTACATCTTCAAATCCACATCGGACTTGAAATTCTGATTGAACCGGGAGGCGGTGGTAATGTTTCCGGTGAGGCCGGAATAGCGCACATTATAATTGATGAACAGGAGCAGAATCACCGCTGCCAGCAGCACCATGGGCAGGAAAATATTCAGAATCAGGCCGTACAGCTTCCCGGCAATGGAATTCTGCTCCAAAGCGATTCGTTTCATTCTCCCTCCGTCTCTCCGGCCCGGAAGGCTCTGGGGGTGCAGCCCTGGGTTTTGCGGAACACAAAGGAGAAGTACCGGGGGTCCCGGTAGCCCACTTCGTAGGCGATCTCGCTGGAGCGCATGTTGGTGCGCTGCAGCAGCTGCTTGGCCCGGTTCATCCGCTTCTGGGTGAGATATTCCACGAAGGAGACCTCCATCTTCTGGCTGAACAGGGCGCTGAGATAATTGGCGCTGATGTTGATGGCCTGGGCCACGGAGTTGAGGGAGATGTTTTCGTCGGTGTAGTGCTTTTCGATGTAGCGGATGGCGCTGTTGATGATGTCGCTGTTCTCCTGCTGGCTCTTCAGATCCCGCAGCTCCAGCGCGGCGGTGAGCAGGTTGGTGATGTATTCCCCCATCTTCTGGGCGGGCAGGTTCACCTCCGGCTGGGGCAGGCGGGAGAAATCCTCCTGCTGGCAGCCCAGCTGCTGCAGCACCACCTCCGCATTGATGCGGACGGACATCATGATATAGTGCCGGAACAGCAGCGAGTGTTCCGCGCCTGCCAGATTGGACAGGTATTCCTGCGCAAAGCCTTCCGTTTCCTCCGGGGTGCCGGTCTGCAGGAAATTGCGGATGATCATCGGGTCCAGCTTCCCGGGGTCCAATGTTTCCAGACACGCTGCGCCGGTGTTCTCCCGCTCGCTGCGGAGCATCTCGGCCTTAAATACATGGGTACCCGGCAGAAGGTGCCGGTAGGCCAGCACATGGTTGGCATCGCTGTAGCACTGGGCCAGACCGCTGAGCCGGTAGGTGGGCGTGCCCACGGCGGCGTACCAGTTCAGCTGCTCTCCGGCCGCGCTGCACCGGCGCTGGATGATGTCCAGGGCCCGGTCGGTCAGCTCTGCCAGATTCTCCGAGTCCCCCATGATCAGGGCGGCGTAGGAGAGCAGGCTGCTGCGGAAGAGAATGTAGCCGGGATAGCGGAGGAAATAATCCAGCAGCCCATCCAGGGCCACCGCCGCCGTCTCGGAATAGGTGTTTTCCGTGACGGACTGGACGGTGAAGATGACGAAATTATAGCCGTCGGCATTCAGATCCAGATTCAGCCGGCCGGCTTCCTCGTAAATCTGCTGTACGGACATGGAGCCCTCCACCAGCCGCTCGAAAAAGGCCCGGCGGGAGAAGCTCTCGTATTTTTTGGTGTCCTGCTCGTAGCGGCGCAGGTAGTCCTTCTGCTCCTGCTCCTCCTGGATTTTCTGCCGGGTCAGCTCCAGGGCCTTCAGGATGGCGGTCTTGGTGATGGGCTTGAGCAGGTATTGGTCCACATTCAGAGCGATGGCCTGGCGGGCGTACTCAAAATCGCTGTAGCCGCTGAGGATGATGATTTTGGTATCCGGCAGCTCCCGGCTGACGATGCTGCTGAGAGCCAGACCGTCCATAAAGGGCATTTTGATGTCCGTGATCAGCACGTCGGGCTTGAGCTTGCGGATCAGGGGCAGAGCAATCTCCCCGTCCGGGGCGTCCCCCACGAACTCAAAGCCGTATTTCTCCCAGGGCACAATGTCCCGCAGCCCCTCCCGGACGATGCTCTCGTCCTCGGTGATGAATACCTTGATCATTTCCATGGTGTCAGCCTCCAAGCATTTTCTCCGGTGAACCCCAGGATTATTTGTGATTATACCATTTTTTCCCTTTTCATTGCAACATTTTTCACAAACCAGAGCGGTAAATTGCTGTTTATCGTCCAAATGGCTGGTTGAACGGGACCGTGTCCCAATCACAACCGCACCAACCGTAGGGGAGGCTATCAGCCTCCTGCCAGGTTTCGATACGAACCTGGTTGGTTGAATGGAACCAGGTTCCGATTTGATGCCCCCCTTACACAAGGGCTGGCTTGGCTGGTGCGTGTCGTTATCTGGTTTCATTCAACCAACCGCGCAGTTGCCGTTACAAAAGCGGGCATCTGCAGTCTCCCCTGCAGTGGCGGGTGCTGTAAACAACGATTTACGGTATTGATAACCAAAAGCCAAAATGCATCGGTTGGGATGTTATTTCTTCCCCGCTTTGGCGGCGGCTTCCCGCTGGCGGCAGGTTTCGGCCCAGCTGGGGATGGTGGTGAGCTTTTCGGCCAGGGCCTTCAGCGCGCCGGGGACATCGATGTTCTGGGGGCAGCTCCTGGCGCATTTGCCGCAGGCGATGCAGGCGGTGGGCTTCTTCTCCTCCGGCAGGAACTCCACCCGCATGGCGGCGTTGACGGAGGGGGTCACCCGGATTTCGTTGTAAACCGACAGCAAATTCGGAATGTCCAACCCCTTGGGGCAGCCCTCGCAGCAATACCGGCAGGCGGTGCAGGGGATGATGTCCATCATGCCCCGGGCGATGGAGAGCAGCAGCTCCGTTTCCTCCGGGCTCAGGGGCTCCCGGTTGGCGAAGGTGGCCAGGTTATCCCGCATCTGTTCCAGATTGGACATGCCGCTGAGGATCATTTTCACATTGGGCAGCCCCTGGAGGAACCGGAAGCCCCAGGAGGCATCGGAGGCATTCGGACGGATGGCCTTCAGCCTGGCGGAATCGTCCTGGCTCAGCGCCGCCAGCTTGCCGCCCCGGACGGGCTCCATCACCCACACCGGGATGCCCCGGGCGGTGAGCAGGTCATATTTTTCCCTGGCCTTCTGCAGCGTCCAGTCCATGTAGTTCAGCTGGATCTGGCAGAACTCCATATCCCCGCCGCAGTAGTCCAGGAATTTTTCCAGTCCTGCCACCTGGGCGTGGCTGGAAAAGCCAAGATGCCGGATTCGCCCCAGCCGCTTCTGCTCCTTGAAATAGTCCACGATGCCCCATTGAGGGTCCATATAGACCTCCATGGATTTTTCGTTGACGTTATGCAGCAGGTAGAAGTCGAAGTAGTCCACGCCGCATTTTTTCAGCTGCTCCTCGAAAATTTCCGCGGGGTTGTAGCCGCTGCTGAGGATCTGGTGGCCGGGGTATTTGGTGGCGAGATTGTAGCTGCTTCTGGGGTATTTGGCCAAAACCCGGCCCATCACCCGCTCGGACTGGCCGCCGTGGTAGGGATAGGCGGTGTCAAAATAGTTCACCCCGGCCTCCATGGCCAAGCGGGTCATCTCGGCAACCTGGTTTTCATCAATGGAGCCGTCCGCCAGACACGGCAGCCGCATGGCTCCAAAGCCCAAAAGGGATAGCTTTTCATTTTGAAAATCGCCGTATATCATGATAATCCTCCATTTCGGAAAACGTTAAATTGGTGTTTGGCGGAATACGCCGCTGCAGGGGAGGTGATTATGCCTCCCGCTGGTGAGTGTTCGGTTGTATGGTACCGGACGGCAGACAGGTACGAATTCACCCATCCTGGTTGGTAACGGAAAGCCCGTGCTGCGCCTGCAGCTGCATACCCCGCGAAACAACCGATAATCCGTTCTATTTGACTTGTTTTTACAAAAGGGGATGCCCCAAGCGAGGCATCCCCCAAATGCGATTGAAACTTATTTGCCGCAGAATTCTCTGGCAACCTCCACGATGTGCTCCGCACTCAGGCCGAACTGCTTCAGCAGGGCAGCGGCGGGGCCGGAGTGGCCGAACTCGTCGTTGACGCCGATGCGCTTGACGGGAGTGGGCAGCTTTTCGCTCAGCAGGGAGCACACGGCCTCGCCCAGGCCGCCGATGACGGAATGCTCCTCGCAGGTGATGACCTTGCCGCACTTCTGAGCAGCAGAGAGCACCAGCTCCTCGTCCAGGGGCTTGACGGTGGCCATGTTGATGACCATGGCGTTGATGCCCATTTGGGCCAGGGCTTCTCCGGCCTGGATGGCTTCGTACACCAGCAGGCCGTTGGCGATGATGGCCACGTCGGTGCCGTCCCGGAGGATTTCGCCCTTGCCAATCTGGAAGTGGAAGCCTTCCTCATGGAACACGGGGATGGCCAGGCGGCCGAAGCGCAGGTACACCGGGCCGTCCATCTCATAGGCGGCCTTCACAGCGGCCTCTGCCTCCACGCCGTCGGCGGGGCAGATCACGGTCATGCCGGGGATGGAGCGCATCAGGGCGAAATCCTCGCAGCACTGATGGCTTGCGCCGTCCTCGCCCACGGAAATGCCGCCGTGGGTGGCGCCGATCTTCACGTTCAGGTGGGGATAGCCGATGGAGTTGCGCACCTGCTCGAAGGCACGGCCGGAGGCGAACATGGCAAAGGAGGAGGCGAAGGGCACAAGACCGGTGGTGGACATGCCGGCGGCCACGCAGATCATGTTGGCCTCGGCGATGCCGCAGTCGAAATGCCGGTCGGGGAAGGCCTTCTGGAAGGTCTGGGTCTTGGTGGCGTTGGCCAGGTCGGCGTCCAGAACCA
>JBJDYM010000049.1:0-30852 GCA_051867315.1 Faecousia sp.
TTTGATGACTTTCATTCCTCGTGGTGCTGTACGCAGCATGGGTATTTATTCAGAGCTTCCCTTATTCTTTCGGCAAATGTGCCGGATGATTCCCGGGTTTCCCGGGATATTTTTTATAATATAGATGTTGAAAAATCAACAACTATGTGATAGAATAACTCCTGCATCCGGGCATCTGCCGAAGGAGGAAAAGCAAGTGGATCGTTTTGAGACCTTTACCGGCTCCATTCTGGAGCTGAACCGGTATTTGCAGAAGCTGAAAGACATTGAAATGAGGCCCTTTGGCCTGCGGGCGAATCATGTGATGTGCCTTTACTATCTGGGGAAAAACCCCCAGGGCCTCACCGTCACCGAAATGGCGGAAACCTGCAAGGAAGACAAGGCCGCCGTGTCCCGGTGCCTGTCCCAGTTGGTTGGCCGCGGGCTGGTGAACGGCGATTTCCCGGAAAACAAGCGCTCTTACCGTACCAGGCTCAGGCTCACCGATTCCGGCCAGGAGCTGGTGCAGAAAATTTATCAGAAAGTCGATGCCGCCATGATCGGCGGAAGCAGCGGCCTGACGGATGCGCAGCGGGACAATCTGTACGCTGCCATGGAGCTCATCATCAAAAACCTCTCCCGGTACATCGCTGAGCGGGAGGAATGAAAGGAATTTTTATGGAAAAGATTCGTATCATCACCGACTCCGGGTCGGACATCTGTGCACCCTATCCCCAGAACCTCACCGTGATTCCCCTGACCATCCACTTCGGCCCAGAGGAATACCGGGACGGCGAGACCATCGACCACAGAACCTTCTACGAGAAACTCACCTCCGGCTGTGAGCTGCCCACCACCAGCCTGATTCCTCCCGGCGAATTCGAGCAGGCCTTCCAAAAGGCGGAGGATGCGGGGGAGACCGTCGTTGCCATTGTGCTCTCCAGCAAGCTCTCCGGCACCTATCAGAGCGCCGTTCTGGCCGCCGACGGGCATGACCATGTCTACGTGGTGGACAGCATGAACGCCACCCTGGGCGAGCAGATTCTGGTGAAGTATGCCCTCCAGCTGGTGGAGCGGGGCCTTTCCGCCGCCGAGATTGCCGCCGAGCTGGAGCGGGCCAAGGCCCATGTGAACCTGATGGGCGTGCCCGACACGCTGGAATACCTCCACCGGGGCGGCCGGATCTCCAAGACCGTGGCGCTGGTGGGCGGAGCCCTTTCCATCAAGCCCGTGCTGCGGCTGGTGGACGGCGTGGTGGTGATGATCGGCAAGGCCCGGGGCTCCAAAAACAGCAACAATTACCTGATCCAGGAAGTAAACAAAAGCGGTGTGGATTTCAGTAAGCCCATCTGCCTGGGCTACACCGGCCTGAGCGACGAGCTGCTCCAGCGCTACATTGCCGACAGCCGTCAGCTCTGGGAGGGCAAGGTGGACGAGCTGCCCATCTCCACCGTGGGGGCCACCATCGGCACCCATTTGGGCCCGGGCGCCGTGATTGTGGCCTTCTTTGGCTCAAATTAAAAAATATTGGATGGTGGTGACCACGTTGTTTTCCAGCATCACCACCATCTGCTCCCGGCTGTGGCGGATGGTGCAGCAGCCCTCCCGGATGGATTCGGGGCCGAAGCATTCCCGGACCCGGGCGGCGGTATCGCCGATGGCGATGCCCTCGGGGGTTTGAAAGCTGCTGCCCGTGATCATCACCCCCAGAATGCGTTCCCCGTCCTTGCTTTGGTAGGTGCGCACATTCAGACCGGAAAAACGGTAGGTCTTCTCCACCCCCCGGTGGCCGGCGCTTTTCTGCTCCCCATAGCCAAAGGGCGCCCCCAGCGCCGCCAAAATCGGCCCTGCCGGCGCGTTCAGGGTAATTTCCGTCTCCTTGCCCATGACGGAAAAATAAGCCTCCGGCTCCGGCGCTTCCCCACAGCCGGACAGCAGCAGGCAGAGCATGACGATCAGAATGGTTACTTTCATGGACGTGTCCTCCTTTTTATTCCGCTTGGCAAGCGCTGTTTTCAGCGCCAACGGGTTGGCTGCATGAAACCAGGTCCAATGACAACCGCACCAACCGTAGGGGAGGCTGATCGCATCCATTCCAGTGGCCGGGCGGTCATCGGCACCCAATACCATGCATCGAAACAACAATTTCCCCTCTTACCGGCCGGATTTGCTTGGGCAATTTGTCCTTTTCCGTTGACGCTGCCCCAATAGGGGTAGTATTTGTCAGATCCGGCGGGATATTCCGAAAACGAAAAACGCATCAGCTCCGGCACCTTCCCTGGTTTCAAAATACCAGGGTTGTGCATCCGAGTTGATGCGTTTTTGTATCATGGATGTATCATTTCCCGCCGTTGTATACCGCCACGGTGGCCAGGTACTCGCTTCGCAGCACCCGGAGCTCCATCCAGGCGGAATCCCCGGAGGCCATCCGGGCCGTCCATTTGTCGGCGGTGTTTTCCTCATAGTACTGCCTGACACTGCTGGCGGCGAGCTCCGGCTTTTCCTCCTGCACCGCCGCAGGGGTGGTGGAAAGGCCCAGATATTGGGCGTAGCCCCGCAGCACATCGTACCAGCTGGTTTCCGGATAGGCAATCCGGCCCGGAATCAGCTTGCTCCCGCCGTAATCCACCCTGGCCAGCTTGCCGCTCTCCACATCCATGCAGGCGAAGATCCGCCAGTTGGTGTCGGCGGCGGTGAGTTCCGCGATCCGGAAACCGCCGACGGCCTGGCTGTCGAACAGATAGTAGTAGCGGATGCGGTAGTCCGTCCCACTTTTCAGGGTTTCCAGCGCCAGTTCCGGGATGGTACCCAGCTCCGCCAGCTTGTCCAGCTCCGTCAGAAACTGCTCATAGCCCTCCCCCTCGCCGGGGGCTTCCTCACTGATGTAGGTGGACAGCAGCTGCTCCCCCTCGCCGAAATAGTGCTCGGCCATCCGCTCCATCCGCCAGGTGTAGTCCGAGGAGCTTTGGGAGGTAATCACCACCTGCTGGTATTCCATGCTAAGCTCCGGCTGGGAGCCCTTCTGCAGCAGGACCTCCGGCAAAAACGCCCCGGCGACCACCACGATTGCTGCCAGCAATATCACCATCCAGTTTTTCACTTGACCACCTCCCGCAGCAAAAAGGACACCACGGTGCCCCGGCCAACCTTGCTCTCATAGTGGAGCTTCGTCCCGTGGAGCTGGGCAATTCGCTGGGACAGCGCCAACCCCAGCCCCGCGCCGCCCTCCGCCCGGGAGCGGGATTTGTCCACCATGTAAAATGGCTCCGTGATCCGGTCAATGGCCTCCGGGGGGATGCCCCGGCCCCGGTCCTTCACGGCGAAGCAGTAGCCCTCCGGCGTCCGGGCGCCCAGGAGGGTGATTTTGCTGCCGGGCTGGGAGGCCTTCCGGGCATTGTCCAGCAGATTATACAGTAAGATTTCCAAAAGGCTCTTTTCCCCCACCAGCGTCCGGTCCTCCACCCGGACTTCCAGCACCAGCTGGCGCTGCTTCATGGGATAGGCCATGCTCTCTTCCACGCTTTGGGCCAGCGCCAGGGCGGAAAAACGCTGCATCTGGGGGGCCTCGTTTTCCAGGGAGAACAGCCGCAGCAGGCTGTGGGACATGGTCTCCAGCCGGCGGCCCTCGGAGAAGATGAAGCTGGCCGCTTCGAACTGCTGCTCCTCCGGCAGCTTCCGGCTTCGAAGGGTATCCGCGTAGCCGATGATGGAGGTCAGAGGAGTTTTCAGCTCATGGGCAAAGGAGGCGGTAAAGTCCTTCTGCTGCTGGGTGGCCAGCTCCAGGGAGGCGATGTGATGCTCCAATTCCTCGGTCATGTGGTTGAATTGGGCAGCCAGAATGCCGATTTCATCGTTGGTGCGCACATTGGCCCGGACGCTGTAATTGCCCCCCGCGATCTGCCGGGCAGACCGGGACAGGTTGCGGATGGGAGCCGTCAGCACGGCGCTGAGGCCAAAGCCCGCCACCAGGCTCACCGCCACGGCGATGAGGTACACCAGCTTGTAGGTGCCCAGATATTGGCTCCGCAGTTCAAAAAGGGCGGAAACATCATGGCGGCTTTCCAGGAAATATTCCTCCTGATCCACGCAGAAGCGGCAGATGACCACCACCTCATACACCGTCTCCGCCCCGTCGGACACCCGGACGATCTGGTAATCCACATTGTTCCGGGAGGCCGTGGGCTGGGCCAGCCGCAGGCGGTAGTCCCGGAAGGGGGCGGTGGTCAGGGTTTCCTGCAAGGTTTCCTCTGTGACCTTGGCAGAGGTGCTGGAGCGCCGCTCCACCGCCATGGTGCCCAGCACAGAGCAGAGCAGCCGGGTCTCGTCCGCCGCGGCGGTGATTTGGTGCATCAGCTGGGAATGGAACACCGACGACACGATGGCGTAGCCGCTGATGCTCACGGCCAGGGACACGATGAGCACCACGGACAGGGTGATCTTGGCGGAAAGCTTCATCCGTCCCCCTCCAATCGGTAGCCCACCTTGTGGATGGCGCAGAGTCGGTGCTGCCAGTCCAGCTTTTTGCGCAGGCGCTGGACGTGCAGGTCCACCGTGCGGGTGTCGCCCATGTAGTCCGATTCCCACACCCGTTCGTAGATGGTCTCCCGGAACAATGCCACGTTCTGGTTCTGCATAAACAGCACCAGCAAATCATATTCCTTCCGGGTCAGCGTCACCGGAACCCCGGCCTTGGTGACCAGCATGGACTCGGTGTCCACGGTCACATCTCCCAGGGTATAGACGGAGCTGGCCTTCCCCGCCCGCCGGAGCACGGACTCCACCCGGGCGATCAGCTCCACGATTTCAAAGGGCTTCACCAGATAGTCGTCCGCCCCGGCCCGCAGTCCCTGGACCCGGTCCTGGACGCTGCCCTTGGCGGTGATGAAAATCACCGGAGTGCCGGTGGGCTTGATCTGCCCCAGCAGCTCGTAGCCGTCAATGCCGGGGAGCATGATGTCCAGCAGCACCAGATCGTAGCTGTGCTCTGCAATCAGATCTGCGGCGGTGTTGCCGTCATAGGCCCGGGTGCAGCTGTAGCCGCTGGCGCTTAAATTCCAGTCAATCAGATTGGCAATGGGCTTTTCGTCTTCAACAATCAGGATTTTCGTCATTTTCAGTCCCCTCCAGCTGAAAGGATAGGACAATATTGTATCACATTTGCATCATTTCGGGAAGAGGGAAAGATTTTGCACAGACCGGATTTGCCTCCTGTGCAGATCAATTGCTGTTTACCGCACACGCCCGAAATAACGCACATGCCACCGCAGGGGAGGCGATAAACAACAAAACCGCCCTCCCGGGTGTATGTACCGGGGAGGGCGAATCGGTCAGAAGGGGGCATCCACTCTGCGGGTGCTTTCCTGCTGAAACAGGGTAAACGGAACGGTCTCGTGGCGGGAGGCGGCGCCTTCGATGCAGGCGGTGAGGATCTCCACGCTCCGCTGTGCCAAGGTCTGTACGGGCTGGGCGATGGTGGAGAGCTTGGGCACCATGTAGGACCCCAGGGGCAGTCCGTCGTAGCCCATCACCGAAACATCCTCCGGAACCCGGAGGCCGTGGTCCCGCAATGCCCGGATGGCGCCGATGGCCATCACGTCACATTCGGCAAACAGGGCGGTGAACCTCCGGCCCCGGGCCAGCAGCTGGGAGGTGGCCTGGTAGCCGCCGTCGTAGGAAAAGCGCACGCCCTGGTAGTCCAGCTCCTCGTCAAAGGCAATGCCGTGGCTGCGCAGGGATTCCAGGCAGCCCTCATAGCGCAGGCGGCTGATTTCGGAGGTGTCCCGGTCGCCGCCCACCACCACGATGCGGCGGTGCCCCAGGGCGATCAGGCTGTCCATGGCGCAGCGGCATGCCTGATGGTCATCCACGCACACGCTGGACAGGTTGGGGAAGGAGAGGGACGAGGCGTTGTTGGTCAAAAGCAGGCAGGGGATCTGAATCTTGTCGAAATCGCTGCGGAAATTGCAGTTGTTTCCCCCCATGAACAGGATTCCCAGGGGCTTTTTCTCCCGGCAAAGCTGCATGGCCCGGAGCACCTCGTTGGCGTCCTCGTCCAGGTAGTCCACGTAAAGCGGATACCGGGTGTTTCGCATCAGCTTCTGGACCGACTCCACAAGCTCGCTGAACAGCTCGTTGGAGGTCCCCTTGACCACCACCAGAATGGAGGTGGCATGCTGCTGCTTGAGCTGCTTGGCGTTGATGTTGAGCTCAAAGCCGCACTCCTGAGCAGCCTGGAGGATGGTCTGCCGGGCCTTTTCACTGACGTTGGGATGACCATTCAGCGCCCGGGATACGGTACCCACAGCGTATCCGGTTATTTCGGCCAGGTCTTTAATGGTCATGGCGTTTCCTCCAATGGATGGGTCATCCCTTGACGGCACCGGCCACAACGCCCTTGATGATGTGCTTCTGGCAAATCAGGTACAATATGATAATGGGGAGCACCGTCAGCATGATGCAGGCCATCATGGGGCCCATTTCCACCCGACCGTAGCTGCCCTTGAAATACTGAATCAGGATGGGAACGGTGGAATATTTCTTCCGGTCCAGCACCAGGTAGGGCAGCAGATAGTCATTCCAAACCCACATGGTTTCCAGGATTCCCACGGAGATCAGAGTGGGCTTGAGAATGGGGATGACGATGGTAAAATAGGTTTTCAGGGGGGTGCAGCCGTCGATCATGGCCGCCTCCTCCACTTCCAGCGGGATGGATTTCATGAATCCGGCGAACATGAATACCGCCAGGCCCGCGCCGAAGCCCAGATAGATCACCCAGATGTTCCAGGGGGTGTTGAGCTTCAGCTGATCGGAGGTGGAGGCCAGGGTGAACATCAGCATCTGGAAGGGCACCACCATGGAGAATACGAACAGGTAGTAAATCGCCTTGGTCAGCTTGTTTTCCACCCGGGTGATGTACCAGGCGCACATGGAGCAGAACAGCAGAATGGCGGCCACGGAGGTGACGGTGATGATCAGGCTGGTGCAGAAGGCGCTGATAAAGCCCTTGGAGTTCACCGCGTTCACATAGTTCTCCAGACCCGCAAAGGCTTCGGCGGTGGGAAGATTGAATACGGTGCTGGTGGAAATGGCGGATTCTTTTTTCAGGGAGTTCAGCAGGATCATCACCACGGGATAGATCCAGGCCAGGCTGAACAGGCTGAAGATTACCGTCAGAAAGGTATTTGCAAGATTGGTTCTCTTTTTCATTACTGCTGCACCTCCTTGGAGCGGGTGGCCCGGAGCTGGATCAGGGAGATGGCAATCACCATGATGCAGAACACCACGGCCTTGGCCTGTCCGATTCCCTTCCAGGCGGCGCCGGAACGGGCGTAGAAGTTGTTGTAGATGTTCAGCGCCAGCATTTCCGTGGCGTGGTTGGGATCGCCGCCGGTGAGCGCCAGGTTCTGGTCGAAGAGCTTGAAGGAATTGGTCAGGGTCAGGAACATGCAGATGGTGATGGAGGGCATCACATTGGGGATCTTGATGCGGAAGAGGATCTGACCGGAAGTGGCCCCGTCGATGCGGGCGGCCTCCAGATAGTCCGAGGGGATGGACTGCAGGCCCGCAATGTAGATGATCATCATATAGCCGATCTGCTGCCAGCACATCAGCACGATCATGCCCCAGAAGCCCGCGGTGGTGTTCAGCGCCAGCAGGGGCTTACCCAGCAGGCTCAGCAGGCAGTTGATCAGGATGTTCCAGATGTAGCCCAGCACAATGCCGCCGATCAGGTTGGGCATGAAGTACACGGTGCGGAAGATGTTGGTGCCCTTGATGTTGTTGGTCAGTGCCAGGGCCACGGCGAAGGCCAGGACGTTGATCAGCACGGTGGATACCACCGTGAACAGGGCGGTGAAGCCCAGGGAGCTGAAGAACTGGGAATCCTGAAAGACCTTCACGTAGTTTTCAATGCCCACCCAGGTGGATTTGTTGATGGTGGTGAATTTGCAGAAGGACAGATAAAGTCCCTCGCAGAAGGGGATGATAAAGCCTATGACGAAGGCCAGGACGGTTGGCAGCACGAAGATGGGCCACCATTTCTTTGTCGCTTTAACCAATGGGTATTCCTCCTTATTCTCTTGTAATGTCAAAAGGCAAACCACAGCTGCGTCCGCTTTCTGCGGCTTCCCTTTCGGCATCAGCTTTTTAAAATGTGCATGCCGGCTTTTGTCAGAAAACGGGAAATTGTTGTTTAACGCACGCCCCACTGTAGGGGAGGCTCCCGCTTTTGTAACGAAATTGAGTGTTCGGTTAAATGGCAGCCTGTCCGATGTGGTTCGAATTCGCCGAACCTGGCCGGTGGTTATGGGCTTGTACCGCGCGGGAGGATGAATCAGCCCCTACAGTTGGGTGCGGTGCAAATCGTCAAACACCAATTATTCTAAAACGCAATCCGCATTTTAAAATTTTGGGGGTGGGCAGGATGCCCACCCCCGGAAGTGTTTGGAATTAGCCCAGCAGCGCGTACTCGGAAGCCCAGCCATCCACGAAAGCGGAGACGACGGCATCCCAGCTGGCATCGGTGGGATCAGCAGCGTAAGCGGTCAGAGCGGAACCGACCATGTTCTTCCACTCCTCGGAGGGCATGGTGGGGAAGTTCCAGGACACGGGGGTCTTGCCGGCAGCGGTGTAGGCTGCATCCTGCTTCACGAACAGGTTGGGGGACTCCACAGCGGTGTCGAAGGGGATAACGAAGCCCATCTCGTTGGCCATGGCCTCGGCGCCCTCGGTGACGCACCAGTTCATGAAGGCCAGGGTAGCGGCGATGTCCTCTTCGGAGGCATCCTTATTGACGCACCAGTAGTTCTCGGTGCCGGTGCACAGGCCCTGGTTGGCCTCGTCGCCCACGCCGAAGTAGATGGGGATCATGGCCAGCTCGTCATCGCCGTAGACAGCGGACAGAGAGCCGTACTCCCAGGAGCCGTTCTGATAGAAGACGGCCTCGCCGTTCAGGAACTCGTTGCGGCTGTCGTCGCCGGTCTTGGCGGACAGCTCAGCGGGAGCGCAGGTGGAGTTGTTGATGTACAGATCCCAAATGGCACGGTAGTTGTCCAGATAGGTGCCCTTGATCTCGGTGGTGGTGCCGATGCCGTCTGCCTGGTACTCGAAGTAGATGGGCAGGTTGGCCAGGTGGGTCTTGAAGCGCCAGTCGGAGGAGCCGTCCATGCCGGCGGAGGAGAAGGCGGCGAAGCCCAGCTCTTCGCTGCGGGCGGTGATGTCATCCACAATCGCCTTCAGGCTGTCGAAGGAGTTGATCTCGTCAATGGAGTGGCCGGCCTTTTCCAGCAGGGTCTTGTTGACGATGATGCCGTAGGACTCGATGACGTAAGCGATGCCGTAAACGGCGTCATCCTGCTTCAGGGCGAAGCCGTCGCTGGTCAGGTGGCTGTACAGCTCGGAGCCGGACAGATCGTAGCAGTAGTCGATCCAGTTGGCCAGACCCACGGGGCCGTTGACCTGGAACATGGTGGGAGCCTCGGACTTGCCCATCTCGGCCATCAGGGTCTCCTCGTAGGTGCCGGAGGCGGCGGTGAGGACGGTGACGGGAACGCCGGTGGCCTCAGTGTAGGCCTTGGCCAGATCCTGCCAGGCAGCATCCTGCTCGGGCTTGAAGTTCAGATAGTAGACAGAGCCTTCCGCGGCGTCTGCCTTGACAGCGGGAGTGCCGGCGCAGACCAGGGAAACAACCATGGCCACAGCCAGCAGCAGAGCAAACAGCTTTTTCATTTTGGTTCCTCCTCAAAAATTGCCAGATGATTCTGGCTTGTAATTGGAAACGATTCCAATCATTCATGGATTTAGTGTACACGATGAAATTGAAAAAATCAACCGAAAAATCGACAAAACCGAAAAGTTCTGCATACCTCACAATTGTTTATACCTGGATTTGTGGAAGATAACGGAAGGACACGGAAAAAATGTTGAAACGATTCCAAAAAACGATATCCCTTAATCTGGGTCCCCCTGTCCGGACAGCACGCTGTCATAGAAACGCTGCTTCCGGTCGATGTAGGCCATGGCCTGGTCGATGCGCTGGCGCTCTTGCTCCAGAGCTTGGCGCCTGGATTCCAGAATGGCTTTCCGCTCCGGGATGGTGGAATCCCCCTCCAGGCAAAGGGCGATGTAGCGCTGCATTTCCCGGATGCCCATGCTGCAGTTTTTCAGACAGGTCAGACTGTTGAGCCAGGCCACGTCCCGGTCGTCAAAGATCCGGTGGTTCTGGCCGTCCCGCTTCACATTGGGCACCAGGCCCTGATTGCAGTAGAATTTCAGGGTTTCGTAGGAAAGGCCGGTCTTCTCGCAGGTTTCCTTCATGGTGTACATAAAATCACTCCAAACTTTGGCGAATATCACGATTGACCGGTAGCTGCTACCGGCATGTATAATGGAACTATACCATCATCCTGCATTCAATGCAAGAAGGAGATCATGATATGCAAATCAATATGCAGAATTTCACCGCCGCCGGATTCGACGTGTTCTCCCTGTTCAATGACCGCTGGGCCCTGGCCACCGCCGGAACACCGGAGAATTACAACACCATGACCATCGGCTGGGGCACCATGGGCACCATCTGGGGCCCGCCCAAGAGGGGCAAGCAGATTCTCGAGGTATTCCTCCGGGAGAACCGGAAAACCGCCGATGTGCTGCTGGGCAGCGACTATTTCACGGTGTGCTTTTTCCCCGAGGAAAAGCGGAAGGATCTGGGCATCCTGGGCAGCAAATCCGGCTGGGACGTGCCGGATAAGCTCCGCCTGACCTCCCTGACCCCCAAGCCCCTGGACCGGGCGGTGGGCTTTGAGGAAGCCACCCTCACCTTTGTGTGCAGGAAAATCTACACCCACAAAATGGTCCGCGAGGAAGTGCCGGAGGAGGTCCGAACCACCCTCTACGCTGGCGGCGAACCCATCCACTACGTATTCATGGGCGAGATCGTGGATGTGTTCGGCAATATTTGATAAAAAAGAAGGACGGGCCCCAGCATCCACCGGATGTCAGGGCCCGTCCTTTTGTGACGCTATTCTCCGTCAATCAGCGCCTCATAGGTTGTATGCAGCGCCTTTCGAATGGCCTGCAATTGGGAAGCCTGGATGTGTTGGGTGCAGCGCTCGATTTTCACCAGGCATTCCCGGGTCATGTCGCACCCGTCGATCTGCAGCAGGCGAACCAAATCCGTCTGCCCCAGCTTGCGGGATTTTCGTATTTTTCGAATGTTTTCCCCAATCCGGATATCCTGCTTGATTTTTTGCTCCATATGCCCACCTCAATTGGACTTATTTTGGTCCATTTGGGTTTATTTTATGGGCGGGCTGTGATATGATGGGACCAGTTCTGGTCCACTTGGCAAAAAATTGAGGAAAGGGCTGATTAAATCGGCAAGACCCGCCGCCCAGCCGCAGACAATTTACTGTGAAAGTCTCAAAAACAATGGCAAAATTCAAACATTTTGATTACTTTCATTCCTCGTGGTGCTGTACGCAGCATGGGTATTTATTCAGAGGTTCCCTGGTTCCATCCGACCAATCGCTCGGTTTTGTAACCAGGCGGGAGGATGATATCCTCCCCCACAGCGGCGTGTGTGTTTCTTTGTGCTGATATGCGCGCTTAATTATTGCGGAACCGGGAGAGGAAATCGATGGTTTCCTGTTTTGTGGGGTTTCCGAAAAGCTCTGCGGGGGTGCCTTCCTCGCAGATGACGCCCTGGCTCATGTATACCACGTGGTTGCTCACGTCCCGGGCGAAGGCCATTTCGTGGGTGACCACCAGCATGGTAATCCCCTCCTGGGCCAGATTGCGCATGACGCTGAGCACCTCGCCCACCATTTCCGGGTCCAACGCGGAGGTGGGCTCGTCGAACAGCAGTACCTCCGGGTCCATGGCCAGGGCCCGGGCAATGGCCACCCGCTGCTTCTGGCCGCCGGAGATCTGCCGGGGCCGGGCGTTGATGTAGGGGGTCATGCCCACCTTTTCCAAATACTGCAGGGCGTGGGCTCGGGCCTCCTCCCGGCTGCGCTTCAGAACCTTCACCTGACCCACGATGCAGTTTTCCAGCACCGTCATATTGTTGAACAGGTTGAACGACTGGAACACCATGCCCACATGGGACCGGTACGCCGCCGCCTTGAAGCCCCGGGCGGTGACATCCTCCCCGTGGTAGAGGATCTGGCCGGAGGTGGGGACCTCCAGCAGGTTGATGCAGCGCAGCAGCGTGGATTTGCCGGAGCCGGAGGCCCCGATGATGGAGGTCACGTCCCCTTTTTTCACGGTGAAATCGATGTCCCGCAGGACCTCGTGATTGCCGAAGGACTTGGACAGGTGGTTCACCTGTAAAATCATATCTGCCATATCAGCGCCCTCCTTTCCCGCAGCGTCTGCGGCGCTCTTCTTTATACTCCAGGCTGTGCTCGTCGAAGGGGGTGCCCCGGTCGGGGTGGTTGTAGGTGCCGGCGGTCATGGTCAGCTGATCGGTCTGCACCAGCTCATAGTTGCTGCTGCCGTCCAGCCGTTTCTCCACCCAGCGCAGCAGGAAGGAGGCGATCAGGGTCATGGTCAGGTATCCCACCATCTCCACCGAGGCGGAGGGGAAGTACAGATAGCTGGCGCCCACGGCGGCCCGGTGGGCGGCGAAGAAATCGGGGAAGCCGATGATGAACATCACGGAGGTATCCTTCACGTTGATGATGAAATTGTTGCCGATCTGGGGCATGATGTTGCGCAGGGCCTGGGGCAGGATCACATTCAGCATGGTCTGCACATGGGTCATGCCGATGGCCTTGGCGCCCTCGGTCTGGCCCGGATCGATGGAGATGATGCCGCCCCGGACGGATTCGGCCATGTAAGCGCCGGTGTTGATGGACACCACCAGCATGGCGGCCAGCCAGATATTGGTGAATTTCACCGCATTGTCGGTGAAGTAGGGCAGACCGTAGTAGATGAACACCGCCTGAAGCACCATGGGGGTACCCCGGAAGACCTCCACGTACACCCGGACGATGATCCGCACCAGCTTCAGGACAATCCGCTTGGGCAGCGGGTCCCGGTCGGTGCAGGGGATGGTATTCAGTACGCCGCACACAAAGCCGATGACGCAGCCGATCAGCGTGCCCACCAGAGCCAGCACCAGGGTGTTGCGCATGCCGGTGAGGTAGGAGCCGCCGTATTTGCCCCAGAGCTTGAGGATATCGGCAAAAAGCTTTGAAAATTTATCCATGGGGATGCTACTCCTTTTCAATACTGCAAGGCGAGAGGACAAAATCGCCTCTCGCCTTGGGTGGATTGGGGGGAAAATTACTCGCTCAGGGGCTGAATTCCAATGGCCTGGGCCATCAGCTCGTTGAAGTCCTCGGCGGTCATTTCGGACAGCACCGCGTCAATGGCTTCCTTCAGCACGGTGTTGCCCTTCATCAGGGACACGCCGATGTTCACGTTCTCAGCCCGGACCTCTTCGGAGAACTGGAAGTCGCCCTCGGTGCCGGAGAAGTCCAGAATCTTCATGTCGGGGTAGGCGGCCACGGCGCCCTGGGCGGTGGGCATGTCGGTGCAGATGAAGTCCACCATACCGGTCTCCAGGGCCATCAGCATGGCGGGAGCGGTCTCGGCAGCGGGCTGGACCAGGGCGCCTTCGATCTGGGGCAGGCACTGGTCATACCAGATGGTGGCGATCTGGGCGGTGCAGGTGCCGCCGGTCAGGTCAGAAATGGAAGTGGCATCGGCGAACTTGCTGTCCGCCTTGGTGAGGCAGACGATGGAGGCGTAGAAGTAGGGGCCTGCGAAGTCCACCTGCTCGGCGCGCTCTGCGGTCATGGACTGGCCGGCGATGACGGCGTCAAAGGTGCCGGTCTGGACGCCGGGGACCAGGGAGTCCCAGTCGGACTGGATGACCTCCAGCTCCCAGCCGTTGGCCTCGGCGATCATCTTGCCGATCATCACGTCGTAGCCGTTGGCGTAGGAGCCGGGCACGTTGGCGATGGGCACGGCGCCGTTGGAGTCGTCGCTCTGGGTCCAGTTGTAGGGGGCGTAGGCGCACTCCATGGCAATGGTCAGCACCCCGTCTTCCACACCGGAGGCAACGGCGGCTTCCGCAATGGCGGGAACGGCCAGGATCACCAGCATGGCCAGCACCATGGCGAGGGAAAGAATCTTCTTCATGACAATCAACCTTTCGTTTTGTATTTCCGGGCGAATACCCGGTTGGAATAAAAAATGAACCGCTTTGGTAAGCGGTCCATGGAAAAACGGTATGAGCCCCGGAGGGGGGGCAACCAATTAGCCAATGATAGCGCTTCACAAAGTCTTGTGACAGTCCGGCAGATGTTCTCTGACGGCCCAGCAGGAAACGACCGGGCAGACGCTTCCCACTTCGGCGGTGATCCCTTTCCCGTCCGGCGGCTGCACGACCTTGCCGGAGGTACTGATGAGTACCGCGCCTCTATCTAAGCGATTCAATTTGCAAACATACTACCACGCAGGAAAACCTCTGTCAAGAGTCCCGGAATAATTCAGCAAATTTTGTTGATTCTGCTGGAAAAAACCGGCCTGTTCCGGTGGTTTCTGGAGAATATTGCAGAAAACCGGATGCTGTTTTACGGGAGTCCGGCCGTGCGTTCGCCGGCTTCGTCGGCGTCGTCCGCCTCCAGAATGTCGGAGAGCTTGATCACCAGTACATCCCCCACCATCTGGACGCTGTCGTCGGCGGGGAAGGGATGCATGGCCGCAACCTGCTCCAGCTGCTCGAATTCCACGATCTCGCTGCTGTCCACGCAGTCGGCGGGGTAGCCCAGGTAGTAGCACAGGTAGGTCTCGTAGGTGTCATGGTAGGTGGTGTTGTAGCTCTGCCACAGGCCGGTGCCGACGTAGTTGAATCCGGGGCGGCCGTAGGAAAGAGGCCCATCCAGCAGCAGCCCGACAAAGGCGACCCGCGTCTGCCCGGGAACAAAGCCCGGTGTGCTTTCCATCCGGCTGATGATCCTGGTGAAGGTGGACAGGGTGGCATCGTTTTCCAGCTCTTTTTTGAGATAGGTCTCGTTGGAAAAAAGGCAGCTGTCGAATACCAGCACGCACGCCAGTACGGTGCAGGCCCACTGCCCCCGGCGGGCAGGCTTTTTGTCTCCGGCCATCTCCAAATAGAGCTCGGAGAGCACAAGGACACACACATAGGAAAGATACAGCGCAAACAGGGTGAGCGCGTGGTACAAGTTGGAAATCAGTGTGATGGCGTTCATCCCAAAGGGGATTGCCGCCAAAACGCCCAGAATGCCCCAAACGGAGGCAGCAGAAAGGCGGCGGCACCTGGCAATGGCAATGATCAAAAATGCGGCCAGAGCCAGCATCAATATATTTACGGCCCGCACTGTGCCCACAGCGTGGGCCGTGGGGACAAAAAACCAGACTGCATCGGAAAAAATGCAGGTATTGAGCCGTTCAAAAATGGAGCCCAGAGAGAAGGCGGTGACATTGGACAGGGTGTTGTAGTAGTCGCCGTCGGATAGATGGGTGAAATGCTGGGTTACCCGGATGCCGATGTAATACAGCACCATGCCCGCCATAATGGGCAGAAAATACCGGACGGTGTCCAGGTAGACCTTTTTTACCCGTTCCCCCTTCAGCAGCCGGACCAGGGCCAGAATCAAAAAGACATAAATGGCCACGTTGATGTAGGCCTGATAAATCCCCAGGGAGGCGAAGTAGAAAAGAGTGGAATAATAAATTCCGTGTTTCAGCCTTCGCGCAATCCAAACTCCCGCCAGGGTCAGCAGCAGGGAGACCATATAGGAATCCGCGTCGTGGAGGAAGGTGGCGTTCATCAGTGAGATGGTGGCGTTGGTGGTGAGAATGCCGCAGGTGAGGGCCAGAAGGCCTTTGTGCTGAATGTCCAGAATGTCCGTGAGCAGATAGATGGCCAGGGACAAAAAGAACAGGGACAAAAAGCCGTTGATCACCGGCAGGGTGAAGCCGCCCCGAAGCAGCCGGTACACAGGCCGCAGAAACCGGCCCACGGCGATATTCACATCAGGGCTGGACTCATAGATGGAATACAGGCTGTCGTGGTTGAAATTGCCGTTGAAGTAGCGAAAACCGTGGGCCACCAGTCCGAAGGCGAATACCCAGAAGAAAATGAATTTCAGCTTTTGCCGGTTCACCCCGGACCGGACAGAGTCTTTCAGACGCATATTGTTGGAATCTCCTTTTTGTGTGCTCAGCTTTCGGGGATGATGGGCGGGGAGAATTTGATGACCATGATTCCGTCAATCATCCCGACGCTTCCGGGTGCCGGGAACAGGGGCATCTGGAGCATTTCCTCCGAAACCGATATCCGCCACTGGTCAAAGCCGTCCCCGTAAACGGCGGGATAGCCCAGATAGTAGCTGATGTATTTTTTCGTTGTTTCATAATAGCTGGGAGCCAGGCTGTTCCACAGTCCGGCGGCGCTGTAGTCAAAGCCCTCCCGCTGGGTGTTCAGCGGGGACTGGGTAGGGGCTCCCACAAAAACAATGGGGGTTTCTCCCGGCACATACCCTTCCGTTTGCTCCATCCGATGGATGATCCGGGTGAACACCGACAGGGTCTGCTGATTTTCCAATTCCTTTTTCAGATAGGCGGTGTTGGAATAGAGACAGTTGTCGAACAGCATGATTCCCAGCAGGATGCCGCAGATGCCTTGTGCAATCCCGGCCGGCCGGAAGCTGCCCGGCAGCCGTGCGTACTGCTCCAGCAGCGTGAGCATCAGCGGATAGGACAGGAAAAGAGAATAGATGGTGATGTCGTGATAGGCTCCGGATACCAGTGCGATGGCATTCATGCCCAGAGGAATTACCGCCAGGATACCAAGGCTTCCAAGGCCGCCCGCCCAGGTCAGCTTTTTCCGCTTTCCCAGTGCCACCAGAGCCCACCCGGATGCCAGCGCCAGAAGAAGATTGATCAGCCGGATCAGCCAGCGGTGGAAGCTTTTGGGCTTCAGGAACCAGTCGGTTTCCGTTTCCAGGACACTGTGGACACGGCCCAGCAGTGTGACCCAATCCAGCTTTGCCGTGTCGGTGACGGTGTTGTAATAACCGTTTTCTATAATCCCGGTAACCCGCAGCACCACAAGATGCCCGATAAAATACAGCACCACGGCCGCCGCGATGGACAGCATCCGCACCGCGGTTTTTCCGTAGACCTGTTTCACCGATGCACCGTCCAGCAGGGACAGCAGTGCCAGAAACAGCCAAAGATAGATGGATACGTTGATGAAGGCCTGGTAGATCCCCAGGGAGACCGTGTAAAATGGAATGGAAAGAAGGATGCCGCCTTTACAGTTCACCGCCACCCAGACGCCCAGCACGGCCATCAGCAGGGCAAAGCCGTAGGCATCCGCATCGTGAAGGTAGGTGGCATTCATCAGGGAAACCGTGCTGTTGGTGGCGAGAATGCCACAGGTGAGCACCACAAAGCCCTTTTTCTGAATGTCCAGGATATTGGTCAGCAGATAAACAGACAAAGAGAGAAAGCACAGGAACAGGAATCCGTTCAAAGCCGGCAGCAGGAAATTGCCCCGGACAAGCCGGTAGATCGCTCGGAAGTAGCGCCCCGAGGAAATCATCATATAGGGACTTTCCTCGTAGATGGAGCACAGGCTGTCGTGGGAGAAATTTCCGTTGAAGTAGCAAAAGCCGTGGGCCACCAGTCCGAAGGCGAATACCCAGAAGAAAATGAATTTCAGCTTTTGCCGGTCCAGCGTGGCTTTGGGGAGAAGATATTCTTTGATCATGCTGTGATCTCCTTGCGTTTCCGAGTTGGTTCAGTCCTCCGGGATATAGGGCTGGGAGAATTTGACCACCATGGTCCCGTCAACCATCTGGATGCTGCCGGGGGCCGGGAACAGGGGCATCTCCAATACCTGCGGGTTTCGTTCCATGGCCCACTGCAGGCTGCCGTCGGCAAAAACGGCGGGGTAGCCCAGGTAGTAGCCGATGTATTTCTGGTGGGTGGTCAGGTAGGTGGTGCTGTAGTTCAGGTACAGCCCCAACCCGTTCTGGGGGAATCCCTCCCGGTCCTTGCTCAGGGGCGAGTCGGACAGACTGCCGATGATGGCAACGGGGGTTTCGGTTGGGACATAGCCCTCGGTTTGCTCCATCCGTTCCAGCACCCGGGTGAATACGGACAGGGTGGCGTCGCTTTCCAGCTGCTTTTTCAGGTAAGCGGTGTTGGAGTAGAGGCAGTTATCAAACAGCATTACACCCGCCAGACAGAAGGCTGCCCATTTGACCGCCCCGGCCCCCTGCCGGGAAACCGGCAATTGGAGATACCGCTCCGCCAGGGCGATCACCAGCAGATAGGAAAGGAAGAAAGAGAAGATGGTAATGCTGTGGTAAACGTTGGACAGCAGGGTCACGGCGTTCATGCCCACGGGGATGGCGGCCAGCACGCCCAGAATTCCCAGCCAGCCGGCTTTTTTCAGTCCGTTCCGCCGCCCCAGGGACACCAGGGTGAATCCGGCCAGCACCAGCAGCAGGATATTGATCACCCGCACCAGCGTCACGTTGTAGCTGCTGGGATAGAGGAACCACAGCGCTTCGGCCATGAACCAGTTGGATATCCGGGAGACAATCTCTCCGAAACCGGTCTTTGCCACGTCGGTAATGGTGTTGTAGGCGCCGTTTTCCGGAATGCCGGTGATTTTCAGGACCAGGATGTGCCCGATATAGTAGAGCACCATGGCCGCGGCAATGGCCAGCATCCGCCGGACGGTTTCTCCGTAAACCTGCTTTACGGAAGCGCCGCCCAGCAGGGCCAGCAGCGCCAGCATCAGAAAAAGATAGATGGCGGAATTGATGTACGC
Organism: Faecousia sp.; assembly: GCA_051867315.1. Lineage (GTDB taxonomy): Bacteria > Bacillota > Clostridia > Oscillospirales > Oscillospiraceae > Faecousia. Next base: position 18,800 of record JBJDYM010000049.1, read on the forward strand.
CTGGTAAATTCCCAGGGAAACAAAGAAAAAGGGAATGGACCAGAGGACGCCTCTTTTGCAGTGGACTGCCGTCCAGACTCCCAGCACGGCCATCAGCAGGGCGAAGCCGTAGGCATCGGCGTCGTGGAGGAAGGTGGCATTCATCAGGGAGATGGTGCTGTTGGTCACCAGAATCCCGCAGACCAGCATGACAAAGCCCTTTTTACGGATGCCCAGCAGTCCCGTGAGCAGATAGGCGGAAAGGGTCATAAATGCCAGCTCCAGGAAGCCGTTGAAGGCGGGCAGGGTAAAATTGCCCCGAATCAGCCGGTACACCGGCCGCAGATACCGGCCCATGCCCACCATGGAGTTGGGGCTTTCCTCATAGAGATCCCAGAGGATGTCATGGGAGAAATTGGCGTTGAAAAAGCAGTATCCATGGGCCACCAGCCCGAAGCAGAAAATGCATAGGGCAATCCATTTCAGCCGGGGCAGATCCACCCGGTCCCTCAGCCGGAAGGTTGATTCAGACATTGTAATACCTCGTTTCATGTGTGTTCAGAAGATTTCCGCCTCGTGGAAGGGCTGGGAGAATTTCACCACCAGAACATCCTCCACCATCAGGACGCTGCCCGGAGCGGGGAATTGGGGCATCTGCCGGACGGTTTCGGTCTCCTCCAGCTCCAGAAGTCTGGGGCCCCGGAGGAATTGGGCGGGATAGCCCAGATAGTAGTTGATGTATTTCTCGTAGGTTTCAAAATAGGTGGTGGCGTAGCTGTAGCCCATGCCGTTGGCGGGGCTGGGCATCCCCGGCCGCTCTGTCTGGAGGTCGGAGAACCGGAGCCGCCCCACGATGGCGATGGGTGTCTCGTCCACCACATAGCCGTCGGTCTGCTCCATCCGATCCAGAAGCCGGGTCATCAGGGACAGTGTGGCATCCGACACCATTTCCTTTTCCAGGTAGATGGTCTGGGCGTAGATGCAGCTGTCAAAAAGGAGCACTGCCGCCAGAATGCCGCAGAGCTTTCCGGCCCATTGGGTGCTTTGTTCCGGAGGCGCCCATTTGGCTGCCCGCTCCGCCAGGGCGATTACCAGCAGATAGGACAGGAAGAAGGAATAGATGGTCAGCGCGTGAAACAGATTGGAAACAGGGGTGATCAGATTCATTCCAAAGGGAATGGCAGCCACCACGCCCAACACGGCCCAGACCCGGCCCTTTGCGGCCTGTTGCTTTTTCAGGGCGGACCGGACCAGCCACACCGCCAGCAGCACGAAGACGATGTTCAGCACAAAGATCAGCCGCTTGAGCCGGGCGTTGGGGGAATAGAACCAAATCGCCTCGGACAGGAAGAATTTCTCCGCCCGGTCCAGCAGGCTCTGAACATTCAGCCCCGAAAGGGAATAAACGGTGTTGTAGCCCTGGTTGGCCCGGATGCCGGTAATGGCCGGAACCAGCTTTGTGCCGAGAAAGTACAGCACCATGCCCGCACCCACGGCCAGCAGCCGCCGGAAGGCCAGCCCGTAAGCCCGCTTCACCGGTTCCCCTTCCAGCAGCGCCAGCAGGGCTAAAATCAGGATCAGGTAGACGGCGCAGTCGATGTAGGCCTGATAAATGCCCAGGGAGGCAAAATAGAAGGGAACCGAAAGCCAGATGCCGCCCCGGCTTTTCCGGCTCACCCAAACCCCCAGCACCGCCAGCAGCAGCGCCAGGGCATAGGCATCGGCATCGTGGAGGAAGGTGGCGTTCATCAGCGCCACGGTGGTATTGCCAACCAGTATTCCGCAGGACAGCACGGTGAAGCATCTGCTTTGGATGTTCAGCATGTCCAGAATGAAATAGGCGCTGAGCGCCAGAAATATCAGCGACAGAACGCCGTTGATCACCGGCAGCGTGAAATTGCCCCGCAGGAGCCGGTACACGGGCCGCAGGTACCGGCCCACGGAGATCATCAGCTCCGGGCTTTCCTCATAGATGGAGTACAGGCTGTCGTGGGAGAAATTGCCGTTCAGGTAGCTGTAGCCGTGGAATACCAGCCCGATGGCAAATACCCAAATTGTGATGGATTTCAGCCTCTTCCAGTCCATCAGTCCCCGTTGAGAGCACGTTTGGTCGGTCATGCCTGCCGCTCCTTTTCCCTATCAGACGTTAAAAACATAGTTGTCCAGCCGGCGGAAGGCCTCCTGCACCCGGGACGCCGACAGGGCCAGATTGATGCGGACGTGACAGGGCCCGTGGAAGGCCCGGCCGTCCTGGAAGGCCACACCCACCGCCCAGGCAGCTTGCTCCACATCGTCGATGGTCTTGCCGTGGGCAGCACACCAGTCGGTGCAGTCCACAAAGAGCATGTAGGTGCCCTGGGGGCGGCTGACCTTCACGCCTTCAAAATGCTCGGCAATATAGCGGCAGGCGTAGTCCACATTGGCGGTGAGCACCTGGCGCAGCTCGGAGAGCCATTCGTAGCCCTCGTCCTGATAGGCCCCGATCAAAGCGTGCATGGACATGACGTTGGGCTCGTTGTAGTGGCTGAGCCCGGCCTCCTTGGTCACCCGGTCCCGGAGCCAGGAATTGTAGATCACGCTGTAGCTGCCCACCAGGCCTGCCAGGTTGAAGGTCTTGCTGGGGGCGTACATGGCCACGGTGCGCATTTTCGCATCCTCGCTGACGGTCTGGGTGGGGATGTGCTTGTACCCCTCCAGGATCAGATCCGACCAGATCTCGTCGGAGATCACATACACATCATGCTTTTTGAACAGCTCCATGGCCCGCTCCAGCTCCCAGCGCTCCCAGACCCGGCCGCAGGGGTTGTGGGGGGAGCAGAGGATGGCGGCGTGGATTTTGTTTTGGACGATTTTCTCTTCCATATCCGCGTAGTCCATCCGCCAGACCCCTTGGCTGTCCTGCTGCAGGGGGGAGTGGACGATATGGTAGCCGTTGTCCCCCAATGCGTGGGTAAAGCCCACATAGGTGGGGGAATGGACCAGCACATGATCCCCCTTGGAGCACAGCACATTCAAAGCACTGACCACCCCGCCCAGTACGCCGTTGGCATAGCGGATGTACTCCGGCTTCAGCTCCACGCCGTGGTGGGTTTTGTGCCAGCGGAGGATGCCGTCATAATATTCCTGCCGCAGGGAAAAATACCCGAAGGCGGGATGCTGGGCCCGGCGGATCATGGAATCCACCACCGTGGGCACCGTGGCAAAATTCATATCCGCCACCCACATGGGGATCAGGTCGAAGCCGGCCACGCTGGGCTTCTGGGGCGGCTCGTCCACCGCGATGGCATCCATTCCCCGGCGGTCCATGATGGTGGTAAAATCGTATTTCATGGTATGTCCTCCAATGCTTCTGTTTCTTGGTTCTTTCTCAGAGCGGGAAATTGCTGCTTACAGCGCCAACGGCCCATTGAACGGAACCATGTCCGATGACAACCGCCCCTACGGTGGCGTGCGCGCGAAACAACAATTTATTTTCCGACGCAGGATAGATATGATTATAGGGTCTTCCCGGAAAAAATGCAAGGCCCTGGTGCTTTGAAATGAAAAACGGGCGGCTCCTGTCGGATTGGAAGTCAAGGCAGACTGCAAAAGCGGCCCGCCGGCGTACCGTGCAGGATTAACACAGTGCGCCGGCGGGCGGATGATTCTATTACGCTGTACGCTGTCCATCCAGTTCCTTCACTTCATCAACCGTAAGGCCAGCAAACTCTGCTATCTCTTCATAGCTTAACTTCCGAGACTTTAACATCCGAAGCGCCACGATCATTCTTTCTTCCTTACGGGTCTCATTTCTCATCTCTTCCATTGCCTTGCACATAATCGCCACTCCTTTCTCGTCTTCCTTAAAAAAGTGTACCCGGTCAGCCAACACCCCATAATACATATCTTTTGCGTTCGTGCAGGAAAAGTCATGCATCAGCTTTCCCAGGGCCGTTTCGTCCTTAATCTGGGAGTTCACATATATGATATGCGATTCGTCCCCAAACGATTTACCGGTTTCTCTGATTGTCCGGTCAATATGGTAAATCGGGAGTCCATCACCCAGCACATCCCTCTCGGTGATGAAAATCACAAAAGTCTCATTCAGCTGATTGTACTGTTCTCCCGGCTCTGTTACGTTGGCATCCATCAGGCTGCTGTTGTACCTTGCCCTTTTTACGCCTGCGCCCTTATCATTGCGCTGAATCTCGATGTTGTACACGCGATTCTGCCTGTCAACTGCCAGAATATCCAGCCGTACAGAGCGCCCCTGCAAATTTTTGACGGCATGTTGGCTGCTGGAACTGACGACATGCAAGTCATCCCTGTCCAGGATGATTTTCAAAAGAAACTCCGCGCAAGTCCGATCTTCAAAGACCTTGGTCATGAAATCATCATCCAGAAGCCGAAATCCTCTCAGTCTTTGAAGGTCTTCTTCATGTTTACGTCCAAAATCCATTTCCTTTTCTTCCTCCCGCAACCGTCTCAACACAGCAGGATACAACTGCCCTATTATATTTTCATATTACCACAGGAGGCCGGTTTTATCAAGTCGTCCTCTTGTGAACATTCTGAAAAACTGAAAAAAAGATTGCAATGCGGGCCGGGACTTGGTATACTGATATATCATGGGAAGAAATGGGAAAAAGTCAGATACATCACCTTGGAGGGACTACAATGACGGTAACCAACCTTGTGGAGCTGCTGGGAGGCCTGGGTGCGTTCCTGTTCGGCATGAAGTACATGGGCGACGGATTGGAGCTGGCAGCCGGCTCTAAAATGAAGGATCTGCTGGAAAAGCTCACCAGAAACCGCTTTTTGGGCTTCCTGCTGGGCGTCTTCGTGACTGTGGTGATTCAGTCCTCCTCCGCCACCACCGTGATGGTCATGGGCTTTATCAACGCCGGCATCATGGACCTGGCCCAGGCCACCGGCGTCATCTTCGGCGCCAACATCGGTACCACCATCACAAGCGTCCTGATCGCCCTGGATGTGTCCGGCATTGCCCCCTTCTGCATCTGCGTGGGCGCATTTATGATGCTGTATTCCAAAAAGGCCAAAATCAAGCATGTGGGCCAGGTCATTCTGGGCTTCGGACTGCTGTTCCAGGGCCTGCACACCATGAGCGGGGCCATGAAGCCCCTGGGCGAGGTGCCCTGGTTCCAGAGCTTCATTATGAACGCCAGGAATCCCATCCTGGGCATTCTGGTGGGCGCGCTGATCTGCGCCGTGATCCAGTCCTCCTCCGCCGCCGTGGGTATCCTGCAGGCGTTGGCCCTGCAGGGGCTGATGCCGCTGCACTTTGCCTCCTACCTGGTCTGCGGCATCAACATCGGCTCCGCCATGCCCACCATCCTGGCCTCCATGAGCGCCCGGAACAACGCCAAGCGGGCCGCCATGATCTACCTGATCTACAACGTGGTGGGCGGTATACTGATGACCCTGGTGACCATGCTGCTGCCCTACACCCAGCTGATCGAACGGCTGGTCCCCGACCCCATGTTCCAGGTATCCGTAATCCACATCATCTTCAAGGTGGTTTCCGCCGGAATCCTGCTGCCCTGCACCAGCCTGGTGGTGAAGCTGACCTATAAGCTGATCCCCAAGCAGAAGCACGAGGATGCCGCCCGTCTGGAATATATCGACGTGAACCTGGTGGGCAATCCCAGCGTCTCCCTGCTGCAGATCCGCAGCGAGGTGGACCGGATGAGCAAGCTGGTGGGCGAGAACATCAGCCTGGCCATGGACGGCGTGCTGAACAACGAGGTGCGCAACGCCCAGACCATCACGGAAAACGAATCCGTCATCGACTACCTGACCGACGCCATCAGCAATTATTTGGTGAAGTTCAACGTCCAGGAGCTGTCCACCCAGGAGGCCATGTACGTCAACCGGGTCTACCAGGCCCTGAACGATCTGGAGCGCATCGGCGACTACGCCGAGCACCTGCTCCACGTCAACGAGCGCAGCACCGAAAAGAATCTGGCCTACTCCGAGGTGGCGAGAAGCGAAGCGCTGGAGCTGTATGACAACGTCAGGGAGCTCTATGCCAACGCCACCGCCCGGTTCTACAGCCAGGACATCAGCATCGACGAGCTGAAGCACCTGGCCCGGCTGGAACGGGAGAACCGGAAAAAGACCAAGCAGGCCCAGCAGAATCACATGGACCGCCTCCGGGCCGGAGAATGCTCCGCCGAGGCCGGCATCATGTTCGGCGAGATCCTCAACAGCCTGAACCGGATCGGCGGCCACTCCATCAACATCGCCGAAGCCGCCGTGGTCCAGAGAAACGAGAAAATGTTTTGATCTTTCGTCAGCAAGACGGTAAATTGCTGTTTATTGCACCACTGTAGACCAAGGGGAGGCTATCAGCCTCCCGTGCAGTACAAGCCTTCAATGTGGTGCCCGGTTGGGCGCGTACCAGGTATTAGCTTGTACCTCGTCGCATCGGGTTGTGCCATGGCGTCGGTGCCTGCTGCCCAATCCCTCAGTCAGCTTCGCTGACAGCTCCCTTTACACAGAGGAGCCATGGGCGCTGCCGCGCCAGTGCGATAAACAACAGCTTGCGTATTTGCCGCGTGAAAAAGGACTGTGCTCCTGATTGGGAGAACAGTCCTTTGAATTGTGTGGGGTTATGCGCGGACCCGGCGGAGCTTTGGAACCCAGTAGGTTTTGCCGTAGATGATGGCCTCCCCCAGCAGCACCACGGGGAGGGCGGCGAAGATATCCACCACGGAATGCTGCTTGACAAAGGCGGTGGACAGGCACACCATGACGGAGAAGACGGTGACGAACACCTGAAAGCCCCGGCTCAGGTGCTCATCTTTTGTCATAACGCTGACGATGGCCAGGGAGTAGGCCACATGCAGCGACGGGCACACGCCGGTATTGGTATCGAAGGTGTAGATCAGTCCCATCACCCAGGTGAAAAAATTCTCCCTTGGGAACGCCTCCGGCCGCAGGTCCTGGCGGCTGGGGTAGAGGATGTAGCAGGCCATGGCCGCGAGCTGGGTGATGAAGATGTACAGGTCCAGCTGCCGGAACCGGGGCACATCGTACAGGAAATAGTACAGAAGGCTTCCGAACACCAGCACATACCAGCCCGCGTAGAAAATCAGGAAGAATTCATTAAATGGGATGATATCATCCAAAAAACAGTGAATCACGTGGCATTTTTCCACCGGAATCAGATTCTCTGTCAGAAAATACAGCGCAAAATAAACGGCCCAGGTCAGCCAGAGCTTTACGTGGGCAAAGCGTTCCTCTCCGAGCCGGGAGAAGCGGAACTGCCGATAGTCAACCATCGGTCTTTTCAATGGAATGCACCTCACAGGGCAGATTTTTGGGGTAAAGCTTGGGAGAAATGTTGCGGTAGGGGATTACGGTGTGCAGCGGCTGGGCGCAGGCGATGGAGGTGATGGAATCCATCAGCGCCTGCTTGATGCGCCGGCGCTCTGCGGCCCTGGGGGCCTCCGGGTCGAACACGATGGGCGGTCCGAAGAAGACCTTTTTCAGCTTGGGCGCCAGATACATGGGCACGAAGTTCAGCCTTTTTCCGGTTTTTTTGTAGTACATCCAGGCAAGGTCGATGAATTTGTCCTGAAATTCGCAGAGGATGTTGTTATATTCCTCCCGGCACTCGGGAAAAATCACAAGATGGCAGCCGTCCTGGAGCTTTTCCATGGAGCGGCGGAAGGTGGTCAGGCACCGGTTGTCGTGATAGACGGGGATGGTACGGGCGTGGGTCATGATGTACACCGCCGGATGTTTGATGATGCGGCTGGCCAGCCAGTACAGCCACTGGGCGGACTTCGGCTTGTCCGACCAGAAATCCTGGAAGGCATAGTCCGCCACCTCATTTTTGTCCATCATCTGCCAGGCGCACCAGGTGTAGTGGTCGAAGGGCAGCCGCTCCTCGGTGATGATGGGCCCGTGGGCCTGGGAATGGTTGCCCACAAGAATACAGGCCTCCTCCGGCAGGTTGGAAAGCCCCACCAGCTCCATTTTGGGATAGACCCAATCCACCGCCCTGCGGATGATCCTGCAAAGCAGCGGTTCTTCAATCGGCCGCATGAATGCGCCTCCTTTCCATCTTCCTTATTCTGCCATGGATTTCTAAACCGAAACGAAACTCCTGCCTTCAGGATAGCATATGGGAGAAAAAAACGGAATCGTTTTCGGCCGCGGAGCCCTTGTGCAATTAACCATAATTCGACCTTTTGGAGCAAAGATTTCTGATAAATGCTGAAAAGCTTGTGCCTTTCCCACGCTTTTGCTTGACAAATCTTTCAAAATACATTAAATTGTTATAGAGAAACGAAACAATTCGAAACTTTGCTTCATTGGAGCACGGAGAACCCTCCGATTCCCGAATGATTCCGTCTATTTTATCAAAAGTTGAGGTAATCTATCATGAGAAGCAGCGGTATTCTGATGCACATTACCAGCCTGCCCGGCAAGTACGGCGTCGGCACCATGGGTGAGCAGGCATACAAATTTGTGGATTTTCTGAAAAAGGCCGGCCAGAGCGCCTGGCAGATTCTGCCCCTGACCCCCACCGGCTTCGGCGACTCCCCCTACCAGTCCTGCTCCACCTTTGCGGGCAACCATTACCTGATCGATCTGCCCACCCTGGTGAAGGAAGGGCTGCTCACCGAAAAGGATCTGGAGGGCATCCAGTGGAACATCACCGAGGATAAGGTGGACTTCGGCCTGCTCTACTTAAGCCGCCTGAAGGTGCTGCGCTGCGCCTACGCCCGCTTCACCCCCGATGAGGCCTATGAAGCCTTCTGCACCGAAAACAGCAGCTGGCTTCCGGATTTTACCCTGTTCATGGCGCTGAAGAACAAGTTCGGCGGCAAGCCCTGGTATGAGTGGGAGGAAAAGCTGAAGTTCCGGGACCCCGATTCTATCTGGGCGGCCAGAGGGGAGCTGAAGGAGGAGATCGGCTTCTTCAGCTTTGTGCAGTACCTGTTCTTCAGGCAGTGGACGGCCCTGCATGACTATGCCAAAAAGAACGGGATTTGCATCATCGGCGACGTGCCCATCTATGTGCCCCGGGATTCCGTGGAGGTCTGGAGCAGCCCGGAGCTGTTCCAGATGGACGAGAAGCTGGACCCCAAGGCCGTGGCCGGATGCCCCCCGGATGCCTTCTCCGCTGACGGCCAGCTCTGGGGCAATCCCCTGTACCGCTGGGACGTGCTGGCTGCCGATGGCTACAGCTGGTGGATTCGCCGCCTGGCTGCCGCCGGAAAACTCTACGACGTGGTGCGGATGGACCACTTCCGGGCCTTTGCCGGCTACTGGTCCGTCCCCTTCGGCGACAAGACCGCCAGGGGCGGCCGGTGGATCACCGGCCCGGGCATGGAGTTTATTCATGCCGTGAAAAAAGCCCTGCCGGAGCTGCGGCTGATTGCCGAAGACCTGGGCTATCTGACCCAGGATGTGCTGGACCTGCGGGATGAGTCCGGCTACCCCGGCATGAAGGTGCTGCAGTTCGCCTTCGATTCCAGGGAGCCCTCCGACTACCTGCCCCACACCTACACCGCAAACTCCGTGTGCTACACCGGTACCCACGACAATATGACCACCCGCCAGTGGCTGGAAACCGGTACCCCCGAGATGCAGACGTATGCCACGGAGTACATGCGCCTGAGCAAGGAAGAGGGGCTGGTCTGGGGTGTGATCCGCACCGCCATGAGCAGTGTTGCCGACACCTGCGTGATTCCCCTCCAGGATTATCTGGATCTGGGGAGCGATGCCAGAATGAATTTCCCCGGAACCACAAATTCAAACTGGACATGGCGGGCAAAAGATGGTATGATTACAGATACACTGGCCGAGAAGATTCACCACCTCACCACCCTCTATGCCCGCCTGGGCAGCCAGGAGCCCGAAGAGCCTGACGCGGAAGCGGCTGATATAGAAGATACGTCCCTGTAGAGAATATCAGGGGTGCCAGCTGCGGTTACAAATCCCGTTGGGCTTCGTGGAATGCCGGGGAGGGTACCATTCAATGAAACAGGCGGTTATCCAGCCTGGCGGAAGGCGAATATCCTCCCCCACAGTTGGCAGGCACACAAACGATAAATCTCAGCGAATATCGCTTTAAGATTGGAGAAGAAAAATGAGCTACAATTGCATGAACATTCTCAAATGGACGGAGTCCCAGCTGAAGTACACCTACGATGTGTCCTTGCAGGAGGCCACGCCCCAGGAGCTGCACGAAGCCCTGGGCCAGGCAGTGATGATGTCCATTGCCGACAACTGGAGCAACAGCAAGCGGGCCCGTCTGCACGAGCGCAAGGCCTACTATATCTCCGCCGAGTACCTGATCGGCCGGCTGGTTTACTCCAACCTGTACAATCTGGGCATTCTGGACGAGATGAAGCAGCTCTTCGCCTCCCGGGGCGTGGATCTGGCCGTGCTGGAGGACATCGAGGATGCCGCTTTGGGCAACGGCGGCCTGGGCCGTCTGGCTGCCTGCTTCCTGGACTCCGCCGCCTCCACCAATATTCCCCTGTCCGGCTACGGCCTGCGCTATAAGTACGGCCTGTTTAAGCAGAGCTTCGATGCCGACGGCAGCCAGAGGGAAGCCGCCGACGACTGGAGCAAGTACGGCGATCCCTGGTCCTACCGGCGCTACAACCACACCGTGAAGGTCCAGTTCCCCGATCACACCGTGCTGGCCGTGCCCTACGACGTGCCCGTCATCGGCTACGGCACCAACAACATCAACACATTGCGCCTGTGGCAGTGCGAACCCGAGACCCCCCTGGATTTTAACGCCTTCAATGACCAGGATTACCTCCGGGCCCTGGCGGAGAAAAACAAGGCCGAGGACATCACCCGGGTTCTGTACCCCAATGACTCCACCTGGGAGGGCAAGCGCCTGCGCATCAAGCAGCAGTATGTGCTGTCCTCCGCCTCCCTGCAGGACATGATGCGCACCTTCAAGGCTGCCCATGGCAACGACCTGTCCCACTTCGCGGACTTCTACGCCGTGCAGCTCAACGATACCCACCCCGCCATGTCCATCCCCGAGCTGATCCGGCTGCTGATGCTGGAGGGCATGGACTTCGAGCAGAGCTTCTCCATCGCCCAGCGTACCTTCGCCTACACCAACCACACCGTCATGAGCGAGGCCCTGGAAAAGTGGCCGCTGGACCTGCTGCGCAGCGTGGTGCCCGAGATTGTGGACATCATCGTGCGCATTGACGAGCGGCTGAAGCGGGAGAATCCCGGCCTGTTCATCATCAGGGACAACACCGCCCACATGGCCAACCTGTCCATCTACGTTGGCTCCTATGTCAACGGCGTGGCCGCCATTCACTCCCAGATCCTGAAGGACGACTGCTTCAAGGACTGGTACCACATGTTCCCCCAGCGCTTCCAGAACAAGACCAACGGCGTGACCCCCCGCCGGTGGATGGGCCTGTGCAACCCCGAGCTGACCCAGCTGATCAAGTACCGGGTGGGCGGCGACTTCCTGAAGGATATGGATAAGCTGGCCAAGCTGAAGCCCATGATCGACGACGATATGGTCCGCCAGTTCAACGCCGTCAAGCGCACCAAGAAGGAGCAGCTGTGCAGGATCATCGCCGAGAAGGAGGGCGTGCAGCTGAACCCCGACTTTATCTTCGACGTGCAGGTCAAGCGCCTGCATGAGTACAAGCGGCAGCTGATGAACGCGCTGTCCATTGTGGATATCTATTTCCGGCTGAAAAACGGCGAGCTTCCCAATTTCCAGCCCACCGCCTTCATCTTCGGCGCCAAGTCCGCCCCCGGCTACGCCAGAGCCAAGGCCATCATCCGCTACATCAACCGGATTGCCCGGATGATCAACAACGACCCCGCCGTGGCCGACAAGCTGAAGGTGGTGTTCGTGCAGAACTATAACTGCTCCTACGCGGAGCACATCATCCCCGCCGCCGACATCTCCGAGCAGATCTCCCCCGCCGGCACCGAGGCCTCCGGCACCGGCAACATGAAGCTGATGCTCAACGGCGCGGTGACCCTGGGCACCCTGGACGGCGCCAACGTGGAAATCGCCCAGGAGGCCGGCATGGAGAACGAGTATATCTTCGGCCACACCG
>JBJDYM010000050.1:0-2282 GCA_051867315.1 Faecousia sp.
AGCTCACCGACGCCCAGTTCGAGGGCCAGACCAAGGCCAAGCTGGGCAACGCCTACATCCGGGCGCTGGTGGACCAAATCGTCACCGATCAGTTAGGGATTTACCTGGAGGAGCATCCCCAAGTGGCCAAGGTCATTCTGGAAAAGGCCATGATGGCCAACCGGGCCAGAGAGGCCGCCCGGAAGGCAAGGGAAACCATCCGCCGGAAAACCGGCCTGGAATCCGGCCAGATGCCGGATAAGCTCCAGGACTGCAACGAGCGCAACCCCGAGCTGTGCGAAATCTATATCGTGGAGGGCGACTCCGCAGCCGGTTCCGCCATCCAGGGCCGGGACTCCCGGTTCCAGGCCATTCTCGCCATGTGGGGCAAGATGCTCAACGTGGAAAAGGCCCGGGCGGACAAGATCTACGGCAACGACAAGCTGTACCCCCTGATCGTGGCCCTGGGCGCGGGCATCGGGGAGGAATTCGACCTGAATAAGCTCCGCTATCACAAAATCATCATCATGGCCGATGCCGATGTGGACGGCGCCCATATCCGTACCCTTCTGCTCACCTTCTTCTTCCGCTATATGCGGCCCCTGATTGAAAACGGCTATGTCTACTCCGCCGTGCCGCCCCTTTATAAGCTGACCCGGGGCAAGACCACGAAGGTCGCCTACTCCGACGAGCAGCGGGATCAGGTCTCCGCCGAAATGCGCAGCGACAACCCGGGCGCCAAGGTGGACATTGCCCGGTACAAGGGCCTGGGCGAAATGGACCCCCACGAGCTGTGGGAGACCACCATGGACCCGGAAAAGCGCAGCCTGAGAAGAATCACCCTGGACGACGCCATGCGGGCGGACGAAATTTTCAACGTCCTCATGGGCGAGCAGGTGGAGCCGAGAAAAGAATGGATCGAGCGAAACGCCCGCTACGCCGTGAACATTGACATTTAAGGAGGTGACGGTTAATGGCACACAACAGAACCTACAAACCCGAGGACATCGCCTTCCCCGACCAGGTAATCACCGAGTCCAAGCTGGTGGACGAGATGGAGAAGTCCTATATTGAATACGCCATGAGCGTCATCGTGGGCCGGGCCCTGCCGGATGTCCGGGACGGCCTGAAGCCGGTGCACCGCCGCATCCTCTACACCATGTACGAAAGCGGCCTGACCTCCGACAAGCCCTTCAAAAAGAGCGCCACCTGCGTCGGCGACGTGCTGGGCAAATACCATCCCCACGGCGACGCCTCCGTGTACGACGCCATGGTGCGCCTGGCCCAGAATTTCTCCATGCGCTATATGCTGGTGGACGGCCACGGCAACTTCGGCTCCGTGGACGGCGATCCCCCCGCTGCCTACCGGTATACCGAAGCCAGACTCAGTAAGCTCTCCAACGAAATGCTCCGGGACATTGAAAAGGACACCGTCAACTGGGACCCCAACTTCGACGAAAGCCGGAAAGAACCCCGGGTGCTGCCCTCCCGTTTCCCCAACCTGCTGGTGAACGGTTCCTCCGGCATCGCCGTTGGCATGGCCACCAATATCCCGCCCCACAACCTGACGGAGGTCATCAACGCCTGCATCGCGGTGCTGGATGACCCGGAGTGCACCATGAGCGATCTGATGGAGCACATCACCGGCCCGGACTTCCCCACCGGGGGCATCATCATGGGCCGCACCGGCATCCGGGCCGCCTACGCCACCGGCCGGGGCAAGGTGGTGGTAAGGGCGAGAACCGAGTTCGAGGAATTCGGCAAGGACCGGCAGCGGATCATCGTCACCGAGCTTCCCTACCAGGTGAACAAGCGCCAGCTGATCAAAACCATCGCCGAGCAGGTCAAGGACAAGCGCCTGGACGGTATCTCGGATCTGCGGGACGAGACCGACCGCAACGGCATGCGCATCGTCATCGAGCTGAAAAAGGACGCCAACGGCCAGGTGGTGCTCAATAATCTTTTCAAGCAGACCGCCCTGCAGTCCAATTTCAGCATCATCATGCTGGCACTGGTGGACGATCAGAAGCAGCCGAAGATTCTGTCCCTGCGGCAGATTCTGGACGAGTACCTGGCCCACCAGATGGACGTCCTGACCCGCCGGACCCGGTACGATCTGCGCAAGGCCCAGGAGCGGGCCCACCTGTTGGAGGGCCTGCTGATTGCCCAGGACAACATCGACGAGGTCATCCGCATCATCCGCACCTCCTATGACAACGCCAAGGTCCGCTTGATGGAGCGGTTTCACCTGGATGATGTCCAGGCCCAGGCCATCTGCGACATGCGGCTCATTGCCCTGCAGG
>JBJDYM010000051.1:0-2282 GCA_051867315.1 Faecousia sp.
CGATGAGCATGGGAATAAAGCTCTTGCCGGAAAGGCCAAATTTCCGGAATACACGATCAAGCACGAAGGCAATTCGTGCCATATAGCCGCAGGCCTCCAGGAAGGCAAGCATCAAAAACAGAACCAGCATCTGAGGTACAAAGCCAAGCACCGCGCCGACGCCGGCCACAATACCGTCCAGAATCAATCCCGTGAGCCACTCGGCCGCGTTGGCCTTCTCCAAAAGATTGCCGATCAGAACGGGAATACCGGGCACCCAGACGCCGTAATCCGCGGGGTCCGGTTCTTCACCGTAGCTTTCCACGGTTGCAAGAGCCGCCTGATAATCCTCCAGGGAGGCCGTTTCCTCGCTGATTTCCAGCGTCTCCTCGTCCTCAATTTCATAGATGAAATCGCCGGTGGGGGCAGAACCGTTTTCCTCTACGTAGGCATCGTAACCATCCACAATCAGCGCCGCGTCACCGTATTCTTCTGCCGCCTCATTGTAAGCAGCGGAGCCAATCCCAAAAAGATGCCAGCCATCGCCGAATACACCGTCGTTCGCCCAATCCGTAGCAGGGGCACCTACGCCGACCATGGCAATCCAGTATACCAGGAACATGACCACTGCGAAAATCGGCAGGCCCAGCCAACGGTTTGTCACAACCTTATCGATTTTATCGGAGGTGGACAGCTTACCGGCGGAATGCTTTTTATAGCACCGTTTGATGACTTCACCGATGTAGATATATCGCTCGTTGGTGATAATGCTCTCGGCATCGTCGTCCAGTTCTTCCTCCGCGGCCTTGATATCCGCCTCGATATGAGCTGCCACAGAAGTGTCCAGCTTCAGTTTTTCCAGCACCTTGTCATCCCGCTCAAAGATTTTGATGGCATACCAGCGCTGCTGCTCTTCCGGCATCTGATGGACAGCCGCCTCCTCAATGTGGGCAATGGCATGTTCCACAGGGCCGGAGAAGGTATGCATGGGGACGGTTTTGCCGTTCTTTGCCGCTTCAATCGCTGCCTCGGCAGCCTCCATGATGCCGTCACCCTTCAGAGCGGAGATCTCAACGACCTTACAGCCCAGTGCTTTGGAAAGCTCCTGAACATTGATTTTATCGCCGTTTTTGCGGACAATATCCATCATGTTAATGGCAACGACCACAGGAATGCCCAGCTCCGTCAGCTGCGTTGTCAGATACAGGTTGCGTTCCAGATTGGTACCATCAATGATGTTGAGGATCGCATCGGGCCGCTCGCCCACCAGGTAGTTCCGGGCCACCACTTCCTCCAGGGTGTAAGGGGACAGAGAATAAATACCGGGCAGGTCCGTAATGGTTACATCCGCATGCTTTTTCAGTTTGCCCTCTTTTTTCTCCACAGTAACGCCGGGCCAGTTACCAACAAACTGGTTTGATCCGGTCAATGCATTGAACAATGTGGTTTTACCGCAGTTCGGGTTGCCCGCCAGGGCAATTTTCATTTCCACAGTCATTTCCTCTCTTTCCGTTAGCGTTCGCTAACCTTTATTCAAATTAATATGGGGCCGCAGCCCCGGTTACGGACGCAATTATTCAATTTCGATCATATCTGCGTCCGCTTTCCGGATGGAGAGTTCATATCCGCGAACGGTAATCTCCACCGGGTCGCCCAGCGGGGCCACTTTGCGAATATAGACTTCCACGCCCCTGGTAATCCCCATGTCCATGATACGACGTTTCACAGCGCCCTCCCCATGGAGCTTGACGACCTTGACAGTGTCTCCCACCTTTGCCTGGCGAAGTGTTTTCA
Organism: Faecousia sp.; assembly: GCA_051867315.1. Classification (GTDB taxonomy): domain Bacteria; phylum Bacillota; class Clostridia; order Oscillospirales; family Oscillospiraceae; genus Faecousia. Next base: position 1,774 of record JBJDYM010000051.1, read on the forward strand.
TCCCTCGTTCCTCCTTTTATTCGTTCAATAAAAACGGTTCAGAACACCAGATCTTAAATCATGATCTTCTGTGCCATTTCCTGACTGATTGCAACGCGGGATTCCTTGACTTTGACAATCACATTCCCGCCAATGGTATTGATCACAGACACACCTGTTCCAACAACAAAACCCAGATTTTCCAAGTGTTTTTTGACTTCCGGCTTCCCACCGATCTTTTTGACAATATAGTCCGCGCCGGTATCTGCAAATGTAAGCGGCATCATTTTTTCACCTTCTTTTTATGCAGAGATTAGCCATCACTAACCAAGTCCGCCGTAAATAGTTAGCTTTTGCTAACCAAAGATATAATAGCGCTCTGCCCTCGTTTTGTCAATAGTTGTTTTCATTTTTTTAGCTCCGGTTATTCATAAAACGCAATTTGCCGCCCTGCACATCGAATTGGTAGATAGCACCTAAGGAACCTCTGAATAAATCGTCTGCGGCTGGGCGGCGGGTCTTTTGCCCCA
>JBJDYM010000052.1:0-2280 GCA_051867315.1 Faecousia sp.
GTATAACACGATACAGAGGGAAATACAAGGTACCTGACAAAATTTCTTCATGCAGAAATCAGCACAGAAAAACGGAATACGATGAAAAAAGCAAAGCGGTGGCTGATGCCCACCGCTTTGCTCTGTTTGCCGGGAAAGGCTTTTCCGGCAGGAAAATCAAATGTATTTGACGCTGCCCTTTTTCACAAGGGGGCGTGCCATGTCGTCGTCGTAATAGCCGAAGGTCACCATACCGATGAATTCGCCTTCGCTGTCCGGGAGGAATTGCTTTTTCAGGTTGGGCGCTGCGCCGGCTGCAATGGGAGAGGTCAGCCAGTAGGAGCCAATGCCCTTTCCGTAGGCCTTCAGCAGCATATTCTGGAACGCGCTGCCGATTTGTTTCACTTCGTCCGCAAGGGCGTTGCCCTGAACGGGGTAATCGGTAAAGGCCATGACAACCAGCGGGGCGCGGTCCAAACTGGCCAGGAAGTCTTCGGTGTCCTGTTTCAGCTCCGGATGGCCGGGGAAACGCTCACGCAGCTTGGCGGAGAAGCTGATGACGCCTTTGTGCATCCGCTCGTTCAGATCTCTCAGAACATCGGGATCGCTGACGGCCACAAAGTGCCAGGGATTCACCCCAAGCCCTTCCGGCACATAGGTTCCGGCTTCCACGATCTCCCGGATGTCCGCCTCGGGAATGGCACCCGGCACATACAGTCCCGTGTTGCCGCGGCCGTAAAGCAGTTCCTTGATCTTGCGCACGTCTGCCTGGAAATGGGTGTTGAAGCCAAAGTAGACCTCGCCCATGGAGAAGATGTCCTCGGGGTCGTTCGCCGTCTTGATCTCCACGTGCTTTGTGCGGCAGAGCAGCGAAAGAACCAGAGAAACGGCGGCCATTGCGGCCAGCCCGAAATAAACGCCGGACCAGATGTCCAGACCGCCGACCGGGAACATGAACAGGGCGACCACATAGTAACCGCAGGAGCGGCAGATACAGGCGATGGGAGTCACGATCTTGGAAACCGAGTTGAAGCTTTCAGGGCCGAAGAGGGTCAGGATCATAGAGGGAATCAACGGTGCGGGAGCGCCGTTCAGAAGGAAGGCCAGCATGCACAGCGCGGTCAGGATGGTGATGTTTCCGCTGAACAGACCCATGGCCGCATATACCACGATGGAGGCGATGCAATAAAGCACGGTGGTCTTCTTGGTGCCCAGCTTTTGGTCCATAAAGGAGATGAGGAAACCGCCGACGATGCCGCCCAGAGCACCCACCGACATGATGACTCCGGCCGTGTCGAGTCCCACGTTTCCGCGGGTCTGAATGTAGTTGATCAGCTGAGCCACGCAGGCAATGACCGCACAGTTCAGCAGACCGTAAATCGCGATGACCAACCAGACATAGGGCGTCCGGATCACTTCGGAAAAGGTATAGCTGCGGTTTTCCACCGAACCCACTTCGTTTTCGATGGGCAGATTATCCGGGGTCAGACCCACCTCTGCCGGGGTATTTTTGACCCAGAAGGCGCTGACAACACCCATGATGATCAGTGCGGCACCGAAGCTCCAAAGACCGGCGCGCACACCCAGGGAAAGGTGCGTGCCAAAGGAGGAAACGATGGAGGTGTAAACAAGGGTGAATACGGCGTTGCCGGCGGGGACGCCGACGGCCGAGATACCCAGAGCCAGACCCTTTTTCTGATTGAACCAGTGGGCCACCAGCGAGTGGGTGGTCATCTGGCAATAGGCGAGCATTGCGGTATGGGTCAGGGCAAGGCAGATCACCAGAGCGGGGAAGCTGGCCGCGAAGGGGAACACCAGATAATTCACGCCGCCGACCAGGTATCCGATCACCAACACCTGTTTGGGGCCCTTTCGGTCGACCCACTGGCCCAGGAAAATGCCCACGATGGCCGCGAAAATTGCGCACAGCGTGTTGACCAGCAGCATGGCCTTGTCCGCGCCGCCCATGGAGTGGGCAAATCCCTCCGGAACCAGATGGTAGAAGCTGGGCAGCACGTTGTTGGACACGACCACCAGCACGAAGGCCAGGAACATATAGGAAATAAAGGAATGTGCGATAAAGCTGTAACCAAGGGCAAAGCTTTTTTTCTTGACTGTTTGCATTGGCGTTCTCTCTTTGTGTTATTTATTTTTTGCGCTCCGGCGAAAGACCGGGAGCAAATTATGTGTTAATGGTAACAAATTCCGGGTAAATATTTCAACGGAAAATCCGGAAACGATTTTACGGCTTTCTGCCCGGATTTTGGGCAATTTGCATTGAACAGGTCAGGGATTCTGCAT
>JBJDYM010000053.1:0-2270 GCA_051867315.1 Faecousia sp.
TTTAACCATAGTATTCTCTCACAAAAGGGGAAAAATGTCAATCATTTCAGCGCCGCCTTGAAATATTTGCCCGGGGATGGTATGATAGGGAACAGAGTTGGCCTTTCCCGACATTGGCCGCTCACCCGAATGGCACAACGCCGACGCGCGGCGCCATTCCATTTCTCGTGATATTATTGGAGGAGCGCCATGATTGACGGTCATATTCACATTGAGCGGGGAGACTATACGCTGGATTGGATCAATCGTTTTGTCAGCAGAGCGGTGGAAATGCAGATTGATGAAATCCGGTTGCTTGAACACTGCTATCAATTTGATGAGTTTGTTCCAATGTACGATTCCGTATGCGCAGACAGCGAATACGTAAATACATGGTTTCACAGCAGGGCCGGAGTTCACAAACTGGAAGACTATCTGGAACTGATCCGGCAGGTCAGAAAGGAACATTTTCCCGTTCAGATTAAATTCGGCCTGGAAGTATGCTACTTTAAAGAGCAGGAAGCCTTTGTCGCGGCGCTGACCAAAGACAAGGGTCTTGATTTCCTGCTGGGAAGTGTCCATTTTGTGGATGGCTTTGCCTTCGACCATAAGGCAGAGCTTTGGGAAGGAATCGATGTGGACCGGATATACCGCAGCTATTTTGAAGCTTCCGTTTCCCTCGCCGAGAGCGGACTGTTCGATGGCATCGGCCATCCCGACACCATTAAGCTGTTCGGACACAAGCCGTCCTATTCTCTTACGGAATACTACGAGCGTCTGGCAAAGGCGCTTGCAATGAGCGGCATGTATGCCGACCAGAACAGCGGAGCCGCCAGAAGATGCCCCAAAACCGCTTCTTTTGGAATTGATAAAGAATTTCTCCGGATTCTGAAACAGAATCATGTACCCATCATCACGTCCTCGGATGCCCATTGTCCCGAAGATGTGGGCTACAAAATCAAGGAACTGAACGACTGCATCCTCACTGCCTGACGAGGATTCCTGGAGGGACCCTATGCTTCCTGAATTGTTTTTAGAAAGAATACGCGCCCAGTTAGGGGACGAATACGAGGCTTTTCTGGATAGCCTCCAGCGGCCCCGGGCGGTGGCGCTGCGGTTTAACCCGCTGAAGGGGGAGCCCCCGGCGCTGCCCTTTGTGGGAGCGCCCGTCCCCTGGGAGCCCATGGGGTTTTACTATGACCCGGAGGCCCGGCCCGGGCTGCATGTGTATCATGAGGCGGGCGTATATTATTTACAGGAGGCCAGCGCCATGGCCCCGGTGGCCCTGCTGAACCCGCAGCCCGGGGAAAAAATCTGCGATCTCTGCGCCGCCCCCGGGGGCAAGTCCACCCAGATCGCCGGCCGGCTCAGAGGCGAGGGGCTGCTGCTGTGCAATGAAGTACACCCTGCCCGGGCAAAGATCCTCTCCCGGAACATCGAGCGGCTGGGCATCGCGGGCGCCGTGGTGACGAATGAAACTCCGGCGGTGCTGGCCCGGCGGTTCGAAGCCTTTTTTGACCGGGTGCTGGTGGACGCGCCCTGCTCCGGAGAGGGCATGTTCCGCAAGGAGGAGGCCGCCGTCACCGACTGGAGCCCGGAAACCGTGCAGATGTGCGCCCGCCGTCAGGCAGAAATTCTGGACTGCGCCGCCAGGCTGGTGAAGCCCGGCGGGCGGCTGGTCTACTCCACCTGTACCTTCGCCCCCCAGGAGGACGAGGAGGCGGTGGAGGCCTTTTTAAAAAACCACCCGGATTTTGTGCCGGAGCCGGTGGAGGCCCCCTGGTTCCAGCAAAGCGGCCCGGCCATGTACCGGATGTGGCCCCACAAGCTGCTGGGGGAGGGACATTTTGCTGCCGTACTGCGTAGAATGGAGCAAAATACAGACTCGCTTCCCCCCGCCCCCGGCGAACCGCTGCCGAAGCAGTGGCAGTCCTTTGCCAGGGAGCTGGGCATCCGCCTGCCGGAGGGGAAGGCGATTTGCTTCGGAGAGAAGCTCTGCTGGGCCCCCGCCGAAGCGCCGGAGCTGAAAAAATTGAAGGTGCTCCGCCCCGGGCTGGAGCTGGGAACGGTGAAAAAAGACCGGTTCGAGCCCGCCCACGCCCTGGCATTGTGGCTGGGTGAATGCGGCTGCCAGGTAAGCTTTCCCCCGGACAGCGGCGAAATCAGAGCCTACCTCCACGGCGAGGTGCTCCCCTGCCGGGAAAAGGGCTGGTGCCTGGTGAAGGCCGGCGCGTTTTCCCTGGGCTGGGGCAAGGGGGACGGAAGGCAGCTGAAAAACCACTACCCCAAAG
>JBJDYM010000054.1:0-2268 GCA_051867315.1 Faecousia sp.
CATGCACCGCTGGGCGATGTCCGGGGTGTAGTAGGGGTTGGGCGCCACGGTGCCCATGCCGCCGGTGTTCAGGCCGGTGTCACCGTCGCCGGCGCGCTTGTGGTCCATGGAGGAGACCATGGGCTTCACGGTTTTGCCGTCGGTGAAGGCCAGCACGGAGACCTCCGGACCGGTGAGGAATTCCTCGATGACGATGTGCTCGCCGCTCTTGCCGAAAATCTTATCGGCCATCATGGATTTGACGGCATCCATTGCCTCCTGCCGGGTCGCTGCAATGATTACGCCCTTGCCCAGAGCCAGGCCGTCGGCTTTGATGACGGTGGGGATGGGGGCATCCTCCAAATAATGGAGGGCCGCTTCCATGTTGTCGAAGACCTCATAGGCAGCGGTGGGAATGCCGTATTTTTTCATCAGGTTCTTGGAGAAGACCTTGCTTCCTTCAATGATGGCGGCGTTTGCCCGGGGACCGAAGCAGGGAATGCCGATTTCATTCAGCGCGTCCACCGCTCCTAAAACCAGGGGATCGTCCGGCGCCACCACGGCGTAGTCAATGTGGTTTTCCCTGGCAAAATTCACAATGCCCTGGATATCGGTAGCCCCGATGTTCACGCAGGTGGCATCCGCCGCAATCCCCCCGTTGCCGGGCAGGGCAAAAATTTCCTCAATGGACTTGTTTTCTTTCAGCTTTTTGATGATGGCGTGCTCCCGCCCACCACCACCGACAACTAACAGTTTCAAAGAATACACCCCTTTTGGAGATATAAGATATTAGATACGAGATATAAGATATTCTTATGTTGTGCAGGAACGGATGGCGAGCAATTCGCTGCAATCACTGCGCAGGGAATGATAGAGTCTGTCGGGAATATAGGAGCAGCTGTTGAGGAGCTCCAGCCAGTAAAGAGTTTCTGCAGCCTCTTTCTCTGCTATTTGCAGTTTCGCAGCAAAATCTCTGCGACTGCTTCCATAGATGGCTTCTGATATATTTGCACCAATGCTGGTCCCACTGCGAAGCGGCTGCTTGGACATGATGTACTCCCGATGTTCTTCACCCAGGTACCGATACAAGTGAACAATTCATATTGCAAATGCCATACTCTTTTGCTTTGCAATGCTGTCTGTGGACATACGCTCTCCCTTTCCTCGAAATACAAGCTATGAGAAAACAGATATCTTGTATCTCATATCTTATATCTCGTATCTTTCATTTAGTGGTGGAACAGCCGCATCCCGGTGAAGGCCATGGTGACGCCCCGCTTGTTGCACTCCTCAATGACCAGATCGTCCCGGATGGAGCCGCCGGGCTGGGCAATGTAGCTGACGCCGGAGGCGCAGGCCCGCTTGATGTTGTCGGCGAAGGGGAAGAAGGCATCGGAGCCCAGGGCCACGCCCCGGATACCGTCCAGGAATTCCCGCTTGTCCTGTTCCGTCAGCCGGTCGGGCTGGGATGTGAAGTAGTTCTGCCAGATGCCCTCGGCGCACACGTCCTCTTCATTGCCGTTGATGTAGCCATCGATCACATTGTCCCGGTTGGGGCGGCCCAGATCCTCCCGGAAGGGAAGATTCAGCGTCTTGGGATGCTGGCGCAGGAAGAAGGTGTCGGCCTTGGAGCCTGCCAGACGGGTGCAGTGAATCCGGGACTGCTGGCCCGCGCCCACGCCGATGGCCTGACCGTCATAGGCAAAGCACACGGAGTTACTCTGGGTGTATTTCAGGGTAATCAGGGAGACGATCAGATCGATCTTGGCGCTTTCGGGCAGCGCCTTGTTTTCGGTGACGATGTTCTCCAGCAGATGCTCCCCGATCTTGAAATTATTCCGGCCCTGCTGGAAGGTGACGCCGAACACCATCTTGGTCTCCTGCTCAGCGGGGACATAGTCCGGGTCGATGGCCACCACGTTGTAGCTGCCCTTGCGCTTGGCCTTCAGAATGGCCAGAGCCTCGTCGGTGTAGCCGGGGGCGATGACGCCGTCGGAGACCTCCCGGGCAATCAGCTTGGCAGTGGTCACGTCGCACACGTCGGACAGGGCCACCCAGTCGCCGAAGGAGCACATCCGGTCCGTGCCCCGGGCACGGGCATAGGCACAGGCCAGCATGCTCCCGTCCAGCTCAGGCACATCATCCACGAAGCAGGCTTTTTTCAGGTTTTCCGGCAGCACCTTGCCCACGGCGGCGGAGGTGGGGGAAACATGCTTGAAGGAGGTGACGGCGCACATGCCGGTGGCCTCCTTCAGCTCCTTCACCAGCTGCCAGGAGTTCAGGGCGTCC
>JBJDYM010000055.1:0-2255 GCA_051867315.1 Faecousia sp.
ACCATGGCCTCCGAGGTGCAGAAGGGCAACGCCCCCGAGGAGCGGAAAATCCAGCGCCTGTTCCGCAACGGTGACGTGACCCGGCTGATCAAGCGCTGCAACGACTTCGGCGCCGGCGGCGTTTCCGTGGCCATCGGCGAGCTGGCAGCTGGTCTCCGGATCGACCTGGATGCGGTCAGAAAGAAATACGAGGGCCTGGACGGCACGGAGCTTGCCATCTCCGAATCCCAGGAGCGGATGGCCGTGGTGGTGGCTCCCGAGGACGCGGACAGGTTCATGGAAGCCGCCCAGGCGGAGAACCTGGAGGCCTACCGGGTGGCCGTGGTCACCGAGGAAGCCCGGATGGTCATGGAGTGGAAGGGCAGGGAAATTGCCAACCTCAGCCGTGCCTTCCTGGATACCAACGGCGCGGTGAAGCACACGGAGGTTGCCGTGGAGCGGAAGGATCTGTCCCAATTGGATCAGCCCCTGTTTGCCTCTCTGCGGGAGATGGCCTCCAGTTTGAAAACCGCCAGCCGCAGAGGGTTGGTGGAGCGCTTCGACGGCTCCATCGGCGCGGGCTCCGTGCTGATGCCCTTCGGCGGCAGAAATCAGACCACTCCCGCCCAGGCCATGGCCGCTCTGTTCCCCGTGCTGCCCGGGCAGGTTACCTCCCAGGCCAGCGTGATGGCTTGGGGCTGCGACCCGGACCGGATGTGCATCGACCCCTACACCGGGGCCCATGACGCGGTTTACAATTCCATGGCCAAGCTGGTGGCAGCGGGTGCGGACTACCGCAAAGCCTACCTGACATTGCAGGAGTTCTTTGAGAAGCTTCGCACCGACCCCAAGCGCTGGGGCAAGCCCTTCGCCGCCCTGCTGGGCGCGCTGGATGCCCAGCTGGAGCTGAACGCCGCCGCCATCGGAGGCAAGGACTCCATGTCCGGCTCCTTCCTGGATCTGGACGTGCCGCCCACGGTGATTTCCTTTGCCATCGCGCCTGTGGAGGCGGGCAAGGTGCTCTCTCCCGAATTCAAGGGGGCCAATCATCCGGTCTATCTGTTCGCCCCTGCTGCTGATACTGCCGAGGCGGTGAAGGCCAGCTGGGATGCCTTCCTGTGGCTCCACAGCCAGGGCAAGGTGCTCTCCGCCTGGGCGGTGGAGAACGGCGCCGCCGAGGCCGTGATGAAGATGAGCTTCGGCAACAACATTGGCTTCCACGCCGAGAACTTCACCGACTGGTATACCTATGGCTCCTGCTGCCTGATCGTGGAGCTGAAAGAGGACGTTCGGATGAGAAGCGCCGTCAAAATCGGCTACACCACCGCCGAACCCGTCATCGACCTGGGCGGCGACCAGGCCAGCATCGAGGAACTGCGGAGCCTGAACGAGGCGACCCTCTCCCAGGTGTATCCCACCAAGGTCACCGAGGGCGGCCAGGACATTCCCGCTTTCAATTTCACTGCCAAGCGCTATCCCGCCCCCGCTGTGAAGACGGCCCGGCCCAAGGTGCTGATTCCCGTGTTCCCCGGCACCAACTGCGAATACGACTCCGCCCGGGCCATGCTGAATGCCGGGGCCGACGCGGAAATTGCCGTGATTCGCAACCTGACCGCCTCCGACGTGCAGCGCAGTGTGGAGGAATTTGCCAGGAAGGCTGCCCAGGCCCAGATGATCTTCCTGCCCGGCGGCTTCTCCGGCGGCGACGAGCCCGACGGCTCCGCCAAATTCATCACCGCCTTCTTCCGCAATCCCGCCATCAAAGAGCAGGTCACTGCCCTGCTGGAAAAGCGGGACGGGTTGATGCTGGGGATCTGCAACGGCTTCCAGGCGCTGATTAAGCTTGGCCTGGTGCCCTACGGGAAGATCATCGATACGGATGACACCTGCCCCACCCTGACCTATAACATCATCGGCCGCCACCAGTCCAAGATGGTGCGCACCCGGATCTGCTCCAACAAGTCCCCCTGGCTGGCCAACGCCGAGGTTGGCAGCATCTGCACCGTGCCCATTTCCCACGGCGAGGGTCGGTTCTTTGCCAGCGAAGCGCTGATCAACCAGCTGGCGGAAAACGGCCAGATTGCCACCCAGTATGTTGACCTGGAGGGCAATCCCACCATGGACACCGAGTTCAACCCCAACGGCTCCCTGTTCGCCATCGAGGGCATCACCTCTCCCGACGGCCGGGTCCTGGGCAAAATGGGCCACAGCGAACGCATCGGGAAGAATCTGTACCGCAACGTCCCCGGGGAGTATGACATCCACCTGTTCGAGAA
>JBJDYM010000056.1:0-2255 GCA_051867315.1 Faecousia sp.
ACCATGGATTTCAAAACCACCGCCCTGGGCATTGAGCTGGGGTCCACCCGGATCAAGGCCGTCCTCATCGATGAAAACCACATTCCCATCGCCTCCGGCTCCCACGAATGGGAAAACCAGCTGGTCAACGGCATCTGGACCTACTCCATGGAGGCCGTGACCACCGGCATCCAGGACTGCTACCGGGAGCTGAAAAAGGACGTCCGGGAAAAATTCGGCGTGAAGCTCACCGAAGTGGGCGCCATCGGCGTTTCCGCCATGATGCACGGCTACCTGCCCTTTGACAAAGATGGCAACCAGCTGGCCGAATTCCGCACCTGGAGAAACACCATCACCGGTGAGGCCGCCGAAAAGCTCTCCGCTGCCCTGGGCTTCAACATCCCCCAGCGCTGGAGCATTGCCCACCTGTACCAGGCCATTTTGAACCAGGAAGACCACGTGGGCAGCATCGCCTTCCTCACCACCCTGGCAGGCTACATCCATTATCTGCTCACCGGGGAAAAAGTCATGGGCATCGGCGAGGCCTCCGGCATGTTCCCCATCGATTCCGGCAAGCTGGACTATGACCAGGCCATGGTGGACAAATTCGACGCCATGAGCGGCCAGCGCTGGAAGCTGAGAGACATTCTGCCCAAGGTGCTCTGCGCAGGCGAAAGCGGCGGCGTGCTCACCGAAAAGGGCGCGGCCTTCCTGGACCCTGACGGTGACCTGATCCCCGGCATCCCCGTGGCCCCCTGCGAGGGCGACGCGGGCACCGGCATGGCCGCCACCAACTCCGTGCGGGAGCGCACCGGCAACGTCTCCGCCGGTACCTCCGACTTTGCCATGCTGGTCACCGACCATCCCCTGGGCGTCCACCGGGAGATCGACATGGTCACCACCCCCGCCGGGGCTCCCGTGGCCATGGTCCACTGCAACAACTGCACCTCCGACATCAACGCCTGGGTGAATCTGCTCAGTGAGTTTGCCGCCTTCATCGGTGCGCCCCAGGACAAGGGCCGGCTCTTCACCATGCTCTTCCGCAAGGCCCTGGAGGGCGATGCCGACTGCGGCGGCCTTCTGAGCTACAACTATTTCTCCGGCGAGGGCGTCACCGATCTGGACGAGGGCCGTCCCGTCTTCGCCCGGACCCCCAACGCCGGCTTCAACCTGGCCAACTTCATGCGCACCCACATCCTCTCCGCCCTGGCCACCCTGAAAATCGGCCTGGACATCCTGACCCGGGAGGAGAACGTGCAGGTGGACAAGCTCTACGGCCACGGCGGCTTCTTCAAGACCCCCGGGGTGGGCCAGCGGATGCTCTCCGCCGCCATCGGCGCGCCGGTGAGCTGCATGGAAACCGCCGGCGAGGGCGGCCCCTACGGCATGGCGCTGCTGGCCGCCTACATGATCCGCAGGGATCAGGGCGAATCCCTGGCCGACTATCTGGACAATAAGGTGTTCGCGGGCGCGGCTGCCACCACTCTGATGGCGGAGCAGGCGGACATTGACGGCTTCAACGCATTTTTGGAGCGCTACAAGCGGGCGTTCCCCATGGAAAAAGCAGCAGTGGAGGGATTGTAATCATGCTGGAAGAACTGAAAGAGAAAGTATATCTTGCCAATATGGAGCTGCCCAAGCGGGGCCTCGTGACCTACACCTGGGGCAACGTCTCCGGCGTGGACCGGGAGAAAGGGCTCTTCGTCATCAAGCCCAGCGGGGTGGAATATGACGAGCTAAAGCCCAGCGACATGGTGGTCATGGATCTGCAGGGCAACAAAATTGAGGGCGACATGAACCCCTCCTCCGACACCAAGACCCACATGGTGCTCTACAATGCCTTCCCCCAGATCGGCGGCATTGTCCACACCCACAGCCCCTACGCCGTGGGCTGGGCCCAGGCCGGCGCGGATCTGCCCTGCTACGGCACCACCCACGCCGACTATTTCTACGGCAGCATCCCCTGTGCCCGCCACCTGACCCAGGAGGAGCTGGACGAGGACTACGAGCTGAACACCGGCATCACCATCGTGGAAACCTTCCGGGAGCGGGGCCTGGACCCCAAGGCCGTCCCCGCGGTGCTGTGCTTCAGCCACGGCCCCTTCACCTGGGGCAAGGACCCGGCCCAGGCGGTGTATCACAGCGTGGTGCTGGAGGAATGCGCCAAAATGGGAATCTTCACCAAAATCGTGAAGCCTGACGCCGCCCCCGCCCCCCAGCGGATGCTGGACAAGCACTACCTGCGCAAGCACGGCCCCAACGCCTACTACGGCCAG
>JBJDYM010000057.1:0-4900 GCA_051867315.1 Faecousia sp.
GTGGACCCCCGGCTGGGCAGCTATACCCTGAAGGAGCTGATCCGGGCGGTGCAGAGCCAGCTGGAAACCCAGGTCACAGCCCAGCAGATGGCAGCCCGGGTGGCGGCCAATGTGCAGCCGTCTCAAAATTTTCTGATCAAAATCCTGCCCCTGCCCATTAAAAATATCGCCCTGCGGATGGTCTATCGCCGGGTGGGGGAGAGCAAGGGCAGCATCAACCTCTCCAATTTGGGAAAGACCCGTCTGCCCGGCGAAATGGAGCCCTATGTCCGCTATTTGGATTTTACCATCGGTCCCCAGGCCACCTATGCCAACAATTGCAGCCTGGTGTCCTACGGAGGGTTCACCCGGATCAATCTGATCCGCTCCACCCGGGAGCCAAGGCTGGAGCGGGATTTTCTCACCCGGCTGGTGGAGCTGGGCCTGGGGGTCACAGTGGACAGCAACGAAAGGAACTGAAAGAATGTATTGTATGAATTGCGGCGTGAAGCTGGGAGAGGGGGAGGAAAAATGCCCCCTGTGCGGCCTGCGGGCCTATCATCCCGATTTGGAGCGTACCCCCGGCCCCAGCCTGTACCCCCGGGAGTGGCATGCCCCGGAGGCGGAGCGCAGCAGCTGGCGGTATCTGCTGACGGTGTTTTTCATTGTGGCAGTGAGCGCCTGCCTGCTGGTGGATCTTCTGCTGGAGGACAGCGTGACCTGGTCCGGCTTCGTGCTGGCGGGGCTGCTGACGGGCTATGTGCTGCTGGTGCTGCCGCTGTGGTTTGCACGGCCCAATGTGGTGGTGTTTCTTGGCATTGATTTCACGGCGGTGGGACTGATGCTGCTCTACATCGATTTGGCGGTGCAGGGGGGCTGGTTTTTGTCCCTGGCCTTCCCGGTGACGGCAATGTACGGCGCACTGGTTACGGGCTTTGCAGCCATTGTGAAATACGTCCGCCGGGGTAGGTTTTTCCAGCTGGGGGGCGGCTGCATCGTCTTCGGCTGCTCCGCCATGCTGCTGGAGCTGTTTATCTGCATCACCTTCGGCACCGGGATGTTCACCTGGAGCCTGTACCCCGTGGCCATCCTGAGCGCCGTGGGATTGTTCTGGATTCTGGCGGGTCTGATCCGTCCTTTGGGGGATGCCATTCGGAAGAAGACATTTTTATAAGGTTACAATTTCCCCCGGTGCGCCACCGGGGGAATTGCATTCACAGAATTTCCTTTTGCGGAAGGAAAAATCGGTTGAACTTCATTGCATGTTCATCGGGCGTATGTTATGATATTGGAAAGGGGGACGCATTTATGGCGGAGCGGGCAATCGGGGAAAAACAGCTTTTTTATATGGAGTTTCTCCACCGGGAGAATCAATTCCGGCACATGGCCCAGGACCGGGACCGGCTGCAATATGAGCTTCTGCGGGATGCCAATCCCCAGGCGGTGGAGGAGGGGACGCGCGCCTTTCAGGCCCATTTGCAGGGTCACCTGTCCGATGACCCTCTGCGCAACTATAAATACCTATTTGTGGCCAACATTGCCCTTTGCTGCCGCTATTGCATGGAGGGCGGGCTGGACGAGGAGCGGGCCTACAACATCAGCGACCTTTACATCCAGAAAATGGACGCCCTGGAAACGGAGCAGCAGGTCATCGACCTGCACCGGGACATGCTGGAATTTTACCTCGAGGAAATGACCGCGGTGAAAAAACAAAGAATCTGCTCAAGACCGGTGGCCGCGTGTATGGACTACATCTACGACCACCTGTATGAGCAGATTCGACTTTCGGACCTGGCAGCTCAGGTGGAATTGAACGAGAGCTACCTGTCCGTCCTTTTTAAAAAGGAGACCGGTGTGACGGTCTCCGACTATGTCCGGCAGCGCCGGATCGAAGCGGCGGAGGGCATGCTCCGCTACAGCGACTACAGCTGCTCGGACATCGCAAATTTCCTGGCGTTTTGCTCCCAGAGCCACTTCATCAGCGTGTTCCGGAAAGCAACCGGCCTGACGCCCAGACAGTATCGCGCACGGTACGGCTCCGGGCAGCGTCTTACAGCACCGGAATGATGATGCCGTTGATGCAGGCGTAGCAGCGGGCCTTGCCGGTGTCCGGACGGTCCTCTTCCCGGCGGTTCCGGGCAAACAGAATGGTCTTCATAACCTTTTTCATAGCATGTTCCTCCATAGGGGTTGGTTTGATTTGCGGCGTGAGTATACCAGATTCTTTTGCGTAAGTCTACCAAATTCATTGGCTAAATATCAAATCCTTTTTTCAATGTCAAAAATGAAGCCTGAAATTTGTGAACTTTTCATAAATGCCAAGCCTCTCCTGCGGCGGGGCGTGCAAATCGCCAAACAGCAATTTACCGATGTGCCGCCGGGGGCGTGAATTGGACGCAGAAGGGGATTGTAATTTTCTGCGATTCCTGATATGATATTGAAAACCGAAAAAGGAGTAATCCATATGCGCAAGACGAAAATTATCTGCACCATCGGCCCTTCCTCGGAGAATAAGGAAACCCTGATCCAGATGTGCAGGGCGGGCATGAATGTGGCCCGGCTGAACTTCTCCCACGGCAGTTATCCGGAGCACCAGGCCAAGATCGATTTGATTAAAGAGGTGCGCCAGGAGCTGGGCATGCCCATCGCCATCATGCTGGATACCAAGGGCCCGGAGTACCGCATCCGCACCTTTGCCGGGGGGAAAGTCACCGTGAAAGAGGGCGACACCTTCACCTTCACCACCGACGAGGTGGAGGGCGACGAGACAAGGGTCAGCGTCAACTACCAGGGACTGGTGAACGATCTGTCCGTGGGGGACCGGATTCTGGTGAACAACGGTCTGGTGGTGTTTGAGGTGACTGCCCTGGAGGGCAGCAATGTGGTGACCAAGGTCATCACCGGCGGCGTGCTGTCCAACCGCAAGAGCATGAGCTTCCCCAACAAGGTGATGACCGGCCCCTACCTCAGCGAGCAGGACAAGCAGGACCTGCTCTTCGGCATCAAAAACCAGGTGGACTTCGTGGCGGCCTCCTTTGTGTCCACCAAGGGCGACATGGAGGAATTAAAGCATTTCCTGGCGGCCAACGGCGGCGGCAACATCGATCTGATTGCCAAGATCGAAAACCGTTCCGGCGTGGACAACGCTGAAGCCATCTGCGAGGTGGCCGACGGCATCATGATCGCCCGGGGCGACCTGGGTGTTGAAATCCCCTTTGTGGAGGTGCCCGCCGTGCAGAAGCGGCTGACCTCCACCTGCCGGATGCTGGGCAAGCGGGTGATCACCGCCACGGAAATGCTGGAATCCATGATCCAGAATCCCCGGCCCACCCGGGCGGAGATCTCCGACGTGGCCAACGCCGTGTACGACGGCAGCAGCGCCGTGATGCTCTCCGGTGAGTCCGCCGCCGGCAAATACCCGGTGGAGGCGGTAAAGACCATGGCGGACATCTGCGAATTCACCGAGCAGCACACCAGCTATAGTAAGCGCTTCCGCAATTATGAATTCCGCATCCGCAACACCCTGGATGCCGTGTCCCATGCCATCTGCGCCATGGCCATCGATGTGGAGGCCAAGGCCATCGTGGTCTGCTCCGTCTCCGGCACCACCGCCCGGATGGTCAGCCGGTTCCGCTGCCCCGTGGACATCATCGGCATGACCACCGACGAGCGCATCTACCGCCGCCTGAGCCTGAGCTGGGGCGTGACCCCGGTGCTGGCGGAGGAGTTCAATTCCCAGGACGTGATGTTCTACCACGCCCTGGCCAGCGCCAAGAAGGTGCTGAATTTGCAAAAGGGCGACAAGGTGGTCCTCACCGGCGGCCCCATCAACGGCCAAACCGGCAACACCAACACCATCAAGGTGGAGACCGTCTGATGATTCTATGCCCCCGGAACCAAAAACGTTCCGAGGGAAAATTTTTCATGAAGCCCCCGGGGATAGACCATTGACATTTTTATAAAAAAATGAGAAGATAAAATAACTATCTGTATTTTCAAGACAGGAGGGAAACCAATGAGAAAAATCATCAGTTTGCTGTTGGCCCTTTGCCTGCTTTGCGGCCACGGCGTGGCCTTTGCGGAGGATTGGACCTGTGCAGTCTGCGGCAGTGCGGCATCCGGCAATTTCTGCGCCAACTGCGGCAGCCAAAGGCCGGATGACGGCGCGTGGATCTGTTCGAGCTGCGGCAAGGAGAACAGTTCCGGCAATTTCTGTCCGAACTGCGGCCAGCCGAGGGGAGGCGGTGCATTGCCAACCTTTCCGCAGCAAACGCTGCAGGTTGGAGATATTGTGACAATGGGCACCTACGAACAGGATAACCTGAGCTTTAACGGCAAGGAGCCCATCGAGTGGACGGTGCTTGCCGTGTACGACGGAAAGGCGCTGATGATGAGCAGATTCGCTCTGGAACAGAAGTATTTTCATAAAGAACGGGTGACCCCCTTCAGCAGCGGTTATTCCTCCTTTGGATGGAAAGACAGCTCGCTTCGCGCCTGGCTGAATGACGAGTTTTACTCGGGCGCGTTTTCGGAGGCGGAAAAGAGCAGGATCGTTGCCTACGCCACCGAAGACTGTGAGGACAACGTTTTCCTGCTCAGTACCTCCGAGGTGAAAAGCCTCCCGGCGGAGCTTGTGTACGACGACGCGCCCAGCACCGAGTACGCCAAGGCAAACAGCACCAGGGATTGGTCCGGAAGCTATTGGCTGCGCACCATCTGCGCGGCATCGAATGGGAAGAATGCGGACTTTGAGTTCACTTTTTCCGACGGTTCGGTCTATTCTCCTTCCCAGAATCTGCTGAGCTATACGTATCATGCGGCGCTTGTAAGGGAAGGCAAGCTGGACGAGACAGGCGGCGAGGTTCAGCTCTTTGCCTATGGTGTTCGTCCGTGCATTTGGATCGAAATCTAAGCCTTTGAT
>JBJDYM010000057.1:5000-7584 GCA_051867315.1 Faecousia sp.
CTGCGGCAAGGAGAACAGTTCCGGCAATTTCTGCTCGAACTGCGGTCAGGCAAAGGGCACCGGCGTGTCGTCAGCCGGTTCGATGCAGGCATTGCAGGTTGGTGACATTGTAACGCTCGGCTCGTACGAGCAGGATAACCTGGGCCTGAACGGCAAGGAACCCATCGAATGGGTGGTGCTGATGCTGCAGGATGGGGATGCACTGCTGATGAGTAAGTATATTCTTGACTGCAAGAAATTTAATGATGATTATGACGGCTGGGGCGGCGGCGAAACGGTATGGAAGGACTGCTCCCTTCGCGCATGGCTGAACGATACGTTCTACGAAGAAGCTTTTTCGGACGCGGAAAAAGAACGAATCGTGGACTACCTGTCGGAAACCGGTACCGGCAAAAATCCGGTGAAGACCACCGACCACGTTTTTCTGCTCAGCACGGCGGAGGCGATTGCCATGCCCAGTGATACGGTGATCAATAATGTTCCCATTACCCCCTATGCAAAGGGACGGGGTTTGACCGTGCCCTGGTACTGGCTGCGCAGCCAGGGGAAGGGCTATAAGCTGGAGTACACAACGGATCACGCGACCATCGTCATGGAAGATCACAAGATTGATGAAAGAGGTTCCTTCCTCGATTTTGAATATGGTGTCCGTCCGTGCATTTGGATCACCAATTGATCGCAAACAGCGGCTCCCATCAACACCGGTCATATGCCCCCCGGAACCAAAAACGTTCCGGGGGGACAATTTTCGGCGCCCAACCGTAGAGGAGGCCATTCGCCTCCGCCAGGTAACGAAATTGTGAATGGTACTTTTGCCCAGCGTGGTACGGATTCACCGGAGGCACCGTTAGGGGCGGTGCAAACCTACAAACCATTCGTCCAATTGCGGAGTGAAACCGATAAGCGCATTGGGAAAAGCGCTTCATTCTGCTGGGGGAAAAACTGCACAAAAAGAGAGTTCGTTTTTTTCTTGGTAAATCATTGAAATTCTTGCCTTTTTTCGTCCGATCCGTTATAATAGTAAAATACCCAAGCTGGGTGAGTATGTTTTTCACATACTCCCTTTATCCGATTACAGAACTCATACAACAAGGAGAGATGTCTATGGGAGACAGAACATTCCGGGGCGGCGTCCATCCGGAGGAGATGAAAGAGCTTTCCTGTGAAAAGCCCCTGATTCCCTATACCCCTGTGGGGGATTTGGTGTTTCTGACCAGTCAGCACATCGGCAAACCTGCCACCCCCCTGGTGAAAAAGGGGGATAAGGTGCTTGCCGGGCAGAGAATTGCCGAAGCCAGCGGATTTGTATCCGCAAATATTGTCAGCTCCGTTTCCGGCACGGTGAAGGCCGTGGAGCTGCGGCCCACCGCCGCCGGGGGCCTGGGCCAGGCCATCGTCATTACCAGCGACGGAGAAAACACCCTGGCGGAGGGCGTCGGGGTTAAAACCGATTACAAAATGCTGACGAACCAGGAAATCCTGGATAGAGTCAAGGATGCCGGCATCGTGGGCATGGGCGGCGCGGGCTTCCCCACCCATGTGAAGCTGACGGTGAAGGAACCGGAAAAAATCAACTACATCATTGCCAACGGCGCCGAGTGCGAGCCCTACATCACCTGCGACGACCAGCTGATGCGCACCTGCGCAGGCGAGATCGTGGAGGGCCTGGAGATCATCCTGCGGCTCTTCCCCAAGGCAGTGGGCGTCATCGGCATCGAGAAGAACAAGCCCCAGGCCATCGCTGCCATGCAGGCCGCCTGCGCTGGTCACGAAAAAATCTCCGTCCTGCCCCTGAAAACCAAGTACCCCCAGGGCGGTGAGCGGTCCCTGATCAGCGTGGTGGCGGGCAAGCACCTGAAGCTGGGCATGCTTCCGGCCGATGCGGGCTGCGTGGTGGACAATGTGGCCACCATCCGGGCCATCTACCGGGCCGTGTGCCTGAATGAGCCGCTGATGGAGCGCACCGTCACCGTCTCCGGCGACTGCGTGAAGAACCCCGGAAACTTCTTTGTGAAGATCGGTACGGTCAGCGCGGAGCTGATCGAGGCCTGCGGCGGCTGGAACGAGGGACTGGAGCCCAAGAAGATCCTTTTCGGCGGCCCCATGATGGGTGTGGCTCTGTCCACTCTGGAGGTGCCCATCTGCAAGAACAACAATGCCATCACCGCCCTGTCCTACGACAAGGTGGAAGAGGAAACCATCACCGCCTGCCTGCGCTGCGGCCGGTGCAACCGGGTGTGCCCCCTGGGCCTGTCCCCCCAGCTGATGCAGGTGGCCGC
This sequence comes from Faecousia sp., assembly GCA_051867315.1. Taxonomy (GTDB): domain Bacteria; phylum Bacillota; class Clostridia; order Oscillospirales; family Oscillospiraceae; genus Faecousia. The sequence goes on from JBJDYM010000057.1 coordinate 7,280, forward strand.
CCAGCGGAAGAATTATGACCGGTATGAAAACCGGCTGTACGGCCTGGAATGCATCGCCTGCGGCTGCTGTACCTACATCTGCCCGGCCAAGCGGCCTCTGATGCAGCTGTTCAAGGTGACCAAGGCCGAGATCATGGCTGCGAAGAAGAAGTAAGGAGGGATTGGCGAATGAGTGAATTACTTCATATTTCCAGCGCACCCCATGACCGCGGCAGCCTTTCTACCAAGGCTGTGATGCGGGATGTGCTGCTGGCGCTGCTGCCCACCACGGTGCTGGGCGTTTGGGCCCACGGGTGGTATTCCGC
>JBJDYM010000058.1:0-2250 GCA_051867315.1 Faecousia sp.
CCTTGAAAATGGTCAGGAAAGGGAAATCCCAATGGAATCCAGAACGGACAATTCAATCAGAAACATACGATATACAGTGTTTTTTCAGGTTCTCTATTTTGCCCTGCAGTTTGTGACGCGGCGGGTCTTTGTGCTGACGCTTTCTCAGCAGTATTTGGGGATCAACAGCACCCTATCCGGACTGATCTCAACCATGTCGGTCGCGGAGCTGGGGATCGGTTCGGCAATTACGTTCAGCTTGTATAAACCCATCGCCGAGAAGGACCATGAGAAAATCGCAGCCCTGTCCCGCCTGTACCGGAAGGTCTATTTTGCCGTCGGAACCGTTATTGGGGGAACAGGGCTCTGCCTGATGCCCTTCCTGCCCGGGATCTTTCCGGAAATTGCCGGGATTCCCCATTGGTCCGCCATTTTTCTGCTGTTTCTTCTGGACAGCGTGCTGTCCTATTATCTCGGCTATAAGCAGGTTCTGATCATCGCCAATCAAAAGCAGTATATCGTCACTGGTATCCGCAGCCGGATCCTTCTGGCGTGCTCCGCTGCGCAGATGGTGTGCCTGCTGTGCACCGGGTCCTACATTGGATATCTGCTCATCAAATTGTGCTCCAACCTGGCGATCAACCTGATCCTGGCGAACCGGGCGGACCGGATGTACCCCTTTGTCAAAGCGTTCCGCCGCGCGGAGCTCGACCGGGACGCCAAGCAGGAGATCCTCAAAAATGCCAAGGCAATGATCGGCCACCGGCTGGGCGGTACGGTGGTGTTCGGAACGGACAACCTGCTGCTTGCCTATTTCTGCGGAGTGACCCAGGTGGGCATTTATTCCAATTACCTTATGGTGACCAACGGACTCAGGGCTCTCTTTGACCCGGTATTTACAAGCCTTTCCTCCAGTGTTGGCAATCTGGGAGCGGCAGAGGATCAGAAAGCCCTGCGGACAGTGTTTGAACGGCTGGACTTTGCCGGAAGCTGGCTGTATTATTTCTCCGCCATATGCCTGTATGTACTGTATCAACCCTTCATATCCTTATGGGTTGGAGAGGAATACCTGTTCTCCCGGGGCATCGTCTTTCTTATTGTGACCAATTTTTACGTCACCGGCATGAGAAACGCCTTAACCACCTTTCGGGAATCCTTAGGGCTGTTTTGGTATGACCGGTACAAGCCGTTTTGGGAATCGGGCGTGAATCTTGCAGCCTCCATCGTCCTGGCCAGGTATTTTGGCATTGCCGGTATATTCATCGGGACCCTTCTGAGCACGATGTGCGTCTGCTTCCCGGTGGAGCCGTATGTGGTCTACCGCTATGGACTGGACGCTCCCGTGAGGAGCTATTACCTAAGCTACGCCCGGAATACCCTCCTGACGTTTTTTAGCGGCTGGGCAGTAAGCTTTGTCAGCAGCCGGATCCCGCTGGAGGGCCTCCCAGCCTTTGCTGCAAACATCCTGCTCTGCCTGATCCTGCCTAATGTGATTTTTCTGCTGGCCCATTGGAAAAATGCATCTCTGCGCTACTATTTTTCCATGGCGGCTGAGCGGTTGGGACGAAAAAGGAGATAATTATGATTCCGAAAATCATCCATTATGTGTGGCTGTCCAACCAGCCGAAGCCCGACCTGATCCAGTCCTGCATCGCCAGTTGGCGGCGGCATCTGCCCGAGTATGAGATCCGGGAATGGTCTGATTTTGACTTTTCCTCCATGCCCGATTTCGTAACGGAAGCCCTGAACGCCAAAAAATGGGCCTTCGCAACGGATTATCTGCGGCTGTATATCCTTGATATGGTGGGCGGGATCTATCTGGATTCCGATATTTTCGTAAAACGGAATTTTGACCTTTTTTTGGACAACGGACTTTTTTCCTTCATCGAGTTCCACGAAAAAGGGTTTGCTCCATATTCCCATCTGATTGACGGCAGCGGTAAACCCCTCACCGGCGGGCACATTCCCGGTTTTGGCATTCAGGCGGCCTTTATGGGTGCGGAAAAGGGGCATCCTTTTTTGAAAGACTGCATGAAATGGTATGACACCCATCCTTTCACGCAAAGGGACGGCACCGGTCAAACTCCCTTGGTCGCGCCGGATGTTTTTGCCCTTTGCGCCCGGGATTACGGCTTCGTCTACCGGGATGAGCAGCAGGATCTGAAAGCGCATATCCGCGTTTATCCCTCCTGCTTCGTGGCCGGCTCTCCGGCGGAGGCGCGGAAGGGCAACTATGCGGTCCATTTCTGCGCCGGATCGTGGAGAGAATAC
>JBJDYM010000059.1:0-2239 GCA_051867315.1 Faecousia sp.
GGTCGATTTTCACGATGGTGGTGTAAAGGGGCAGGATCATGTAGGGCAGGTAGTTATACACCATGCCCAGCACCACCGCCCCGGGGGTGCGGATCAGGGGCAGGCGGCCAAAATCTTCGGGAATGGAGGCCAGCCAGCCGCCGAAATGCTCCCAGCCCAGGCTGGAAACCATCCACTGGCCCAAATTGCGAAGCTGGTCAAACAGGGCCACAAGCAGGTTATTGATGATGCCCTGGTCATTGAGCAGGCCCACCCAGGCCAGGGTGCGCAGCAGAAAGCTCATGCACATGGGCAGCATTACCAGCATGTACAAAAATCGCTGGGCCGTCTGGCCGCAGTGGGCGATGAAATAGGCCACGGGATAGCCCAGGATCAGACAAACCACCGCCGACACCATGGAATACGCAATGGAGGTCCACAGCACCGGCAGGTACATCCCCAGCTGGCGCAGGTTCACAAGGGAAAATTCACCGGTGGATGGGTCCGTCAGGGCATAGTAGCCCACCACGCCCAGGGGGATCAGGGTGAACAGCACCATCCAGATAAGATAGGGGGTGCTGAGCAGGATTGCGTTATTCTTTTTCATCCCCGGCATCCTCCGTCAGCTCGTCGTACTCGGCGGAGTAGGAGCTGTAGTCGCCAAACATGCCGGAGTATTCACTCTTGTGCATGATGTGAATGTCTTCCGGGTTCAACCGGATGCCGATGGTGGAGCCAACGGCCTGGTAGTCGGTGGACTGAATGAGCCATTTGAAGCCCTTGAATTCCACGATGATGTCGTAGTTCAGGCCCTTGAAGGTGATGGCCGTCACCCTGCCCACCAGGTGGCCCTCTTTTACCGGGACAATGTCCACGTCCTCCGGGCGGATGACCACGTCCACGGGCTCGTTCTCGGCGAAGCCCTTGTCAACGCACTGGAACTCCCGGTCGAAGAACTTCACCCGGTAGTCAGCGAGCATCACGCCGTCGAGAATGTTGGATTCGCCGATGAAATCCGCCACGAAGGCGTTCTTCGGCTCATTATAGATATCCTCAGGTTTGCCGATCTGCTGGATGCGGCCCTTGTCCATCACCACGATGGTATCGGACATGGACAGCGCCTCCTCCTGGTCGTGGGTCACATAAATGAATGTGATGCCCAGAGCCTGCTGGATGCGCTTGAGCTCGTTCTGCATGTCCTTGCGCAGCCGAAGGTCCAATGCGCCCAGGGGCTCGTCCAGCAGCAGCACCTTGGGCCGGTTGACCAGGGCCCGGGCGATGGCCACCCGCTGCTGCTGGCCGCCGGAGAGACTGTCGATGTGGCGGTTCTCGTAGCCCCGGAGGCTGACGATTTCCAGCATTTCCTTCACTCTGGCATCGATTTCGCTTTTCGGCAGCTTGGCAACCCGCAATCCGAAAGCGATGTTATCATAGACATCCAGATGCGGAAAAAGGGCATAGCGCTGAAACACGGTGTTGATCTGCCGCTTGTAGGGCGGAACATCATTGATTGTCTCACCGTCGAAGGTCACCGTGCCGGAGGTGGGCGTCAGAAAGCCGCCGATGATCCTGAGTGTGGTGGTCTTACCGCAGCCGGAAGGGCCCAGCAATGTGAGGAATTCATGATCGTTGATGTAAAGATTGATGCCGTCCAATATACGCTCCCCGTCGAACTCCATAATCAAATCACGGAGCCTGATGAGTTCCTTGGCCATTATCCTCCCCCGATTCTCTAACCGATTTTTCGTCAAAATTTGACACATATAAATATATATGAAATCCTTGCAAAGTCAATAGGCAACCGAAAAAACATATTTTGGTTTTTCTGTTTAGAAAACCGGCTTTCTGTCTATACTCTGCCTCGGAGGTGCTTAAACATGAGCAACAAACAATTCACAGCCGGCGCAAAATACGCTGCTCTCATCCTGGTACTGGTGGCAGTGGCTGCCGGGGTAACGGTCTATCTGACCCACCGGGGCGGCGAGCAGGTACAGGAGGCGTCAATCCAGGAGCCTCTGGTGGAGAACCTGGCAGCGAGTACACAAGCTGCCCAGCCGTCGGATGCTTCTGCCCCCAGCGCATCCGTGTCCACTGTTCCGTCTAAGCTTCCGGATACCACCCAGGCCACCCAGGGTTCGCAGACGGCTTCCGCCGGCGGCGCGCTGAAAACGGCGCTGCCCGTGACCGGTGACACCATCGGCGTCTACGCCATGGACTGCCTGAGCTACAACGAGACCACCCGGGATTGGCGGGTCCACAA
>JBJDYM010000060.1:0-2230 GCA_051867315.1 Faecousia sp.
GGCTGGCAGGTGAAGAAATTCAGAGCGCAGGAGCCGTCCCGCTGGGAGATGCCCCGCAGGCAGCCCATATTCTCCGGTGATTCCCACACGCTGTCGGTCCACACATAGCGGTCGGAATATGCATTCCGCTCCGGCTTCAGGGACTCCCGGAACCACTTGTGCTCCACGGAGGTATGGCCCGGCACCAGATCCAGCAGCACATGGATGCCCCGCTTGTGGGCTTCAGCAAACAGGCGCTTCAAATCCTCATTGGTCCCGTAACGGGGCGCGACAGTGTAATAATCCGCCACGTCATAGCCCGCGTCCCCAAAGGGAGAGAGAAAGCAGGGATTGATCCACAGCGCGTTGCAGCCCAAATCATGGATATAATCCAGTTTATTGATGATGCCCTGGAAATCGCCGATGCCGTCGGCATTGGTATCCAGGAAGGATTGGGGATAAATCTCGTAGAAAACGGCGTTATCCAGCCATTTTGGCATAACTGACACTCCTTATTCTTTCAGCCCGAAGCTCAGCGGGCCTCCACGTATTTGTGCAGCGTCCTGCGGACGGCACCGGGGCCGGCATAGAGCTCTTTTACCATGCCCTCAATCTGGTCACCCAGGCCCATGGCATAAACATCCACACCGAACACATCCGTACGGGCATAGAGCTTTTTCAGGCAGGAGAAATCCTGCTCCCCTTCCCGGACCTCCAGGCCCGCCACGATCTGCTGCAGCTCGGCCAGCAGAGGATCGGGAGAAGGCTCGAAGGGATTGCCACTGTCGTCGACGCCCCGCAGGTAGCGGGCATAGCCTGCCAGCACCAGGGGAATCAGCACCAGGTTGGACTTGTCCAGGCCCCGCTCCTGATACTTTTTCAGGGTCTCGCCGAAGCGGATGGCCAGCTTCTGGCTGGTGTCCATGGCAATACGCTGGGGTGCGTCGGGCATGAAGGGATTGGGCAGGCGGCGGTTCAGAACCGCGCCGATGAACTCATAGGGATTCAGCACCCCGGGGTCGGTGACCACGGGCATGGCCTCGATGTAGCCCAGCTTCTGGATGAAGCTGCGGATGTCGTGATCGGCCATCTCGGCGGAGATCAGGGTGTAGCCCAGCATGCAGCCGTAGATGGACATGGCGGTGTGCAGGGGATTTAAGCAGGTGGTGACCTTCATGGTTTCCACCATGTCCACGGTCTTGCGGTCGGTGTACATCACACCACCCAGCTCCAGGGGAGGACGGCCATTGGTGTAATTGTCCTCGATGACCAGATACTCGGTCTCCTCGGCGTTGACGAAGGGGGCGGTGAAGGTGTGCTTCTCGGTCTGGAGGGTGTAGTTGTCCTCAAAGCCGTCGGCAGCCAGCATGGCCTGGACCTTTTCGTGGGGCCGGGGGGTAATCTTATCGATCATGGACCAGGGGAAGGTGACCTTGGTGCCGTCCAGCACATAGGCCTCAAACCCGGCGGGGGCCAGGCCGTCGGCCACCCATTTCTTCACGTACTGCATCACACCGGCCTTGACCTTATCGCCGTTATGGGAGCAGTTGTCCATGGACTGCACCGTCAGGGGCAGGGCACCTGCGTTAAAGCGCTCCAGCAGCAGCGCGGCCACCTTGCCCATGGCCAGCACGGGCTTCAGGCCCCGCTCCAGGTCGGCAGGGTTCACGCTGTAGCCCTTTTCGGTGATGGTAAAGGAAATCATCTGCAAAGAGGGATTGCGGAAAATCTCCACCAGCCGGGCCCAGTCATCAAACTGATAGTCGGCCTTCAGGCTCTCAGTAACGGAGGCGATGACCTTCTTCTCAATGGTGCCGGTGGACTGCAGGGAAACCAGCAGGGACAGGTTATCATAGGGCCGGTAGGCCTTGTCGATGATCTCATAGTCAAAGCTCTCGGCCACGATGACACCCCGGTCATACTTGCCGGAATTCAGAGCCTCGTTCAGAATGGCAGCGGGGAACGCCCGGAAGATATTGCCTGCGCCGAAGTGCACCCAGGTGGGCTCGGCGTGGGTCTTTTCCCGGACAGCCTGAATATCGAAGGTGGGCATCTGATAGCCCTTTTGCGCCCATTCGGGGGAAATGCCGTTTTTAATCTCAGAAAGCTTCATGGAACTGTTCCTCCAAAATTACTTCTTCTCTTCGTCCAGGCGGTCCAGCAGGTCCCAAACGCCCAGCATGTACTGGATACCCAGGGCACGGTCGTACTTGCCGTAGCCGGGGCGGCAGGAGCCGGGGCCTTCGTCCCA
>JBJDYM010000061.1:0-7486 GCA_051867315.1 Faecousia sp.
GCTTCGTGATGGACCGGCTGGAATATATGGTCAAGGGCGGCCGCTGCTCCGGCGCAGCCGCATTGGGTGCCAATCTTCTGAGCCTGAAGCCCTGCATTGAGGTTAAGGACGGCAAAATGGTGGTGGTAAAAAAGTACCGGGGCCATATTGATAAGTGCATGGCCGCCTATGTCAGAGACCGCCTGACAGGCCGGGAGGATTTGGATTCCGACCGGATTTTCATCACCCACACTGATGTATCCAAGGAGAGCTTGGAGGCTGTCCGGAACGGCGTTTCCGAGTACGGCAAGTTCAAAACCGTCTACGAAACCGTCGCCGGCTGCACCATTTCCTGCCACTGCGGCCCGGGAACCATGGGTATTCTCTTTGTGAGAAAGGCATAATCTACAAAAACCGCTTCCATTCCGGAGGCGGTTTTTCTATGAGAAAAATCTTGTTTTTTTCTGCTGCTGTGCTATACTGTTGCGGGACGGCATTATGCCGGCTGTAATCCCAGAAAGACAGACGAGGGAAAATATGGATTATTATACCATTATGGATTTTGCCGCAGATTTGGGCTATGAGCTTTCCATGAGCGGCGCGGAAACATTCCGGGTTGAGGACAGTATGGCCCGGGTGATAACCAGCTACGGCATTGAAGCGGAAGTTTTCGCCATTCCAAGTTATCTGATCGTCAGCATCATCACCGAGACGGGCAAGCCCCTCACCAGAATGCGCCGCATTGGCTATCACGGCAATAATCTGGACGCAGTGGAAAAGCTGAACGCCCTGAGCCGGACCATTTGCAGCCAGCATCCGGAGCCGGGCGAAGCCATGAAAATGCTGGATAACGTGCGAAAATCCATCCTCTATTATGGACTGCCGGTTTATCTTTTGGGGAATTTTCTGGGGGCGGCCGGCTTTTCCATTCTGTTTGGCTGCAGCTTAGCGGATATGCTTCTGGCCGGTGTGTGTGGGATTTTGGGTGGTCTCATCAACCGGTTTATGGATAATATGAAGGTGAACCCCTTCTTTGCGACCATTCTTTCCGCCTTTGTGATGGCCCTTACCGCTTACGGGCTGAATGTAAGGGGGATCGTGCAGAATGTGGACGGCGTGGTAATCGGCGCGCTGATGATTCTGGTGCCGGGGCTGCTGTTTACCAATGCCATGCGTGACATTATCTATGGCGATACCAATTCCGGTATCACCCGGATTGTGCAGGTTCTGCTGATTGCAATGGGCATGGCTCTTGGCACGGCAGTGGCCTGGAACGCAGCAGCGTTTTTGTGGCGGCAGCCGGTGAACCTTGTTCAATTGACCAATCCCCTGCTGATTACCAGCTTGGGTTCTCTGGCTGGATGTATCGGTTTTTCCATTCTGTTTAACATCCACGGCCCCGGCGGCACCCTTTGCGCTTTGGGCGGTGTGTTGACCTGGGTGGTATTCGATTTGGTTTTACGTTTCAGCGGGAGTGAGCTGGTGGCCTACTTTTTGGGCTCCTTCCTCGCCTCTGCATACGCAGAGACAATGGCGCGAATTCGGAAATACCCGGCGATTTCCTACTTGGTGGTCTCTCTGTTCCCGCTGATTCCCGGCGCGGGCATCTATCACACCATGAATTACGCAGTGCACGGGGAAATGGAACTGTTTGCCGCCCAGGGAATGCATACGGCGGCCATTACCGGTATGTTGGCCGTAGGAGTGCTGCTGGTAACTACCATCGTTCGTCTCTGCTACACCTGGATGGAAAATAACCCGACAAAAAAAGGGCAATAGAAATTTTCTGTTTTTGGACGGTATCCGTAGAACCGCAGCAGCTTCATTCTTCTGCTTGGCGGATTGTTTATTCCACTTACGCGGTTGAGAAAAAATACAGGTAAGAAACGAGAAAACCTTACATCTGAGAAAACACATTTCCAAGGCTGTCGTGGATGATCAGGTTGGCTTCCTCATCATAGGGAGTGGAATCCCGGTTGATGAGCACCAACCGGCTGCCCCGGTAATAGCGAAGCAGCCCGGCAGCGGGATAGACCGTCAGGCTGGTTCCGGCTACAATCATCAGATCGGCGGAACGGATTGCCATGATGCTCTTTTCCACGGTATTCTGGTCCAGCCCCTCCTCGTAAAGCACCACATCCGGCTTCACAATGCCGCCGCAGCTGCACCGGGGAATGTCCTCGGAATCCCGGATGAACTCTGCGCTGTAAAACCTGCGGCATTTTGTACAGTAATTCCTCAAAACACTTCCGTGAAGCTCATAGACGGTTTTCGAGCCGGCCTTTTGATGCAGACCGTCGATGTTTTGCGTGACGATGGCGGAGAGCTTCCCCTCCTGCTCCCACTGGGCCAGCTTCTGATGTGTGATATTCGGCTCGAATCCCAACGGAAGCATCTTCTCCCGGTAAAACCGGAAGAAATAAGATGGATTCCGAAGGTAGAAGCTGTGGCTGATGATGGTTTCGGGTGGATATTCAAAGTGCTGATGATATAGCCCATCCACGCTCCGAAAATCCGGAATACCGGATTCCGTGCTCACTCCAGCGCCTGTAAATGCGACAATTCTATTTGATTCACTTACCCATTTTTTGAATGTTTCGATTTTATCCATTTGAATCGCCTCCATTTAATTATCATACACCTTATCAAGCTCACTTTCAATCTGAAAAAAGACTTTTTTGTGTGATCCCGGCAACGCTGGATGGCCTGTCACATCTCCGGGAAGGGAGTACAACGGAATACATGCACAGGCTGTTAAATGACGCAAATCATTGCATCGCCGGAAAGGAGAGAATCTGCATGTCAATGCGCGTTTTTCTGAATCGCCTGTTCCGCAGATCCCAATGGGCCGGGGCGCTTGGTGTGAGCGGGCAGAAAATCCGCAGAAATCATCTGCTGGAGAGGTCAATTCAGGTCGTGGAGGATGGTTGTTCTGCAATCACCAAAACCGCAGAGACAATCCTGCATACAAACGACCAGGCGGTTCGCTCCGGCTGCCTCAGACAGCTGCAACTCGAAACGGAACGGCTGACCGCACTGCTTCCCTTTGCCGCCTCCAAAGAAGCCGCGATGATTGAAAATGCGTTGCAAACCGCGCAGCAAGCAAAAGACGCTCCACCGGTTGCCGCCCGGGAGACCGAAAACAGCACCGGAATCACATTCTACACCGTCTACATTCCCACCCTGGACGGCCGCTTCTTTTATCTGAGCAGCACGGACTATCCCCTGGGAGAGATCGTCCGCATTCCCTTTGGCCATCAGGATAAAGAAATATTCGGCATTGTGGAGAAATCCCAGTGCTTCCCTTATGAAAGGACGCCGCTGCCCATGTGGAAAATGAAATATATCCTGGGAAAAGCGCCGAAACCCATTGCGGATGAGTACCGCCGGCTGTCTTGCGGAAGGTTTCCAGGCCCATAAAGAACTCGGGGTTGATGACGAAGAAGTGTCCCAGGCGATTTTCTTTCCGGTGGGCTGGGTAAAAAAACAACGGTCAAGAAAATAGCGGAAAACCGGAAAGCTCTTATTTTAATATCGGAACCTCTGAATAAATCGTCTGCGGCTGGGCGGCGGGTCTTTTGCCCCATCCGCGCAGTACCAAACCCCAGAAATACACAAAGTATTCCCGGGGGTTTGGTACTTTCGGCTGATCCAAAATCCCTCGCCGTCAGCTCTTGCCGATTTCATCAGAGCTTCCCTAAGCACCGATATGGTAACGTTTGGGCCGCAAGGTTGATACCTTGCAGCCCAATTGAATTATCTTGATGCGCAGATCCGATAGAACATATCGGATACTTCATCAATATCCTCCTTTTGACCATCTTGAAGCCACATCATAGCGGTGTTGTAAAGCGATCCAATGTATATGTATATCCAGTACCGTTCCACAGACTTGCACGGCATTGACCCGGCAATGTCTTCATGGAAGCGATTGAGCATCTCCAGCAAGATGGAGCCATAGCCGAACCGGTGCAGATCAAGCAGCTGCTCCCGGTATCGGCTGAAGTATTCAAAACTTCGGCGGACATTTCCATAGGTATAGAAATCATCACCGTCTGTCTCGATATCCTGGCGGAACTGTTCCAGGATATCGGAAATCAGGGTGGTAATCACGCTCTCTTTTGTGGCGTAATTCCGGTAAAAAGATGCCCGGGCTACGCCCGCTTCTGCAATGATTTCGGAAACGGTAATCTTGGAGATGCTTTTTTCCTGCAATAAATGCAGCAGCGCTTTGGTGATGCTTTGCTTCACACGCAGATTTGCTGCTTTCCGTTTATCCATAATTGCTCCTTTTGATATGTGAAATAAAAAACCGGTTTCTGTCTCATATGGCAATATTGCGGCAGGTTGATGAATGTGATACAATGATCTCACAATTGATTATATCGGAATGGTCAGTCTCCTGTCAACAGGAGAATCTCATAGAGAACAATAGAACCCTTGCACGGATCTTCTGGAGTGACCACAGGAGGATGAACGGAGGTCAGAATGAAAACTGCGATTATGACAGACACCAACAGTGGAATAACTGCTGCACAGGCACAGAGATTGGGGATTTATGTGCTTCCAATGCCTGTTATCATTGACAATCAATGCTATCTGGAAGAAACTGACATTCATCCGGAACAGTTGTATGAAGCGATGAGACAAGAGCGTAAAATCTCCACATCACAGCCATCCCCCGGCAGCATTGTGGAAATGTGGACCTCCGTTTTGGAGGAGGGGTACGATGAGATCGTGTATATTCCAATGTCCAGCGGTCTGAGCGGAAGCTGTCACAGCGCGGCGCTGCTTGCCGGGGAATTTGGGAATCGGGTTCACGTGGTTGACAATCACCGAATCTCCGTCACGCAGCGGGAATCGGTGCTGGAAGCGAAACGGATGGCGGAGGCAGGCAGCTCTGGAGAAGAAATCAAAACACATCTGGAAGACACTGCATTTCAGGCAAGCATCTATCTGACCGTGGCTTCCCTCAAATATCTGCAGATGGGCGGCCGACTCAGCCAACCGGCTGCGATGCTTGGTACGATTTTGAATATCAAGCCCATCTTATCCATACAGGGCGGAAGGATCGACGTGGTTGACAAGGTGCGCGGGATCAAGAGCTGTGAAAAGAAAATGATTGAAGCCATTCAAAACGATATGGCAGGGCGCTTTGCAAATGTGCCCGCGCAGCAGCTTCTGGTCGCTACCGCCGGAACGTTGCAAAGCAAAGAGGAGATCGATCGGTGGCAAAATGCGGTGCAAGCTGCCTTTCCCAATATGGCCGTGGATTACGCACCGCTGCCTTGCAGCATTGCCTGCCATGTCGGTCCGGATTGTATGGGCATCGGTGTCATTGTGAGAGAGAAGGTTTGTGGTGGATAACGTATTTCGTGTCTTCCATTCACACTTTTTTAACTTTATGTTGTATAATGGTTGAAGGAATCGGATGAACGGAGGTAGTTGGAATGCGTATCACAGAGGCAATGAAAGCCCGCCACAGTGTCCGGCAGTATACGGACAGGCCTCTGGGGGAAGGTGTCCTGTTTGCGCTGAAAGATGAAATTGACGCCTGCAACAGAGAAAGCGGCCTGCATATCCAGCTGGTCACCAATGAGCCGAGAGCCTTTGACGGTTTTATGGCGCACTACGGGAAATTCAGCGGCGTGACGAACTATATCGCCATGATTGGAAAGAAAGGGCCAACCCTGGAGGAAACCTGCGGCTACTATGGGGAAAGGCTTGTGCTGTTCGCCCAGCAGTTGGGTCTCAACACCTGCTGGGTGGCGCTGACCTACAGCAAAATCAAAACTGCGTTTGTCGTGAACAGCGGCGAAAAGCTGTGCATTGTCATTGCACTGGGATATGGTGCAACCCAGGGTGTGCCCCACAAATCCAAGGCTTTGCAGGAGGTTGTAAAAGCGGAAGAACCCCTGCCCAGATGGTTTCAGGATGGTGTCAACGCTGCCTTGCTGGCGCCAACGGCTATGAATCAGCAGAAATTCCTGTTTTCCCTGACGGACAACCGGGTGTCGGTGAAAGCGGGCGTGGGCTTTTATGCAAAGATCGACCTGGGCATCGTCAAATATCATTTTGAAATTGCTGCCGGTGAAACCGGCTGGGCGTGGAGCGAATAAAAGCGGAATACCCCCTTGTATGAGGAAGATGGTTATGGCACAGTATACAAAAAAAGCGATTCTTCAGACCTTCCAGGAAATGCTGGAAAAAATGCCCTTTGATAAAATTACGGTCTCTGCCATCGTATCCAATTGCGAAATCAGCTCCAACACCTTTTATTATCACTATCAGGATATCTATGACCTGCTGGATACCTGGCTCTCCATCAAAAAGGAAAAATACATAGAACAAGCTTCCCTGGAAATCCGATGGCAGGACACGGCTAAAGCCGTGCTTCATGTTTTGAAAAATCATTCGGATATTGTGTATCATTTGTTCAATTCCCTATCCCGGGAACGAATTGAACGATACATTTTTGAGTCCACAGACGACACGTTTTACCGGTTGGTCTGCCGGGAGACAGCCGGCGTTGCCATCCCCGAGCAGGAACTGCGGAACATTGCAGAATACAACAGCTATTCCTTTTTGGGCTTTTTCCTGAAATTCCTCTGGAATCAAATGGACGACGATATTGACCTGGGGATCGAGAAGATCGGCGACATTTTTGAAAATAACATCCAGTGGCTGAAAGAAAAATATATGCAGAAGTAAATTTTTAGGACAGTTTTCCCTTTTTCCTCAAAAATTGATGAAATTGAGCGGTTTCTCCGAATTTAGGAGAGACCGCCTTTTTTCTCCATTTTCTTTTCGCCCGATTTCGACTAAACTTTCTGCTATAGAAAGGAAAACACCTCTCAATTCTAACTAAGAAAGGAACAGAACCCATGGTCAAGAATTACTTTACCTCGGAATCCGTAACCTGTGGTCATCCTGATAAGGTATGCGACCAGATTGCCGACCGCATTCTGGACGGGCTTCTGGAGCAGGACCCCCGTTCCAGAGTGGCCTGTGAAGTGACCTGTGCCACCAACGCTGTCCATGTTTTTGGCGAGGTAACCACCACAGCAGAGCTGGATTACGCCGCTGCTGCCCGCAGGGTCATCCGGGAGATCGGCTACACCACGCCGGGGCAGGGCTTCGACGCGGAGACCTGCAGGATTCAGGTAGACCTGCATGCACAATCGCCGGATATTGCCAGAGGAATTGACCGCAGAACCCAGTCTGAGCTCCTGAACAGCGGCGCGGGAGACCAGGGCATGATGTTTGGCTATGCCTGCACCGAGACCCCCAGCCTCATGCCCCTGCCCATCGAGCTGGCCCATTCCCTGGCAAAGCGTCTGGAACAGGTTCGCCGCATCAATGAGCTGAATTATCTCCTTCCGGATGGGAAAACACAGGTCACAGTGGAATACAATGAAAAAGACCAGCCCAAGCGGATCGCGGCCGTCATTGTCTCCAGCCAGCACCGGGATACGGTGGAAACCAAAAAGCTTCGCTCCGATATTCT
>JBJDYM010000062.1:0-29183 GCA_051867315.1 Faecousia sp.
CGGTGAATGCCAGAATTCAGCAGAAGGTGACCAGGCGGGAGGCGGAAACCACCGCCTATGAGGTGGAGATTGACTTCCAAAGGACCAGCAGCGAATACCTGGAGCTGGGAGATTACTACCCCCAGCAGCTGCCGGAGGGCTGCCAATGCACCTTCATTTCGGACAAGTCCCTGGGCTTCCAGCGGCTGGTGTTTGAAAACGCCGCAGGGGAGTTCGCCTTCGATCTGACCATGGAGCTGGGCAGCGAGGGCCTGCAAAAAACCATGACCGATGTGATTTCTGAGGAGACAGTGATGATCGGCACTTGCCCGGGAACGCTGTATTCCCAGCTTGACGGCAGCCGGAGCCTGACCTGGTACGACGAGGCTGCGGGGGTGGGCTTCTTTATGACAGCGTCGGATGCATCGGTGGACCTGCTGGCCATCGCCCGGAGTGTCGCCCCTTCTGAGCCGCTCACCCCCACCCGCTCAGCGGGGCAGCAGAAGGCCCTGGAGGAGCTGGGGGACTACCGGATCACCGGTCTGCCGGAAAACTACAGCCAGACGGACCTCATGGCCAGCCCTCTGGAAGATGGCGGCGGCTGGTACGCCTACGTCCGCCGCTGGTACGGCGACAAGGTGAGCACCGACAGCACGGTGTATTTTGAGTACGAGCATTTCAACCTGGTCTCAGACGAGCCCTCAAACCACGAAACCGCTCCGGTGGAAAACAGCCCCGAAACCATCCTGGAATACCGGGGCGGGGGAGAGCCCATCACCATCCAGAATATGCCCGCCGCCATCGCCGACGGAAGAGTCAGCTGGGTGGATTGGGAAAACCAGGTGGTGTTCTCCATCATCGCAGGCCAGCTGGGCCGGGAGGAGCTGATCGCCCTGGCACAGTCGGTGCAGCGGTTTGCACAGTAAATCAATTCTCCCCTGCGAAGCAAATTTCACAAATCACGCAGGATAAAGTACGCTTTGTTTTTCAGGGGGATCATATCATAGTCAGTCAGGCGACTTTCCTGCTGGAACAGAATGCTCCGCCGCAGATTCTTCCGATTTTTGCAGCGGGCGCGGCAAAAACCCCGGGGTACCGTTCAAAAAAGAGCGGTATCCCGGGGAAGCTTATTGTTGGGGTGGTACAGTCAGAGCTGCTTATTCTGCGAAGCTCAGGTCACCCACGTAGAAGACGCAGGTGGCGGCGCTGGCATCCAGCAGGCCCTGGACATTGCTGTTGTAGGCGTAGTACATGGGAGCATCGAACAGAGGCACCCACAGGCACTCCTCAGCGAGCATGTTCAGCGTCTTCACCACTTCGGTGAAACGCTCGTCGTCGTCCTGAACCAGAGGAGCGGAGCGAACCATTTCCAGCAGCTCATCGGAGATGGGGAAGGGATAGCCCGCGACGGGATCAAACATGGAGAGCATATCCTCAACGCCCACCATATCGGTACCCATGGCGACGATGGAGAAGTCCATGTTGCCGGCCATCAGATTGTCGAACCAGGTGCCGATTTCTTCTTCCACGATCTCGGTCTGGATGCCAATGGCGGCCAGGTCAGCCTGGACGCACTGGGCAGCAGCAGCGGAGTCGGCGTCGAACACCTCGATGGTGAACACCTGGCTCAGATCGGTCTCGGATTCGGCAATGGCAGCCATGGCCAGATCCACATCATAGCCCACGAAGGGAGCGGCACCGGCATATTTACCGGAGACCTTGGCGGCATACATATCCTGGCAGGGAGCGCCGTTGCCGTTCAGGCAGATGGCAACCAGGGTGTCCCGGTTGATGGCATGGAACACAGCCTGACGGAACTGAATATCGCCAGCCATGACCATCACGCCGCTGTTCTGCCAGCCGTTGAAGGTGACACCGGTCACATTGTCCATGGAAGCGGTCTGGCTGTAAGCAGCCATGCCCATCTGGGTGGCGACATCCAGCTCGCCGGTCTGCAGTGCGATCAGCGCAGTGGCGTCATCGATGCAGGCAACGATCTCCACGTTCTTGACAGCGGGCTCCCCATTCCAGTAGTTGGGGTTGGCGGTGAGGAAGACGGTACGGGCATTGTCCTGACCCTGGAACAGGTAGGGGCCGGAACCCACGGGAGCGGTGGTAGCCCAGTCAGCATCGGGATCATAGCTCTCTTCCTCGATGACGTACAGCAGCTCCGCCAGGAAGTTCTCGTACTTGCAGTAGGTGTTGGCCAGGGTGAAGACAACGGTCTCATCATCCACGGCCTCACAGCCGCTGGACCACAGGGTCATGTTGTACTTCAGCTGGGTGTCCTCCAGAATGGTATTGTAGGAGAACACCACGTCGCTGGCCTTGACCCGGTTGCCGCTGGTGAAGTAGGCCTCGTTCAGGTGGAAGGTGACCTTGTCGCCGTCCTTCTCCCAGCTCTTTGCCAGGCTGGGAACCACGTTGCCCTCGCTGTCGAAACGGGTCAGGGTGTCGAAGAGCGCATGGTACACGGCCTTATCGCCGTTGCCATAGGTCAGAGGATTGAACCACTCAGAGGTGAAGATGGCCTCCACCCGCAGGGTGCGGTCTGCTTCCGCCGCGAAGCAGGGTACTGCCAGAGCAAGCACCATGCACAGCGCCAGAAGCACGGAAATGGTTTTTTTCATTGTTATCAGCCTTTCTTTGATTGATCTATACAACCCCTTCTGCGGGGAATGTATCTGATTTACACCAGCGGATGGTGGCAGGCGCACAGATGGCCGGGAGCGTACTCTTTGAGCTCCGGGTGAACCTGTCTGCATTGCTCGGTGGCGAAGGGACAACGGGTGCAGAAGCGGCAGCCCGCCGGAGGATTGATGGGAGAGGGCAGCTCCCCCTGGAGCAGCATCCGGTCCTCCCGATGGATGTCCGGATCGGGCTCCGGCGCGGAGTCGATCAGCATCCTGGTATAGGGGTGCATCGGCTGTTCATAAGCCTCGGCGGTATTGCAGATCTCGCAGATCTGCCCCAGGAACATGACGCAGACCCGGTCGCTGATATAGCGAACCACAGCCAGATCGTGGGAAATGAACAGGTAGGTCAGATTGAACTGCTGCTGCAGCTTGCGCAGCAGGTTCAGAATCTGGGCCTGAATGGACACATCCAGCGCAGACACCGGCTCATCACAGACGATCAGCTTGGGGTTGGGCGCCAGGGCCCGGGCGATGCCGATGCGCTGCCGCTGGCCGCCGGAAAACTGGTGGGGATAGCGGCTGTAGTGCTCCCGCTGGAGGCTGACCCGATCCATCAGCTCCAGCACCCGCTCCTGCTGCTCCTGTTTGCTCATGCCACAGTTCTGCAGGGGCTCGGCGATGATTTCCCCAACCGTAAAGCGGGGGTCCAGGGAAGAGAAGGGGTCCTGGAACACCAGCTGCATCTGCGCACGCATTTTCCGCAGCGCCTTGCCCCGGAGCGCGGTGATGTCCTTGCCGTCAAACCGGATGGTTCCGTCCGTGGCCTCGATCAGCTTCAGCAGCAACCGGCCGAGGGTGGATTTTCCGCAGCCGGATTCACCCACCAGCGCCAGCGTTTCGCCCTCGAAGATCTCCAGGGAAACATCGTCCACCGCCTTGACGGTGCCGTGGGGACTCCTGAAATACTTTTTCAGGTGCTCCACTTTCACAAGCACATTGCTCATGCTTCCACCTCCCGAAGGCAGCGAACCAGATGACCGCCGCCCAGATCCCGCAGCTGGGGCTGCTCCTTGCGGCAGCGCTCCTGAGCATAGGGGCAGCGATCCGCGAAGCGGCAGCCCGGCAGCTCCTCCCGCAGGGAGGGAACGGTTCCCTCAATGGTGAACAGCTCCTCCTGGGTGTTGGCGTGGATGCGGGGCACCGCTTTCATCAGGCCCCGGGTATAGGGATGGGCCGGATGGCGGAAGAGCGCTCTTTTTTCGGCGTGCTCCACGATCTGCCCGGCGTACATCACGTTTACCTCGTCGCAGATGTCTGCCACCACACCCAGATTGTGGGTAATCATGAGAATGGACATATTGCTGCCCTGCTGCAGCTGCTTCATCAGCGCCAGAATCTGGGCCTCCACCGTCACATCCAGCGCGGTGGTGGGCTCGTCCGCAATCAGGAATTCCGGATGAAGCACCATGGCCATGGCGATGCAGATGCGCTGCCGCAGGCCGCCGGAGAGCTGATGGGGATAGCAGCGATAGCGCTCCTGAGGGTCGGGGATGCCCACATTGTGGAACATTTCAATCACCCGCTGTTTTGCCTCCACCTTGCTCACCTTTTCATGAAGCAGAATCGCCTCCCGCACCTGCTTGCCCACCGTGATGGAGGGATTCAGCGCGGTCATGGGCTCCTGAAAAATCATGCTGATTTTGCTGCCCCGGACCTGCTGCATTTCTTTTTCCGTGCAGGAAACCAGATCCCGGCCCTCAAAGAGGATGCTGCCCTCGCTGATGGCAATCGGCTCGTCCAGCAGCCGCATCAGGCAGCGGGCGGTCATACTCTTGCCGCAGCCGGATTCTCCCACCAGGCCAACGGTCTTGCCCCGGGGAATGTCCAGATCGACCCGGTCCACCGGGTGGCCCTTGTAGCCATCCTTGAACGGAACCACCACACGAAGTCCTCTGACGGAAAGTAACATATCCTGATCCATGTGATGCCTCCTTTCAGCGATTCTTGGGGTCCAGCGCATCCGTCAGACCATCGCCCACCAGGTTAAAGGCCAGGCTGGTGATCAGAATGGCCATGCCGGGGAAGATGGCAAGGTAGGGCTGGGTTTGCAGATACTTGGTGGCCTGGGACAGCATGGCGCCCCATTCCGGTGCGGGCACCTGAATGCCCATGCCCAGGAAGGACAGGCCGGACGCGCCCATGATGGTGCCCGCCACGCTCATCAGCACATCCACCAGGATCGGCCCAAAGCAGTTGGGCAGCACATGGCGGCAGATGATCTTGCCATGGGGTGTTCCCGCGGCCACAGCGGCCTCCACATACTCCTGGTGCACCACGCCGATGACGATGGAGCGGATGATCCGGGCAAAGCCGGGGACATTGACGATAATCAGGCTGGCAACGATGCCGTTCATGCCCTTGCCAAAGGCGGCGGCCAGAGCCAGCATCAGCAGCATGGAGGGAATGCAGATGATGGCATCCATAATGCGCATCACCACGGCATCATAAACGCCGCCGAAATAGGCGCAGCTGGCGCCCACCAGAATGCCCAGCACCATGCTGGCGAAGGACACGGTGATGCCGATGAACAGGCTGTAGCGGGAGCCGTAGAGAATTCTTGCGAACAGATCCCGGCCGAAATCGTCGGTGCCGAACCAGTGGTCTGCGTTGGGAGCCTGCATCCGTTCCGCGGGATTGATGGCCACGATTTCCTTATAGTCAAACACGAAGCCGGAGACAATGGCGGTCGCCACCAGCACGAGGAGCACAAAGAGCGCCGCCATGCTGGCCGGGTGCTTCCTGAAATTCCGCCAGCCATCACAGAAGGGATTGCCATTCAGGGCTGCCTTCACCAGTCTGTCCTGGCGCTGTTTTCTGCGTTTTGTCATCAAAAGCACCCCCTAGCCCATATTGTCCCGGATCTTCGGGTTCAGCAGCGCGTTCAGCAGGTCCATGACCAGCATAATGAGCATGTACAGCAGCGACAGAATCACCGTCGCGCCCATGACAATGGGGGCGTCCTTGGAGTTGATGGCGTTCAGAATCGCCTGACCGACTCCCGGCAGGCCGAACACCTGCTCGCAGATCACCGCGCCGCCCAAAAGGCCGGCAAAGCTCATGCCCAAGGTGGTGATCACCGGCATCAGCGCGTTGCGCAGAACATGGACGAAGATGATGCGGATGGGAGACGCGCCCTTGGCTCTGGCGGTGCGCACATAGTCGCTGCCCAGCTCCTGGAGCATGGTGATGCGCACCATGCGGGCGATGTAGGCGCTGCTGGGAAGAGACAGGGTGATCAGCGGCATCACATAGTGCTTCCAGCTGCCCAGACCGAAGCTGGGAAGCCACCCGAGCTTCAGCGAGAACAGCAGCATCAACAGCAGCGCGAACCAGAAGCCCGGCAGGGATGCCAGAATCAGCGACAGCACCGTGGTGCCCGTGTCCCAGATGCTCCCTTTTTTCACCGCCGCCAGCACACCCAGGGGAATGCCGATCAACGCGGAAAAGAACACCGCCCAGACAGCCAGAGTAAAGGTGACGGGGAATTTGCTCATAACGGTGCTGGTTACGGATATTTTGGAATTTTTGTAGCTGGTACCCAGATCGCCGTGGCACAGGTTCCACAGATATTCCCCATAGCGCACCATCACCGGACGATCGTAGCCGATCTCGTGGTTGTAGGCGGCGATGTCCTCGGGCTTTGCCTTGAGGCCAAGGGCAATGGCACCGGGAGAGCCGGAGGAATTGGCCATGATCAGAAATGTGAGCAGGGTGATGATAATGACGGAAGGAATCATGAAGAGAATTCGCTTCACCGTAAATTTGAACATTTCTAAGCGTTATCCTTTCAGGTGTTGTTCCAGGAAAAGCTGCATTTCCCCGATGGTCTTCCAATAGACCTCCCCCTTGCCCCGGTCATGGCTGCCCTGGGCCAGAACCCGCAGCAGGATGGGGTTGTCGGAGGTATTCATGGCCTGCATTCTGGCCGCGAATTTCTTGCCGTGGTAAGGCGGAACGTTGTTGTCCATTTCGCCGGTCTGGATGTAGGTGGGCGGATAGTCCACCGCTTTGACATTGTGATAGGGGGAATAGCTCAGAAGATACTCGAACATCTCCCGGCTCTGCCTGGGGTTGCCGTATTCCGTGATGTACATGGGGCCCCGGTCATCCTCGGCAAAGTGGATCATGTCCGTATGGGGCACGCTGTCGATGACGCAGCCCCACAGATCCGGCCGCATGGTCACAAGCGCGCTCATCAGCAATCCGCCGTTGGAGCAGCCGGTGATGCCGATCTTCCCTTTGGAGGTGAAGCCGTCGGCGATTACCCGCTCCGCGATGGAAATGAAATCCTCATAGCAGTGGCGCTTGGTGGTCATCATGCCGTCCTCATGCCACTTGGGGCCATACTCGTTGCCCCCGCGGATGTTCAGGTGGACATAGACGCCGCCGCTGCGCACCCAGGCGGGGATGTTCAGCCCGGTGACCATCTCCGTATACCAGGGCGGCATGGAGATGTTGTAGCCGCCGTAGGCGTACATCACAGCGGGAGCGGAACCGTCCCGCTGAAGATCCCTGCGGTAAACGATGTAGTAAGGAATCCGGGTGCCGTCCTTCGAGGGGGTGAAGCACTGCTCCACCGTCAGATCATCCCAGGTTTCCTCGCTGGAAGTGAGCAGAACCTCAAACCTTCCCTCCGCGAATTCCAGAATCCGGGGCGCGTCCAGGAAGGATTCATACTGCATCAGCACGCCTCTGCGGCTCTCGCCGGCCAGGCCCAGCGCGGCATATTTTCCGGGCAGGGGCACCTGGGCTCCGGTGTCCACCGCGATCAGGCAGGCACTGACATCCTTCTTGCCGATGGCGTAGAGCCTGCCGTTCTGGCTGAAGGCGCTTTCCAGAATCACCTCCTGGGATTCCGGCAGCGCGGTGGTGACACTGCCGTCATTCTGGACGGCAATCACCTTGCCGTTGGCGGCCCCGGTCATCGTGACAAAATAGTGGGTATCGGCAATGGAATCGGCATAGTACCATTCCACCGGCTCTTTTGTCAGCGGGGTGCTTTCTCCGGTCTGGGCGTTGATGGCAATCCAGTTGCCCAGGCTGTAGTCCTGGCAGACCTGAGCGGCCACATAGCCGCCGTCCTGAGCGGCGTAGAGCTGGCCGAAGATACAGTTGCTGTCGTCGCTGTAGACAAGCTTTTCTTCTCCGGTGGTGGGGTCAAAGCAATAGAAGCCGCTGCGGCAGGTCTGAGCCTGGCTGTCACTTTCCGTGGAGGAGGTATACAGGCAGCCGTTTTTCTTGCTCCAGCAGAAGGAGAAGCTCATATCCCTGCGGTAGATCCCCCGCTCCGCCTCCAGGTCGTAGACCAGGACGGTGGGACGGGGCGCCCCGGGCTTCTGCACCATGCAGGCGACATAGCGGTTGTCCGCCGGGTTGGGCAGCACCTGGAACAGGTCGTAATCCTCATAGCCTTTCAGTGCCGGGAAGGGAGCCACGCTGCGGAGCTTGCCGTCCAGCACCTCGTTGGTGTAGCGTCCATCCCGATGGAACGTGGCCACATAGCCATCCCGGAAAGGCGCGATTCCGCTGGGCAGGGGCGGCAGCTGCGCATCTTTCAGCTGCGCAATCTTCTTTTCCAGCGCCGCCCGGTCAAAATAAGCATCGGTATAGGCGTTTTCCGCCGCCACAAAGTCCAAAACCTCCTGCTCTTTTGCCGCCTTGAGCCAGGCATAGGGGTCGGGGAGCTGGGTTCCGAACCAGTCTTCAACCACATCCACCGTCTTGCAGGCAGGATATGTATACTTTCCCATTACGTTACCTCAAAAACCGTCTCGCCGTCAACGATGACCCGCTCCAGCACCGCGTCGGCAGCCTGGCTGGGCAGATCGGACCAGATCAGGATGTCCGCATCCATGCCAACCGCCAGGGAACCGACCCGATCCTCAATACCCAGGATCTTCGCCGCGTTCACCGTGACCATGCCCAGCGCCCGGACGGGGTCCATGCCCTTGCGCACCGCTTCGCCTATTTCGTAGAGCAGCATGTTGATGGTGGTTACGGGGCCGTCGGTCATCACGGCTACATTCACGCCCCGATCATCCAGCATCCTGCAGCATTCATAGTCCAGCTTGCCGCCCTCGCCGGGGAACAGGGGCTCACAGGTGGGTCCAAAGATGACGCCTTTCACATGGGGATCTGCCAGCTCGTCGGCAAAGTCGCTGGCGCCCTGGGCGTGATCCACGGTGATCAGGATGTCGAACTCCTTGGCAATCTCCAAAAGGGTCATCATGTCGTGCATGTAGGAATGGACCTTCAGGGGGATTTTCTTTTCAATGACGGGAATGCCGTGCTCCAGGCCCAGGTCATAGGGAGGAAGCTTGGCGGCATCGTCCCCGGCGGCCTCTTTCTTGGCCATGTAGTCCTTCACATCCCGCAGGTACTTCTTCATGATGTTGGCGATGGCCATGCGGGTCATGGGGGCCATCTTCTTGGCCGCGTAGCAGCCCTTGGGGTTGATGCCCATGGCCGCCTTCAGCGCAACCGGGTCCTTCACGAGCCGCTGGGTGCCGGCGGACTTGAAGGCGATGCTCCAGCCGCATACCACATTGGCGGAGCCGGGAGCCAGGCAGGAGGTGGTGATGCCCTGCTCGATGGCATAGCCGAAGCACTTGTCCCCGGGATTGATGCCATAATAGGCATCCAGCTCCGGAGTCAGCGGATTGGTGATTTCGTTCAGATCCTCGCCCAGGGGGGTCAGATCGGCGATGCCGCCGATGTGGCTGTGGGCATCCACAAAGCCGGGGGTAATTACCTTGCCCGCCGCGTCAATCACCGTTTCAGCACTCAGGTTTTCGCCGATGGCGGCAATTTTACCGTTTTCCACCAGGATATCCGCTTTTACCACGCCGTCATCCGACATGGTGTATACGGTGGCGTTCTTAATTACATACATTTCAGCGCATCTCCTTCCCGATAGGTCACTTCTCCGCCGATAAAGGTGCGGAGAATGTGGGCTTGCCAGCTGGTCAGCGGGTCAGCGGACCAGATGACCAGGTCTGCCCGCTTGCCGACCTCCACCGTACCGGTGATGTCATCAATGCCCAGAATCTTCGCGGGGTTGGCGGTAATCAGAGGCAGCACCTTGTCGCTGTCGTGATACAGCCGCATCATCTCCATGGCGTTCCACAGGCAGTCCTCCCGGGCGGCCAGGGTTCCGGCGCTGCCGCTGAGGGCAACCAGAGCGCCCTTGTCGATGAGTCTGGCAATTCCCTTCTTGTCCAGGGTCATGGCGGCTTCATCCAGGGCCATGGCCGCAGTATGCACCACCACGGGGATGTTCTTTTCCAGGAGGTAATCCTCGCTGCCGTCCAGCTGATAGCCGTTGACCACAACCAGCTTCAGCTTTTCGTACGGGTTGGTGATCTCCATCACCCGCTCCAGCGCCAGCTTGCTGTCGCAGGTGACGAACAGGGGCAGCTCCCCCTCCACCACCCGTTTCAGGGCGGCCAGCTTGTCATCGGCGGGCTTGTCCGGTTCAGGCTTGTACTCTGCCGCCTTGCGCAGCTGCTCCTTCAGGGTGGTGAAGATCCACATCCGGGTCATGGGAGCGGCGGGACGGGTTCCATAGGTCTGCTTGAGGGCGTTGGTCACCGAGGCCATCATGCCAATGTCCCGTTTCAGCACCATCTTATAGGGGTTCACACCCTCCACCGTAAAAGCCGCGATCACGCCGCCGAAGAGATTGTTCTCCGTGGGCGCCACACCGCAGGCAGTCAGGCCAAAGGCGGAAAGCTGCTGGGCAGAGGCAGCCCGGCCATTGAACGCATAAAACGCATCCAATTCCGGCATGATGGGGGCGCTGGTCTCGTCATTGTCGTTGGCAGAGGGACGGATTTCCGTCATGGAGCCATTCACGCCCCAGTTTGACAACGTTTGAATAAAGCCGGGCAGGATGTGCATTCCCTGTGCGTCAAATACCGGCTCCCCGCTTTGAGGGGCAAGGCCGCTCCCCAGGTCCGCGATGCATCCATTGGTAATTCGGATATCGCCGGGGTATGTATTACCGATTCCATCGTGTATTGTTCCATTCTTTATCAGCATGGTAATATGCCCTCTTTCCAATTGTATCTGTCTGAATGAAAAAAACGAGGATGTAAACGCATTTACATCCTCGACATTGTACCGTATATATGGACAAATGTCAACCCTTCAAGGAACATTTGTCGTTTTTTATACTTTTCCGTCGGTGCGGCCCTTGATTCCGAAACGGAGCAGATCGTAATAAACAAACCGCCGGATACCCTCGATTTCTTTCGGATCGGTAATTCCCCGCTCCTTCATATACCGCTGAATATTATAGGTAATGGAATTGTAGATGTAGGCGGTCAGGTCAATATTGATATCAGCACGCACCTGCCCGCAAGCCTGCATTCTGGTTAGATTATTCCGAATCAGGGTATCATCGGAAAGCGCACTGTGAAAAATCAATTCCGCCATGACATTTTCAGGTATACGCGTCCAGGACGCAATAAAGCGCTCTTCCTCTTCCGTAAATACGCTCCCGCATTCTGCGTCAGGATCGAGAAAATCATCCATATCCCAAACCGTATCCTCCGAGACCCCCATCCGTTTGGACATGACACCCATCAAATAAATATAGAAATCGTCCTTGCTGTCAAACCAACGATACAGGGTGGCCGGATTGATGTTGAGTGCATCGCAAAGAACCCGGGCGGTAACCTCCTGGTAGGGCAAACGCGCATAGAGCGCAATTGCCTTTGCCTCGATTTCCCGCCGCAAATCTTCACGCAGTCTCAGATATGCTGCTTTCGGTGTTGACATGTCGCCCTCCCGCCCTCCGGAATTTCAGCCCTTTGCCGATTTGCTCCCGGAGCTTCTCTTGCTATTGGGTATTGTATCATAAATATTTCCAAATACAAACCGTAATCTTCAACAAACCTTCCCTTCCCGTCACCAATCAACAAGAGAAGGAGCTGACAAAACGGAGATACGCAAAGGGCGCCGGAACAGCCAAGCTCTTTTTTTGAAATCGGCCTGCCTTTTCCCCTGGCAATATGCAGAAGTGGATACCTGAAAACGATCACATCAGAGCCTGCCATGAGTTTCCACAGAAAGAAAGGACGGTGTTTGCATCCTTATTTCGTCGAAAATGTCACGCTTTTCTTTTCCTTTTTCTACGCGATAATAGTCCCATGAAGCATTTACAGGGGGTATGGCGTATCAACCGACTGTCTTCGGGGCTTGACGGAACGAACAATCAGGGAATTTGGTTATCTGCTTTTACGCAGCTTGATTGTCCTTTAACTGAGTAACATTTCGTAGCACGCCACCGTAGGGGGCGAATTGCCTCCCCTTGGTGCGGTGATAATCGGCGAAACGCCCCTTATGCTGGATAGCCTGATCAGGAAAAAATCAGCGGAAAGCAGGACAAAGAAATTTTATGTGGTTGCCGAAGGCGGACAAAGCTTGTATAATGGAATGCAAGAGGTGTTGCCCATATGCAAGGGTCCACTCTTTTATTCCTGCCGCTTTTTCCTTCCGATTCAACAGCTATTCAAAAGCCAAAGGAGGCTACGCATGCTTCAATTATGTGTCATTGATGACGAAATCGAGGAAGCCCGGAAAATTCAAAACATGCTGACGAAGTTACTGGGCAGCCGGAACGAGTCATCCGAAATATCCGTATATCAGGATGCTCACGCATTTCTCGCTACCTTCACACGGGGCCGATACGATATCATCTTTCTCGACATTCAGATGCCTGAGATGGATGGCATGACCTGTGCGCAGGAAATCCGCAGACGGGACAGCTCCGTCATTCTGATCTTTATTACGAGCATGGTTCAGTATGCCGTGCAGGGGTACCGCGTAGAAGCGACAGATTATCTTGTCAAGCCTGTCGAGCCCACGCTTCTGGCCCACAGCCTGCATCGGGCCCTCAAGCACCTGAACAAACATCAGAAGCTGACCATCCGTTCCAGCGACGGTCTGCATAGCCTGAATACGGATGATCTTCTGTATGTGGAGGCAGTCAATCACCGCGTCATCCTCCACACAACAAGGGAAATCATCCATTGCTCCCAAACGATGGCCGCTATCGAAACTCAGCTGCAAGGCTGCGGCTTTTTTCGCTGTCATCAGGGATTTCTGGTGAATATGAAGCAGATTCAGCACATCGATGGGAATAACCTGTTCATTGCAGACAAGGCAGTCCCGATCAGCAAGTACCGCCGCCGGGAATTCATGCAGGAATTGACTGCTTATTGGGGGAAAACTCTATGAACCTGATGAGTAGGCAGCTTCTGATTCCCCTGATGTTTGCCCTGATGCATACGCTGCTTTTGAGCAGCTTTGTTCCTCCGGCGGGCAAACGAACAGCGCTTCAGCGCTCTGCACTCATCGCAGGGAGCGTGCTCGTGCAAGTGCTCATCCGGCGATTTGAGATCTTTGACGGTTTGATCAGCTACCTGTATCTGGCAGCCTGCATCGGCGCAGCCTTCGCCTTTTTCTGCCTCTGGAGCGAGCTATCCTGGAAAGCGGCCCTCCAGCGCGCCCTGTGCTATGTACTGCTGACAGAATGTGTCACCACGATACTGGGCCATTTCAGCCAGAAGATGTTCGGCGAGGATATTTTCAGAACCCTCCCTGTCTGGCGAGAGATCCTTTCGATGGGGTTTATGGGGCTGGTGAATGGACTGCTGCTGTATGTGCTCCGTCATTGCTTTTCCCCGGAAGCGCTTGTTGACAGCAACAGCCTTGTACTCAGCATCCTCTCCGCCGTGCCGTATCTGTATGCCTGGCGGATCACTGTCTGGCTGCCCATTGCCCATGAAGCAGTTCCGATATCGGTGATTTTAACCCTGATTGCCAGCTGCTTTTTGGCGCTGATCCTGATTGTCAGTCTGGAAAGCCGGCTGTTTGCCGAAAAGGAAAAGCAGCAGGCTCAGGCCATGCAGCGCGTCATGGAGCGGCAGCAGCAGCAATACATCCTCAGAAAAAACAACATCGATCAGGTGCGCAGGCAGTACCACGACATGAAAAATCTTCTGCTGTATCTGGAAAACAAGCCATCCAGCGAAAATCTCCGGTCGCATGTAAAAAAGATATTGGGGGACATCCATCCTTTTGAAACCATTCTGGATACAGGAAACGAGGCGATGGATATCCTGCTGAGCGAAAAGCTCCGACAGTGTGAGCAATGGCACATCACATGCACGGTGATTGCTGACGGAGGGCTGTTCAGCTTCATTTCGCCGATGGATATGGTAACCATTGTCGGCAACGCCATGGACAATGCCATTGAAGCCTGTTTGTGCAACCCCGAGGAGGAACGCTTTATTCAGGTGCGGACAGCGAAGCAGACGGGGTTTGCGGTATTGTCGTTCAGCAACAGCTGCGATGGTCAGGTTCACGCTGTTGCGGGGCGATTAACGACGAGAAAGCCGGATCGTGAAAATCACGGCTTTGGTTTGGCGAATATTTGCCGTGCAGCGCAAGGCTATAACGGAGAGGTAAGCTGGAGCATCGACGAGGACGAATTTACCCTGACGCTGCTGTTTCCCTTAACGGAGTCATCCGTATGAAGCAGAATTGATCCGATTATCTGACTAAAACCGCACAATCTTTCCGGCCTGATTTGTGCGAAACTGCGTTGCCTAACTTGCTGGGCGTCAGCCCAGCGGCATCCTCCGCCTTGTTTTGCGCAAATCAACCTCGGAAATCTTTGTGAGCTTTCAATCAGATAATAGTATGAGCCGGTCTTTTCCCCATCTTCTGGCGGAAAAGGCCGGCTCGTTTTATCCGATCACCTCGATGCTCTGCGTAAGCCTCTGCGGATCCGGCGAAAAGCGGCAATAATCCCCTATGGCGCGGATATTCCGACTGCAAACGCCATCCATGCTTGTGACTGCACCCGCACCGAAGGCCAGCTCCTCACAGCCCTCTGCCTTCATGCGCAGGTATGTGCATTCTTCGCCCGGCAGCGCATATTCACCCGGAAGGTAATCCCTGAAGCCGTGCTCCCGAAGCCAGCACTCTGCTCTGCCCAGAATTGTTTCGCACTCCGCTTGATCCGGCAGATGCCGGCGAAGCGCCGTACTTCCCGCATTCTCCTTTACCCATTTTTCAGCGAATGGCGTTCCCGGAGCAATGCGCAGCGGAATCAGGCTGATATGCCTTGCGCCATAGGCCAGCACCTTTTCAAGCGTTTGTTCAATCGTCCCTGGAGTCTGTGCGGGCAATCCGGTCAATATATCAAAGCTCATGGCAACGGGCGCACCGGCAAGTACCATCTGTGTGACATCCATGGCGTCAGACGGCAGATAGCGTCCCAACGGCGCAGCTTCAAAGCTGTTTGCCGTCACATAGTCAATGCTCAGCCTGGTTACGCCGCCCCTGCGTATGGCTGCCAGTGTCTGTGTACTGACCATACCAGGATGCACCTTCAGCGTAATCTCCGGGTTTGGTGCAAAAGGAAACCAGCACCGCATCCTACGCAACAGAAGCTCCAATTTCTCATCGAACAAATGCCCTGCGATTCCTCCGCCAATCCATACAGCCTTCACCTGACAATCGTCATATTGATGTGCGCTGTCTTCGACCTCTCTCATCAAGGCATCGGCATATTGGTCAAGCACCTGCAAATCCCCAATCACATTGCAGCCTTTGTCGCAGTAAGTGCAGCGGCATGGGCAGAAAGGGATATTCAGCGCAAGCAGAATGGGCTTTCGCATAGACATTCACTCCTCTGAGGATTCCATGAAAGCGCGCCGGAAGACGCTTGCCCTCCGGCGCTTGTTTCGGTAGATCAGACGGTTCCGTGGGCGCTGGTCGCGCTGTCGCCGGTTGAGACGGCAGGAGCCTGTGTTCCGAGATATTCGCCTGTGAGCGCACCCAGCACAGTGGCCATGCCGATGGAGATGCCGTTCATCGGGCTGGTATATTGAAGCGGGAAACGTCCGCCGGAGGCATTGCCCACCGCAAACAAACCCGGAATCGGTTCAAAACTCTGGTCAAGCACCGCACCGTTTCCGTCAATGAACAGCCCCGCCAGCGTTACGAGAACAAGGTTGGCGTTGCGTTCGAGCTTCTCTGCGTAGAACGGGCCCTCGCTGATGCGCACCATCATGTCAGCGCTCTTGGCATAATCCGGATCTTTGCCCTGTTCGGCGTAGCTGTCATAGGTTCTGACGCTGCGCACAAAATTCTCAGCAGCATCCCCTTCAAAGCCGAGATAGGAAGCCAGCGTCTCCAAATCATCCGCCGCATATACGCCTCGCACACCGTCCGCTCCGGCTGCGTAAACCTCCTTAAGCGCCGCTTCATACTCCTCCATCTTCGCATCGCTGATATTGGCAGCATTGAAATGACCAAGCGGCTGATTCTGCGCGAACTCACGCCAATGCGCATTATCCCAAACCTGCACGATGCTGCTGCCAATCGGCTGACGGGCACTCTGGCATCCGGCAACAAACGGCACGCCGAAAGCCTCGTTGCAGAAGCGCTTTCCATACTTGTTAATCCACAGGCCACCGGCCGCACCGAAGAATCCCATCGGCAGCGCCGATGTGGAACCGCCCATCGCCGCTCTCGGACCGATTTCCATCACGCCGCCGGCCCAGATGCCCATGCGGATGCCGTAGCCATTGCGGCCTGCGCCGGTCAGCTTGGTGTAGGGATTGCATTCCTGCACCTCCGTGCACAGCGCACTGTACATCTCGCTGTTCGCAGAAAAATCACCCGTTGCCAGTACGACGGCCTTCCGGCTCATAAAGCGGTAATAGCGTCCGTCCTCCTCGCTCTGGCAGATGACGCCGCAAACGGTATCGCCGTCCTTGATGAGCGTCTTGGCCGTCATCTGGTAGAAGGCTTTGCTTTCAGGGGAAGCAGACAATCCCTTTTCAATCTGAGCCACACAGAAAGCACCGGAGGAGGGCATATTGCCGCTGCCCAGCTTAATGGTTGCCGGGTACGTCCAGAAGTGGCCTTTCTGATAATTGTACTGGTTGGCTGCCTGGTCAATCGTGCAGACGCTGCCAACCTGCGTGATATCGTCGTAGACCTCCATCAACCAGTCCACGATCTCACCGTTGCGCTGAGCATACTTGCGAATCAGGTCCGGCTGAGCACGTCCCGCACATTGGAGCTGATAGCTCTCAATGAAATCCGTCGGGTCGAATGTACTCTTTGGCACGCCGAGCACCTTCTCCTGCCATTCCGAGTTGAAATGGCCAAGCTCGCCGCCATAGCTGTTGAAATCCTCCTTTGCCTGGGAATCGATTACGATGCATGCGGCGCCTTTTTCGCAGGCCATACGGAAGCAGGACGCACCGGAGTAATTTGCGCCGATGACGACAACATCCGCACTGTATTCACCTGCAATATCGCTTTCTGAGATTTTCGGCGCTTCGCCAACCCAGCTGCGACGCATGCTGTAATAGACGGTGTTCCCCTGGGCATCCACCTGCTCGGCAGGATCGCTCTGCGCCGCCGAAGCGGAAACATAGGGAACGCCCTTTGCCTGGGCAATACACTTAGCCGCCGCTTCCTTCACACCATCCGAGGTGATGGTCGCGCCGGTCACGCCGTCCACGTCGGCGCTCTGTGCGTCAAACATGGCCTTTGTCAGCTTGTCCGCGGCATTGCCGACAATCTCCTGCGTTTCCCCGGAGATGTCCATTACGATATCGGTGATGGATGTTTCATCAAATGTCATGGTCACGGTCACGTCACCATTGCGTCCCGTTCCTGTTGCGGTGTAAGTGCCCGGCGTGTAGAGGGGCGCACCCTCTGCCTTTGCAGCGATGCCGGGAATCAGGCTCACAGCCAGCGCGCCCAGCGCGCCCTTGCCTGCGCTTCTGAGAAAATCGCGGCGGGAAATCTTTGCCATAATGATACTCCTTCCGAGGCCCTGAGGCCTCTGTTTTTGATTGATGGGCGCCTCTAAAAACGGCCCTTTTGCGGTTTGGGTGGATCTTTTGTCCTAATAATGCGCTTTGAAAACGCCGAAATACACAGAGTATTCCGATATTTTCAAAACTTTTGTCAGAACAGAATCACTCGGCCAAACCATCAAACGAGTCGTCTTTAGCGGCTGCCTGATGTCATTTTTTTCAAACGATCCAAGCCTTGAAATAGTCCGAACCAACCGGGCGCGAAAGCAAACCAAGTGGACCGGTGCGATGTGGTCACGGTTGCTCCTGCCTCAGATAGGCAAGCTGATCCTCGCCCACCGTATTGAACGGCACGGTTTTGCGCAGGATTTCCTCTGCATGGCGAACCGGGCGCAGGTACTGTGCGTATTGCTTCAGTCCCGCCTGAATTCCCTCCCGCGTCATTTCGCAGCGGACAAGCCCCATGCGCATCGAAAAAAAGCTGTACGTCTTTTGCCACTGCTGCGCAATCTGCTCTGCCAGTTTTTCAAGCGCACGGCTACGCTTGATTGCGCTGAGAGGAACAGCCGCAAAAAGTGCTGAACAGTAAGCGAAGCTCTTTTCGGCAGCCTGCATCAAGGGCGCGTCATGCTCACGCGCCTTGGCAGGGGCACCGCTTGCATCGAAATATGAAATCCGCTGATAGAAGCTGACCAGCTCTCTGCCGTCCGAGAGAACCTGTGCATCCCGCTCAAGAACCTCCAGTACCTTGTTCAATAGAAAGACATATACCTGTCTGCGTACCTGGCTTTTCTTGTCCGCAGGTGCGAAGCGGATGGCATAACGCGCACATCTGACCTCATTTTGCGGATCATAATTGTCAATCGGCAGAAAGAGCTGAAAGCTCTGCATCGCAATCAGCCACGCCTCAAAGCAGTCCGCATCCTGTTCAAGCGCCTTGTCAGCCCATTCGAGCGCCTGACGGCCATCTTGTCTGTAGAGCGCTTCTCTGGCCTTTTCAACAAGCTCGTTCATTCTTTCCCTTTCCTAAGAAGGCGGCTCTCCTGATGAAGGGGAGCCGCCCGAACAGTGCCAGATCGATTATTTGGCGAGGAACTTCGCCACGGAACGCCCGCACTCGCGTCCCAGCACAATGGCCATGGCCAGAGAAATGCCCGGAATCGGCGTGAAATACTCGTTGCCGAAACGGCGGCCACAGGTATTGCCGGAGGCATACAGACCGGGGATGGGATTCATCTGCGCATCAATCACGTTCTGATCGCCATCGGTCAGCAGACCGCCCATGGTGACCATCGTCGAGCCGATGGTCGGTGTCGTCTTGACGGCATAGAACGGGCCCTCCGCCACGGGGAAGAGCACCGCTGCGTCGCGGCCAAAGTCAGTATCCTTGCCCGCAGCACACATCTCATTGTAACGGTTTACGCTGGCGATGAAGTTTTCCTTCTGCTCAGCAGTCAGACCAAGGTTATCGGCCAGTTCTTCAATGGTGTCGCCCACAACGTACTCTGTCGGCTGCATCATCGGGCCTCCCATGCCCTGTGCCGGAGCTCCAGTATCCTCCGGCTCGACATAGGTTCCCTTATACTTGGCATAGGCCGTTTCCAGCTCGGTCCTGAAGGACTCCAGATTGCCGTTCAGCGGAGACCACGCGCCATGCTGCGGCACGAGATGGCAGCGGTATTCCGGGAAGTTCTTGTCAAAAACAACATAGAAAGCATCGCGGTTCATAAACAACGTCGGACGGCCACGATGCTCAATCGTGCCATAGAACTCGTTGCAGAAGCGCTTGCAGTTATGGTCAAGCCAAAGAGCCTGCGGCATGGTTGCCTGAACAGAAGCCGAAGGGGAATAGTGCTTCATGTTCATGCCCGGCACAGGCCACGTTTCCAGATGACCGCCGGCCCAGTAGCCCATGCGGATGCCCTGTCCGTCGTGATCCATCATGGCGGAAAGCGCATCGCCGTT
Source organism: Faecousia sp. (assembly GCA_051867315.1). Lineage (GTDB taxonomy): Bacteria > Bacillota > Clostridia > Oscillospirales > Oscillospiraceae > Faecousia. Next base: position 19,493 of record JBJDYM010000062.1, read on the forward strand.
CTTTTCGATAAAGCAGCCCTTGAGATCCTTGAAGAAATACTCCATCATTTCGCTGTTGGAGCCAAAGCCGCCTGTAGCCAGAATGGCCGCACGGCAGTTGACCTTGATGTAGCCGGTGTCCGTCTTGCCGACAACGCCCGCTACTGCACCGTCCTTCATGATGACGTAGTATGCCGAGGTGCCGAAGAGGATCTGCGCACCATGCTCCTGAGCCACCTTGCGGTTGTAGCCCTGGATCTTGGTCTGGCCACATGCTCCGTAGAAGGAGCACACAGAAGGCCAGAACTTCAGCGCGCCGATCTGACGAAGCTGACCCTCCGCCTCCGGGAAGTATGCCGTCGTCATAGTGGCAAAGTCTTCCTCCGTCAGCTCGGAGAGATACCAGTCCGTATCCTCGCCCGAGTGAAGGGCGAACTTCATAACCAGCTCCTGATTGGCGTAATTCTGGGTATTGAGCATGAAGTTCTGGTAGAACTCGACGGGATCGATATACGGTACGCCGCGCTGCTTGAGAATCGTAGCGTTCAGAGAAGCAAACTCATTGCCAATGGCCTGATACTTGTCCTCCTTCACCTTTTCCAGCAGGACAACCTTATAGCCCTGCTCTGCCAGCTCGCGGCAGGAGGTGATACCCGCATAGCCGTGGCCGCAGACACAGACATCCGCATCATATTCCGCTTCGAACTCAGTGACCTCTTCCGGTGCTTTCATCCAGGAGGTATAGGGTTCCGCTCCCGTTTCCACCTCTTCTTTTACTTTTACGAGCTCTACACCCTTCGCATCCGCGATACACTGTGCTGCCGCTTCCCTCACGGCGTTTGAGGTCACCGTGCAGCTGGAAACCCCATCGATATCCGAGCTTTGCGCAGCCAGCAGCTTTTCAGCCATCTCCGGCCCGATTTCTGCTCCAAGCCCGGCAGTCTCGCCGGATACATCAATCTGAACATCAGTAATCGCTTCCGTGTCAAAGGTCATTGTCACCGTCACGTCGCTGCTGATGCCCTTTGCCGTTGCACGATAGGTACCCGGATTGTACGTCGTTTTCCCCTCGGCAACAGCGCCGATCGTCCCCAATAGGCCCGTGGCGGCCAGACCGGCTGCGCCTACAAGCGTATTGCGCAGAAAGCTTCTGCGGCTCATGTTTTCCATGGATGCTTCCTCCTTTATTTCTGTCTTATGCTTGACAGATTTTTCTTCCATTTTATCATCCACATATTTATTGAGCAAGGGCTTTTACCAAGTGGACATCTTATCTGACCATTTGGACATAGGAGCTGCTGCCTTCCTTTCTGCATGATTGATTGAACCTATTTTGAACCCAAATTGCAATAACAAGCGGATGGCTACGCAGTCGTGCACCAAAATCTGTAAGCGCCAAATCTACAGGGCTGTTAAATAGCCCCTTAGGATATCAGGGTAGTGGACAACAAGATGGTGTTTTTTCTGGTGGGGGGGAAGGCAGATTCGATTTGCATTTTCGCCGGTGGCGAAAATAGAGGAGTCGCCGCCGGCTGGACGGCGGCGAGCAGCATGCCGCTGGCATACTGCATTCAGATGGGTTCGAATCCACCAATCTACAAGAAAAAAGCTCCAACGGCAGATGCCGTCAGAGCTTTTTTGGTGGGGGAAGGTGGATTCGATTTGCATTTTTGCCTGAGGCAAAAATTGCGGTGTCGCCGCCGTCCAGCCGGCGGCGAGCAATATGCCGCTGGCATACTGCATTCAGATGGGTTCGAATCCACCAATCTACAAGAAAAAAGCTCCAACGGCAGATGCCGTCAGAGCTTTTTTGGTGGGGGAAGGTGGATTCGAACCACCGAAGCGATAAGCAGCAGATTTACAGTCTGTCCCCTTTGGCCACTCGGGAATTCCCCCGTATTCGGTTGCTACCTTGTGAGACGGTCCTGTATTTGGAGCCGGTAGACGGACTCGAACCCCCGACCTGCTGATTACAAATCAGCTGCTCTACCGACTGAGCTATACCGGCGTCTCACGCGGAACGATAGTATTATACCACGGGTTTGCAAAATGTCAAGCACGATTTTCTATAAATACGAAATTTTTCGTTTTTGCGCCTGCCGGTTCCCCTCGGCAAATTGTTGTTTGTGGGGTTCTCGCCCTCCCCTCTGTGGCCGAGAAAAGCGAGGTCGGGTGGGGTGTCGTCGCATAAGTGGCACAATGTTCCGATTTCTGGGGCTCTGTTCCTCCGAACCGGCGACACTCCTCAGCCTCGCTTTTCTCGGCAGCTCCCCCAGAGGGGGAGCCAAGGGTGCGTGAAATACCGATTTGCTGGGCAGTACTGGTCGAGGGGCCCAGGAGTTGTGGGTTGATTGCCCAGCGTTCGTAACGAATTGGCCGTGGGCCCTGCCCGCCAAACACCGATTTGCTGGGCAGTACTGGTCGAGGGGCCCAGGAGTTGTGGGTTGATTGCCCAAAGTTCGTAACGAATTGGCCGCGGGCCCTGCCCGCCAAACACCGATTTGCTGGGCAGTACCGGTCGAGGGGCCCAGGAGTTGTGGGTTGATTGACCAAGGTTCGTAACGAATTGGCCGCGGGCCCTGCCCGCCAAACAACAATTTGCTGCTTTGCTGACGAAAGCAGAATATTCTTCATCATGAATTTCCCTCCCCCGGGTGGGGGAGGAAAAATGTTTACAGTTCCAGGTCCAGCTTGGATACGACGGCGGCGCAGCGGGGGCAGAGGCCCTCGGGGGTGGCGTTTTCGGAGTGCATCCAGCAGCGGGGGCACTTGATGCCCTTGGCTTCGCTGACGCCTACGGTCAGGCCGGGGAAGTTCACGCCGGCGGCTGTCTCGGCGCCCTCCTCGGCAGCGGCCCAGGCACAGCTGGAGACGATGAAAATCTCCGCCAGGTTCACGCCCTCGCAGGCCTTTTTCAGGGCTTCGTCGCTGGTTTCCAGGGTCACATGGGCCTCCAGGGCCTTGCCGATGCGCTTGTCGGCGCGGGCCTTTTCCAGCACGCCGTTCACATCCTGGCGCAGCTTGATGATGGTGTCCCAGCGGGCCATGGCATCGTCGTTCAGTACATAGGCGGCGCAGTCGGCGGGCATCTGATTGAGCAGGATGTTCCGCTTGTCGTCGGCGTCCCGATGGGGCATGGCCTGCCAGATCTCATCACAGGTGAAGGCCAGGATGGGGGCGAAGAGCTTGGCCATGGCGTCCACGATCAGATACAGGGCGGTCTGGGCGGAGCGGCGGCGCAGGCCGTTCTTTTCCTCGCAGTAGAGCCGGTCCTTCAAGATGTCCAGGTAGAAGCTGGACAGCTCCACCACGCAGAAATCATTGATGGCGTGGGTGACCAGGTGGAATTCATACCCGTTGTAGGCCTTCCGGCAGGCGGCAATCAGGTCGTTCAGCTTGGTCAGGGCCCATCTGTCCAGCTCCTCCATCTGATCGGCGGGAACCAGGTTGTTTGGATCAAATTCGTTCAGGTTGCCCAGGCAGTACCGGGCGGTGTTGCGGAATTTCAGATAGTTCTGGGCGATCTGCTTGAAGATCTCCTTGGAGCAGCGCACGTCCGCGTGGTAGTCAGAGGAGGCGGCCCAGAGCCGGACAATGTCCGCGCCGTATTCCTTGATCAGGTCGGCGGGGTCCACGCCGTTGCCCAGGGACTTGTGCATGGCCCGGCCCTGGCCGTCCACGGTCCAGCCGTGGGTCAGCACCTGCTTGAAAGGAGCGCCCTGATCCAGCGCGCCCACGGAAGTCAGCAGGGAGGACTGGAACCAGCCCCGGTACTGATCGGCGCCCTCCAGGTACACGTCGGCGGGCCACAGGTCGGGGTGGTCCTTCATCAGGGAGGCATAGTGGGTGGAGCCGGAGTCGAACCAGCAGTCCAAGGTGTCCTTCTCCTTGGTGAAGGTTTTGCCGCCGCAGTGGGGGCAGGTGAAGCCCTCGGGCACCAGCTCCATGGCCTCCTTCTGGAACCAGATGTTGGAGCCGTACGCGTCGAAGAGCTCGGAGATTTTTTCAATGGATTCCGGGGTGGATACGGGCTTGCCGCAGCTTTCGCAGTAGAACACGGGGATGGGCAGACCCCAGCGGCGCTGGCGGGAGATGCACCAGTCGGCCCGCTCCCGGATCATGCTGACCATCCGCTCGCCGCCCCAGGCGGGGTACCACTGGACGTTCTCGATGGCCTGGATGGCCTTGTCCTTGAAGGACTCCACGGAGCAGAACCACTGGGGAGTGGCCCGGAAGATCACGGGCTTTTTGCACCGGTCGTGGTGGGGGTAGGAGTGGACGATGTCCTCAGAGGCGAAGAGCATGCCCAGCTCTTTCAGATCCTCCAGGATGATGGGATTGGATTTGTCGGTGGACAGGCCCTCGTATTTTCCGGCGTAGGCGGTGTGGCGGCCGTAGTCGTCCACGGGCACCACCAGGTCCATGCCGTAGCGCATGCAGGTCACATAGTCGTCCGCGCCGAAGCCGGGGGCGGTGTGGACGCAGCCGGTGCCGGAATCCATGGTGACGTACTCGGCGTTCACCAGGCGGGAGGTATGGCCCTCCAGGAAGGGATGCCTGGCCAGCATATTCTCAAAGAATTGGCCGGGGAAGCTCGCCAGGACTTCATAGTGCTCGATGCCGCCGATTTTCATCACCTTGTCCATCAAAGCCTCGGCCATGATGTAGGTCTCGCCGTTTTCCGCTTTGATCAGGGCATAGGACTCCCTGGGGTGCAGGCAGATGGCCATGTTGCCGGGCAGGGTCCAGATGGTGGTGGTCCAGATCACGAAGTAAGCCTTGCTCAGATCGAACGCTGAGAGCTTGCCCAGGTCGTCCGCCACGGGGAATTTGACATACACGGTGGTGCAGGGGTCGTCCTTGTACTCGATGTCCGCCTCGGCCACGGCGGTGACGCAGTTGGGACACCAGGACACGGGCTTGAGGCCCTTGTAGATATAGCCCTTGTCGAACATCCGGCCGAAGACCTTGACCTCCTGGGCCTCGAAATGCCGATCCATGGTGCGGTAGGGGTGCGCCCAGTCGCCCACCACGCCCAGGCGCTGGAAGCCCTCGCGCTGCTTGTTGATGAAATCCTGGGCGAAGTCCTCACAGGCATTGCGGAACTCGGTGACGGTCATGTCCTTGTTCAGCTTCTTTTTGGAGGTCTCGATGGCCCGCTCGATGGGCAGGCCGTGGTTATCCCAGCCGGGGACGTAGGGGGTGTAGCAGCCCATCATGGCGTGGGAGCGGACGATGAAGTCCTTCAGGGTTTTGTTCAGGGCGTGGCCCATGTGGATGAAGCCATTGGAGAAGGGAGGACCGTCGTGGAGCACGAAGGGGGGCAGCTCCTTGTTCTTTTCCAGCATGGCATTGTAAAGGTCCATGTCCTGCCAGCTTTTCAGCATCCCGGGCTCCCGGGCGGGCAGACCGGCCTTCATGGGAAAGTCGGTTTTCGGAGTGATGATGGTGTTTTTATAGTCCATAGAAATCGTTCCTTTCTGAATCATTGCTTGTGGGGGCTGGTTCCGGTTTCTGCACGGACGGCTAAATGGCACCAGCCGCCGACTGCCGCCCAGCCACTGTAGGGGCGGCTACAGATGCCCGCCGGAGAGCGGTTTTTGAGTGCTTGGATGAATGGTACCAGGTTGGACGCTGGTACGGATTCGCCCAGCCCGGTCCCATATTCGTGGGTTTGTACCGCGCGGGAGGATGATCTCCTCCCCAGCAGTTGGCGTGCAAAAACATTTTATACAGTTGGGGGATAATGAAACATCGCCCTTGTCCCTTGAAAATAAGAGACAAAGGCGATGAATAAACCTCTGCGGTACCACTCTTGTTCCGGCCAATGGCCGACCCTCGAAAAGCGCTGTAACGGGCGCTGAAACCCGGCGCAGTCTACTGCTCCCGGCGGGAGGTTCTTTGCGCTGCATGGAGGTGATAAACCGGCGGCTCTGCCTGCTGCCTTGCACCGTCCGGCAGCTCTCTGGAGGCGATGGACCGCTGTTCGCGTCCTCGTGATTGCGTTGGGGGTATTTACTTCTGGGTGGGGTCGTAGTTCCGGCCGAACTGCAGGTTCAGCGTGGAGAAGCGGCTGGTGGTGGTGTCACGGGTGGGGTGCTGGGGGGGCGCCTTGGGGGCGGTGTCGGTGGTGGTGCCCACCATGGCCTCCAGGCTCTGGGAGATCTCACCGGCTACCGCTTCGCTGTCATACACCTCGGGGGCTTCCTTCTTCTCGGGCGCCTTGGGGGCGGCGGGAGCCACGGGAGCCACAGGGGCGGCAGCGGCTGCGGGAGCAGCGGTGGGCGGGGTGACGTTGGCGTTCTTGATCCGGTCCAGCGCCTGGATGCACTGCTGCATCTGGGTCTGGATCTCGGTGATCCGGGCGGCGGCAGTCTTCCGGGCCTCGGCCACCCGGGCCTTCTCGACGGCCACGAAGGCATCGGCGCTGGGCGCCTTGCCGGCAGGAGCGGCGGGGGCGGCGGGAACGGCAGCGGCGGCTTCCTTGGCCTGGCGCATCATCTGGGCGCATTTGGCCTCGGCCTCATGTACCATCTGCTCGGCGGAGCGCTTGGCGCTTTCCACGGCATCCTTGGCGGCAGCTTCGTTCTTGCGGTACTCTTCCAGCTTGCCCACCAGGACCCGCATCTTGCTTTTCAGCAGGGCGTTCTCCTTGTAGAGGGCTACATAATCCTCGGTCAAGGGCTCCAGAATCTTATCGACCTGCTCCATGTCGTAGCCATGGCGGGCCTGGCTGAAGGAAATCTGATCAATTTGCTGCGGAGTAATCATGTTGTTTCTCCTTTCGGGATTGTGATATATCTAATGAAGAAAGATGCTCAGATGTAGCTTTCCACCTCGGCCTGGAGGGTTTCCAGGTCGCCCACAATGTCCATATTGTGGGGGCAGAACAGGTAGGCGGACTGGGCGATCTTCTTCACATCGCCGTCCAGCGCGTAGACGCAGCCGGACAGGAAATCCACGACACGGCGGGCCATGGCCTTGTCCACATTCTCCATGTTGACGATCACGGCCTTGCGGCTGCGCAGATCGTCGGCAGCCTTGGAGGTATCATTAAAGCTGTTGGGACGGAACAGCACCACTTCCTGCTTGTTGGAAACGGAGCCGGAAGAATTCATGTTCAGCACCTGGCCGCTAAAGCCGCTGCCGGACATCCCGGAACCGGCGGAGCTCATCAGGGGAGCGGCGCCAAAGCCGAAGTCATCCTCCTCGGCGGGCTCCTCCGCAGGCGCGGGGGCAGGGGCGGGCGTGCTGGTACGGCGAGTGGAACGGCGGGCGGGACGCTCTTCGGGCTCATCGTAATGATCGGCGGCTTCATCCTCGTCCTCGTCATAATCATCGTAATCGTCGTCGGCGTAGGGCTGGGTAAATTTCTTTACGTTATCCCAAAAACTCATTTTCTTTTTCTCCTCCTGTATGTTCACATCACAAGTGATGTCTCATGGCAGATAATTCCGTGCACCAAAAATGGCGGTGCCGATACGAACCATGGTGCTGCCCGCGGAAATCGCATCGGCGAAATCGTTGGTCATGCCCATGGATAAACAGTCCACCATGACATTATCGTATTTTTTCCTCCGTATGTCAACATATAATTCGGACATTTTTTGAAAAAATTTTACATTATCCCCCACATTTTGGGAAATCGGGGGAATTGCCATCAGCCCTTTAATACATATGTTCGGAAATTCTCCGCATTTTTCCACGAAAGGAAGGACCTCCTCCGCCCGGAAACCGGATTTGCTGGCTTCCTGGCCGATGTTCACTTCCAGTAAAATATTTTGAACGATGTGCTGCCTGGCAGCTTCGGCATCGATGGCGCGCAGCAGGTGTTCGCTGTCCACGCTCTGGATCAGCTCCACCTTTCCCACCACCTGGCGAACCTTGTTGGTCTGCAAGTGGCCGATGAAGTGCACCGGTTTTCCCCGGTAGGCATCCTGGCGCAGCTTTTCGGTGAGCTCCTGCACCCGGTTTTCACCGCAGCAGTCCACCCCGGCGGCAATGGCCTGGCGGACGGCCCCGGCATCGTTCATCTTGGTGGCGGCGCAGAGCTGTATTTCAGCGGGGTCCCGCCCGGCGGCCAAAGCGGCCCGGTTCATTTCCGCCCGGATGCGGGCGACGTTTTCTGCAATGGACATAAAGATTTCCTCTCTGTTTTTGAAATGATGGGCGTAAACTGTACAAGGGGAGGATCAGATCCTCCTCTGCAATGGCTGGATGGCAGTCGGCGGATGGTGCCATTCATCCAAACACGCAAAAAGCTTCATCCGGCGGGAGGTTTCGATGATTTCCATGGCATCCTCTCTTTCGTTACACACGCAAAAAAACGGCGGATGGCCCGCCGCTTTTTGTGGGAAATTACGCGGTCGCAGCAGCGGCCTTTAAGGGCCGGATGGGGGCCAGGGTGGAGATGGCGTGCTTGTAAATCATCTGCTGCCGCCCGTCCGTCACCAGTACCACCACGAAGCTGTCGTAGCCCGTGATGGTGCCCCGGAGCTGGAAACCGTTCATCAGGAATAATGTCACCGGGACTTTATCCCGGCGCACCTCCTTCAAAATGGCATCCTGTAAATTCACTTGTTCTGTCATATGTATACCTTCTTTCTTCAAGGGTATGCACATGCTATCACATTCTAACTGTCGTTTTCCTGCAAAAAAAGTCGGGCGGCGGCCAGAATTTCTGCCCCTCCCCGGTCCTTTTCCCGGATGAGCCAGTGGATTTTTTTGTTCCGGCGGAACCAGGTCAGCTGCCGCTTGGCGTACCGGCGGGAGGACTGGCGCACCTGGTCGGCGGCCTCTTCCACCGTGCATTCGCCGTTCAGCGCGGCCACGAATTCCTTGTAGCCGATGGCCTGCATGGCGGTGCATTTTGGGGGGATGCCAGAGGATAGGAGCCCCTGAATTTCATCAATCAGGCCCTGTTCCAGCATCAGCCCCACCCGGCGGTCAATGCGATCATAGAGGTCTGCCCGGCTTTCAAAGTCCAGGCCCAGCCAGAGGGGGGTGTATCTGGGGGGAAGGAGCCGGGTTTTCCGGTTGTGCGCCGTGATGGTCTCGCCGGTTTCCAGGTAGACCTCCAATGCCCGGATGATCCGCTTTTTGTCGGAAAGATGGAGCCGGTTGGCGGCCTCCGGGTCGATGGCGGCCAGCCGGTCGTAGAGCACCCGGATGCCTTCCGCCGCCGCCTCCTGTTCCAGGCGCTCCCGGACCCCGGTGGAGGGGAAGGGGGCGAAGTCGTTGCCCTGAATCAGGGAATCCATATACAGCCCTGTGCCCCCGGCGATGACGGCGGTTTTGCCCCGGGCCAGGATATCGTCCACAATGGGGGAAGCCAGGCTGCAGTAGCGGCTGACGGAGAAATCCTCGTCCGGCTCCGCCACGTCGATCATGTGATGGGGGACACCCTGCATTTCGCCCGGCGTGGGCTTGGCGGTGCCGATGTCCATGCGGCGGTAGACCTGCATGGAGTCGCAGGACACCACCTCGCCGTTTAATTCCTTTGCCAGCTCCACCGCCAGAGCGGTCTTCCCGGAGGCGGTGGGCCCGGCGATACAGATGATTGCGTTCATGGGGTCAGTGCCTCCCGGTAAATTTGTTGAGGTTAATTATGAAATCGTCAAATTGTAATTTGGCGGTGGGTTGAACGGGACCATGCGAACTGGGGCACCTCCCTTTACACAAGGGAGGCATGAGGCGCTGCCGCGCCAGTACC
>JBJDYM010000063.1:0-2211 GCA_051867315.1 Faecousia sp.
GCCAAATAGCGGAAGGGGAACCGGTCGCCGAACAGCAGGGTATCCTGGCTGCCCTGGGTGACGGCAGCGGCAAAGGCATCATCCAGTTCGGAGAGCTTTTCCAGGTAGCTTTCGGTATTGGCCCGGTAGAGCGCTTCATTTGCTCCATCCAATTCGATCAGTGCATCCCGGATGGCCTGGCAGAACAGGGCGGCGTTTCGCACCGAGAGCCAGACATGCTCGTCGAGCTCAGTGTGCTCGTGATGTTCCTCTTCGTCGTGGTGCTCCTCCTCTTCCCCGTGGCCGCTCTCCATTCCTTCCACCAGCAGCTCTTCCTTGGCGTTTTCTCCCAGGACCTCCAAAAGGTTGATGACGATCATGTCCTTGTTCACCGCCCCGGCCAGGGCGTCCTTCACCCAGCCGTCGGATTCACCGCCGACATAAATGAACAAATCACACTCCGAGAGGGTAACCATGTCCTTCACATTGGGCTGGTAGCTGTGCAGATCCACACCGCTGTCCAGGAGCATGGTGACGTTTGCGTTGGGGGCGTTTTCCCCCAGGATTTCCATCACCCAGTCGTATTCAGGGAAAATGGTGGTGACGATGGAAATTTCCTTGTCCCCAGACGCCGCCGGGCCGGGAAGCAGGGAGAAAATGACCATCAAAATTACAAGAATTGTAATGAGTTTTTTCATAAATATGCCTCCGAATTAAGAAATACTCCCCAAATGGGTGCAAAAATCCCAAGGGAAAGGCACAAAGCCCGCGCCTGCCGCAAAAAGGGCAGACGAATCCCTTGGTCATGGTTTTCTTAATCTGAAAGCTTGACTTTGTTGGAAACCGGAGTGGGCAGAAGGGGCAGGGGAAGGGACGCGGGAAGACAGACCACACCCAGGCAAAGGGCCATCTGACCCCAAAGCGCCAGCGCGGCAACGGCGGACAGCGCCTTTACTACCGACTGGCAAACGCTGACAATGGCGCAGATCTGGCAATTCTCATGGTGACAGCTGTGTCCGGCGGCAAAGGCCATCAAAAACGCAGAACAAATCAGCGCAGCCGCAAATACCACGGCCGCCAGCAAAATCAACCGGCGCAGCTTTCTGTCCATCACCCAAACTCCTTTCTGTTCATTCTGCCCCCAGTATAATCTGATTTGAGGAAAAGTCAATGAAAAAATTCGGTTTGATACAATTTATTAACAAATCATTCAGAAAACAGAAGGTGAAGATGGAAAATAGCCGCCTTTAAGCCGGGCGGTGCAGCAGGAAAGGGGCTGCCTCACCGGAGTGGGACAGTCCCTTTTGGTTGACGTTTATTTTTCGAATTCCCTTGCCACGTCCTTCAAAAGTGTTCGGATGGGCAGGTGCTGGGGGCAGATTTTCTCACATTTGCCGCACTCCAGGCAACTGGATGCCTTGCCGTGATCCCGGGTCAGGATAAAATTGTAGTAGTAATCCTGGTTCCAGCTTTGGAAAATGGTCTTTTCATTGTAGCAAGCGAAGAGCTCCGGGATTTGGATCTTTTTGGGGCAGTCGTTGTCCAGCACGCAGTAATGGCAGCCGGTGCAGGGGATCATGTTCATGGAATGGAAAATCTCGCAGACCTTGTCCACCGCCGCCCGCTCCTGTTCGGTCAGGGGCTGAAAATCCTTCATGAAGCTCACGTTGTCCGCCATCTGTTCCATGCTGCTCATGCCGGAGAGCACCATGCAGATATTGGGGAAGCTGGCGGCGAAGCGGATGGCATAGGAGGCATTGCTCATTCCCGCACCCAGCGCGTCCAACACCTTCTGGGCGCCTTCCGGCAGATTCACCAGACTGCCGCCCTTGACAGGCTCCATGACGATGACGGGCTTGCCGTGTTTTTCGCAGACCTCATAAACCTTCCGGCTTTCCACGGAGGGGTCCTCGTAGTCCACGTAGTTAAACTGGATCTGCACCACCTCGATTTGGGGATACTCCGTCAGAATCTGCTCCAGCACATCGGCCTTGTCATGGAAGGAGATGCCGAAGTGGCGGATTTTGCCCTGCTCTTTCAGCTTCAGGGCGATTTCGAAGGCATGGCACTTTTTGTACTTGGCGAAGATGGCCCCGTCCTGGGCGTGCATCAAATAGAAATCGAAGTAATCCACCCCGCAGGCCGCAAGCTGCTGCTCAAATAGGGGCAGAATTTCCTCCTCCCGCTGGAAAAAGTGGGTGGAGAGCTTGTTGGTCAGGATGTAGCTTTCCC
>JBJDYM010000064.1:0-28807 GCA_051867315.1 Faecousia sp.
TCGCGGACAGCTTCGATATATTACCACTGCTTCTCTCTTTTGTCAAGCACTTTTTTCCTTTTTCATCACATTTTCCTTCATTGTCCAAAGCGCCGGGAAAACACCCCAAAGAACCAGTATCAGCAGCACATATACCTCCGGGCGGAACCCGGCTCCGACGGCATACAGGCCATATGCTGCAAGCCCGATGGCCCAAACCTGCCAATTTCTCTCCCCTTTCTGTTCAATCCCATCCAACAGGAAACAGAGCAGAGAAAAATTCCCTACCGTAATTGCACATGCCGCCAGGCTCTCCATGTGCTCCGTTACTCCTCCCAGAGACAGCCCTCTGCTGTATTCATAAACAGATGCACTTCCCCCGGTCAGAATTGCGGCTAGGAGTGCCGCTGCTCCAATGGGGTTAAATCTCCATGTTCCATTCTTCCGGGCAAGCAGAGGCAGCAGTAGAACGGCGGCAAGCCGCATATCCGGCAGCTGCGCTGTGGGACGAAGGGAATCCAGTTTCACTTGCGGGATCCCCAATACCGCCAATAAGCCAAAAATCAGGTACATCCCGTAGCGAAGCACGGTAGAGGCGCCAATGGCACTCCCCTTCCAAACGGCATATATTGCCAAAATCAGCAGTGCCCCAGGCACCACATAGGATGCTTTTTCCCCGGGCCAGCACGTATGGGTCCAGTTCAGCAACCAGGCCAGCAGGAACACAATGGCGACGCACCGCACAGGATACAGCCATTTCCATTCCGGCTCCGGCTGGGCACTCATCCAGGTGCACAGGAGGAAGGCAGCCAGAGCAAGCACCAATGTGGGGAGCCAGTTTTTCCCCACCGCCGCCTCCACCGCAGGAACGGTGAGTGCCATCATCTGAAATGGCAGTGATGTCTTGTCATTTTTCAAGGAAATAACGCTCCTCTGAATAGGTCAGCTTTTGGAGCGGAGTGGATTCGTCCGCATCCGACAGCTTCTGTTTTGGAGTATGGGTGTGCAGATATTCCGGTATGGTTTCCGGGTCCAGCTCTGATTCCGTGACGCATACCGTCACACCGGGGCGGAGCAGCTGCTTCAATCGGGGAATCAGAAATTGGGTTTGCTCTGTCAAAATCAGATGCTCAACGGTATCCAGGAAGAGATGGCCCGGAGTTGTATCCTCCAAATTCTGCAATGCGGCGTCCAGCGTCTCCCCTTCTCCCAGATCCATCGTATCTGTAAGCAATTGAATGCTTTTCCCCTGGGTCCGGACCACCAGAAGCGACACCGGGTGCAGCTCTCCCAGCTCCGTTCCCGGTGAGGGCAGCGCCGTGAAGACCAGCAGCGCCAGCAGCAGAAAGATCCATTTTTTCATCGCTGTCTTCTCCTGTCCTGGGGATGCATTCTCTCCTTGCGGAAGAGATTTTCCTTCATCCGGCGGCGGAGAATCCCATTGTTCTGACTGCTTTGGAAGGGGGATAAATAGGGCACGTCCAGGCTGCTCAGGCCGCCCAGATGGATGGCCAGCCCGATCAGCCCCAAGGTGACGCCAAAGAGTCCCGCCGCCGCCCCCAGAATTCCCAGTCCAAAACGCCAGACACGAACGGCCTCCGCCAAATCCCGGTTGGGCAGCACGAAACCGCAGATGCCTGCGATGCTGACCACGATCAGGGCAGCCGGAGAAATCAGTCCCGCCTCCACCGCTGCAGTCCCCACCACAATGCCTCCCACCGTGGAGACGGACTGGCCCACTGCTTGCGGAAGATGGATTCCTGTCTCCTGCAAAAGCTCAAAGGCAATCAGCAGGCCCAGCACCTCCAGCGCCGTGGGGAAAGGTACGTTTTTCTTGCTTTCAATCATGGAACGAAGCAGCGGCAGCGGGATCATCTGCTGGTGAAATACCGCCAGGGCAATGTAGAACCCCGGCAGCAGCAGGCTGATAATCAGTGCGCAATAGCGGAGCACCCGGATACAGGAGGCCGAGACATAATCCCGGCTCAAATCCTCTGTACTTTCCATCAGGCATCCCAGATCCACCGGGGCCAGATACCCCAGGGGTAAGCCATCCACCAAAAGTCCTACCCGGCCATCCAGCAGTCCCAGGCAGAAGGTATCCGCCCGTTCGGTGTATTGCAGCAGGGGGAAGGCTGTGGCCCGGGAACCGGTGACATATTCCTCCACTGCACCGGGAGTGAGAAATCCATCCACATCGATGGAATCCAGGCGGCGCTTCATCCGCTCCACCAATTCCGGAGAGGTGATGCCCTCAATCCAGGCAACAGTCACATTGGTCAGACTCCGTCGGCCCACCCTGGTTTCATCCAAGCGAAGAGCCGGGGTGCGCAGATGGCGGCGAATCAGGCTGGTGTTTGTGCGGATGGTTTCCACCAAGCCGTCCTTGGCGCCCTTGACGGTGTTTTCCACCTCCGGCGAGGATGGTCCCCGTTTCTCCCCGGTTTTTACCTCGAAGGCAATGGCCCCTGCGCCGGGAAAAAGCACCACACAGAAACCGTTGACCAACTTTAAGGCCACGTCATCCAAATCCTTGCAGGCTTCCGCCACACTGTTGTAAACACCGCCCCGGAGGGCATTGTCATAGAGCAGCATGATGCTCTCGCCGGTCAGATGCTCGGCAAGGGGCTTGAACACATACTCAGAAGTATCGCCTCCGGAGGTCAGTCCATCGATGGCATAGGCATACAAAGTAAAACCGCAGCAGCAAAGCTCCCGGACCACAAAATCCCCGGCATTGCCGAAAACGGCCCGGATATCAGAATCAGAGAGAAATGGCAGCATGGGTGCTCCTTTCGGCGGTATTTCTTGATTACCCCACCATTATCCCCGGAATTTGACTGAGCTATACGGAAAGGATTGCATTTTCCTATTTAAAATGGTATAGTACTGTATTATTTGAATCCGGAGGCAGTACCATGAGCAGTATTGGAAAAATTGCAAAAAAGGTTGGGAGCCGGTTTTTAAGCTACTATGAGCTTGAGGCCGTTCACCGGGATGGGAGCGTTTCCCCCTATTACATGGCCTCCCGGAATCCCGATCCCAATACTTTAAAGGCCGTAACCCACGAGAACAAACCCGATGGCGTGGTCATTTACAGTCTGTATCAGGACAAGGTGGTTTTGGTTCGCCAGTACCGCTATCCCATCGGCGGGTTCATCTACGAGTTTCCTGCCGGTCTGGTGGAACCGGGGGAAGAGATGGAGCAAGCTGCCATCCGGGAAATGTACGAAGAAACCGGACTGACGCTGACACCCATTCCCTGCGGAAGCTACGGCCGTCCCTTCTTCACCACCGTAGGCATGACCGACGAGAGCTGCGGCACCGTGTTTGGAAGATGCACAGGAGAACCCACCAGCCGCCACCAGGAGTCCACGGAGGAAATCCAGGTGGTGCTGGCAGACAGGGCAGAATGCCGCCGAATTCTAAAGGAAGAAAATGTATCCATTATGTGCGCCTATATGCTGATGCATTTTATTGCCGGTGACAGTGACCCCTTCCAGTTTTTGAAAGTGATTTGAGGTAACAGAATGTCAAGTATCATTGCTGCCATTTCCACAGGCCGTCAGGTCTGTGCCATTGGCATTATCCGAATGTCCGGGGACGGATGCGTTGCCGTCGCCGAACAGGTTTTTTCTCCCCTTGGCGCTCCTCTTTCCCAGGTGCCCAACCGGAAGCTGGTGATGGGCACTCTGCATGACAGCCAGGGCCGGGTGGTCGACCAATGCATGGCCGTATGCAGCCGGGGGCCCCACAGCTACACCGGAGAGGACACGGTGGAATTTCACTGCCACGGCTCCCCTGCGGTGTTGGCGGCGGGACTGGATGCCCTTTACCGCGCCGGAGCCAGGCCGGCCCAACGGGGAGAGTTTACCAAACGGGCTTTTCTGAACGGGAAATTGGATTTGACCCAAGCAGAGGCCGTGATTGATCTGATTGAAGCGGACACGGCCGATGCCGCCGCCAACGCCGCCGGACAGGTAGGAGGCGTACTGCAAAAAAAGCTGGTACCCATCTATGATGCATTAACCGACCTGTGCAGCCATTTCCATGCGGTACTGGACTACCCCGACGAAGACATTGAAGATTTCGGCCTGCAAAACTACGCCGCCACCCTCCGCTCCGCTGCAAAGGAACTGTACGAGCTGCTGAAAACCTACGGCCAGGGGAGGATTCTGCGTCAGGGCGTGGCCGCAGCCATTGTGGGGCGGCCCAATGTGGGTAAATCCAGTCTGCTCAACGCACTGGCAGGGTTTGAGCGGGTAATCGTCACCGACATTCCCGGCACCACCCGGGACACGGTGGAGGAATCGGTGATGGTGGGCTCCACCCGGCTGCGGCTGATCGACACCGCCGGTATCCGTCAGACGGCGGATACTGTGGAAGCCCTGGGGGTGGAGCGTTCCAAAAAGACGCTCGAAGATGCGGACCTGGCCATCTTCCTTTGCGACGGCTCTCAGCCATTAACCCAGGAGGACCGGGAAATCATCGAACTGTGTCTGGATGTGCCCAATGCCATTGCCCTGATCAACAAGGTGGATTTGGGCAGCGCTGTTCAGCCCAGCGATTTGCCCTTTACCACTGTTTTACAGGTTTCCATCCGGGAACACCAAGGGCTTGACAAGCTGGCGGACGTGCTGGACGAGCTATTCGCCGGGGAGCTGCCCTGCGACGGCTCCATTCTCACCAATGCCCGGCAATTTGACGCCTGTCGCCGGGCCTATGAGGCCATGCTGGAAAGCCTGAAAGGCCTGCAGCTGGGCCAGACCCCCGATGCCGTGCTCACCGATATTGAAGAAGCCATGGAGGCCATGGGTGAGGTCACCGGCGCAACGGTGCGGGAGGACATCACCGCCAGAATCTTCGAACGGTTCTGCGTCGGAAAATAACATGCAAAAGAGGCAGAAAATGATTTATTTGGACAATTCCGCCACCACCAAGCCCTGCCCCCAGGCGGTGGAGGCCATGACAAAAGCAATGACCGAAAACTGGGGCAATCCCAGCGCCCTCTATTCCTTTGGTATCGATACCGCCCGGGAGCTGAGAAACGCCCGGCACCGGGTGGCCGCCGCCATGGGAGCCGAACCGGAGCGGGTGTTCTTCACCTCCGGCGGCACCGAGGCAGACAACTGGGCTGTTCTCGGCAGCGTCAAACGGCTGGGCAAGCGGGGCAGGCACATCATCACCACCGCCATGGAGCACCATGCCATTCTGAACTGCACCAAGGACCTGGAAGCCCAGGGCTTTGAGGTCACCTATCTGAAACCCGATTCCATGGGGCGAATCAGCCCGGAGGATTTGAAAAACGCCCTGCGCAAGGATACCATTCTGGTTTCCATCATGATGGTGAATAACGAGGTAGGCTCCGTGATGCCCATCAGCCAAATGGCGAAGCTGACCCATCGAATTTGCCCCGACGCCATTTTCCATACTGACGCGGTGCAGGGCTTTTTGAAAATCCCCTTCCAGGCCAAAACCCTGGGAGCGGATCTCATCAGCGTATCCTCCCATAAGATCCACGGTCCCAAGGGGGCGGGGGCGCTGTACATCTCCCCCCGGCTGAAATCCTTCCCGCCGCTGCTGCTGGGGGGCGGTCAGGAGGGAGGCTACCGCAGCGGAACGGAGGGGACTCCCGCCATCTTCGGCTTTGCCGCCGCCGCGGAAGCCGCAGGCAAAACCTTCCGGGAGGACATTTCCCGGGAAAAGGAACTGATTTCCTTCCTGGTTGAAAAGCTCTCTCCCCTGCCCGGGGTGGTCATCAACGGAGCCCATGAAGCGCCCCACATTCTCTCCATCTCCGTTCCCGGGGTGCCCACCCAGAATTCCATCAACATTTTGCAGGACGCGGGAATTTGTGTCTCCGCAGGAAGCGCCTGCGCCAAGGGGCACCGGAGCCATGTGCTCAGCGCCATGGGAATCGCCCCGGAGATCATCGACTGCACCTTCCGGGTCAGCCTGTGCAAGGATACCACCCAGGAGGAGCTTGACAAATTGGTGCAGGCCATTGAACATAACATTCTTCCACGCGTCAAATAAGAAAGGAGCATCTCCATGAATAAAGAAACCCTGCGGGCCATTAAATTCACCCTGTTTTCCATCAGCGCCGGGGTAATTCAAATTGTGTCCTTTACCCTGCTGAACGAGCTCACTCCCCTGCCGGAGCACATCAGCTACCTGATTGCATTGGTTCTGTCCGTCCTCTGGAATTTCACTTTCAACCGGCGTTACACCTTCCAGTCGGCGGGCAATGTACCAAAGGCCATGCTGCTGGTAGCCCTGTTCTACTGCGTGTTCACCCCCGTCTCCACCTGGGTGGAGAAAACCCTGGTGGGCCTGGGCTGGAATGAATACCTGGTCACCGTGATTAACATGGTGTGCAATTTCGTCACCGAATTTCTGTATGACAAATTCGTGGTGTTCCGCAACGACACGGACACCAATTCCATTGCAAAGAAAAAGCAGGATGTCAAATAACATGCAAACCCCCAGCCGGAAATCTGATCCGACTGGGGGTTCGATTTGGGTTCAGGATGAGTTACACAATACCCTGGGCGTTCATGGCGTCAGCAACCTTCAGGAAGCCCGCGATGTTGGCGCCGGCCACGTAGTTGCCCTCCATGCCATAGGCCTTGGAGGCGTCGTCGATGTTGTGGAAGATGTTCACCATGATGTCTCTCAGCTTGGCGTCCACTTCCTCAAAGGTCCAGCTCAGGCGCTGGGAGTTCTGGCTCATTTCCAGCGCGGAGGTGGCCACGCCGCCGGCGTTGGAGGCCTTGCCGGGGCAGAACAGAATACCATTGTCCTGGAAGAACTTCGTAGCCTCCAGAGTGGTGGGCATATTCGCGCCCTCGGCTACGGCGAAGCAGCCGTTTGCCACCAGCAGCTTGGCATCCTCCAGGGTCAGCTCATTCTGGGTGGCGCAGGGCAGAGCAACGTCACACTTGGTGCTCCACACGCCCTTGCCCTCGTGGTAGACGGCATTGGGACGGGCCTTGGCGTACTCCGTCAGCCGGGCACGCTTCACCTGCTTGACTTCGATCAGGGTTGCCACATCAATGCCGTCGGGGTCGTAGATCCAGCCGGTGGAATCGGTGCAGGTGACGGGCTTGGCGCCCAGCTGCCAGGCCTTTTCGATGGCGTAGGTGGCAACGTTGCCCGCGCCGGAGACCACAACAGTCTTGCCCTGGAGGCTCTTGCCGTTGCAGCGGAGCATTTCATCCGCCAGGTACAGCAGGCCGTAGCCGGTGGCCTGGGTACGGGCCAGGGAGCCGCCGTAGCTCAGGCCCTTGCCGGTGAGCACGCCCTCGTACAGATCGCGGATGCGCTTGTACTGGCCGAACAGGTAGCCGATCTCCCGGCCGCCCACGCCGATGTCACCGGCGGGCACGTCGGTATCAGCGCCGATATACTTGCAAAGCTCTGTCATGAAGCTCTGGCAGAAAGCCATGACCTCCCGGTCAGACTTGCCCTTGGGGTCAAAATCTGCGCCGCCCTTGCCGCCGCCGATGGGCAGGCCGGTGAGGGAGTTCTTGAAAACCTGCTCAAAGCCCAGGAATTTCAGAATGCTCAGATTGACGGAAGGGTGGAACCGCAAACCGCCCTTGTAGGGGCCGATGGCACTGTTGAACTGGATGCGGTAGCCGTTGTTCACCTGAACCTGGCCCTTGTCATCGATCCAGGGCACCCGGAACATAATGACCCGCTCCGGGGTGGTCAGCCGTTCCAGCAGCGCATTCTTGCGATAGGTGTCCTCGTTCTTCTCAATGACCACCGCCAGAGAATCGAGAACCTCCGTGACCGCCTGGATGAACTCGGGCTGATCGGGATTCTGCTTTTTCACTCGTTCCAGCACTTCATTAACATAGCTCATGGATATCGTACTCCTTTGTACTCCATAAAATCTAATGCGGGGGAAGCGATATTCACATTTACACGCAGGACATACAAATGTACTCCCACCGCGCATTTACGGAGGTCATTGTATCAGATGTTTTTTCAGATTGCAACTTGTTTTTGCAAGTTTTTTGTTTGAACTTGCAAAACTGGGCAAAGGTGCAGAAGATTTACAGGGATGCGCCTTTGTTTTTGTAGCATTTCGCCCATAAAAATGCATGAAAGGACTTCTTACCCAATCGGTTTCACCATCACTTTCCCAATAGGATTCCCAGCATATCCAATTTCTTCCAGAAAAAACAGAGGCGGTTTCCCGTCTCTGTTCTTTGCATGGTTTACTTAATAGGCAACGCCCCAGTAGATCATCTTGCTGGCGCTCTTGCCGCAGCAGGCGCAGGTGTCACCCAGGTGTTCCTGGTTGAAGGGAATGCAGCGCGACGACATGCCGGCCACTTCCTTCATCTTCAACTCGCACTCCAGCTCGCCGCACCACATGGTCTTGACGAAGCCGCCGTTTTCCTCCTGGAGCTGCTTGGCCTCCTCCAGGCTGTGGGCCTCGTAGATGTGATCCTCCAGATTCTTCTTGGCCCGCTGGAACATCCCCTGGTGCACCAGCTCCAGCTGCTGGGCTGCCGCAGCTTCCAGCTCGTCCAGGCTGACAATGGTCTTCTCCCGGTCGGTACGGCGCACCAGCACGCACTGATTCTTTTCCAGGTCCCGGGGGCCGCACTCGACACGCAGGGGTACGCCCTTCATCTCGTACTCGGCGCACTTCCAGCCCATGGAGTTGTCGGAATCGTCCAGCTTCACCCGGAAGCCCGCCTGCTCCAGCCGTTCCTTCAGCTTGGCAGCGGCCTCCAGGACGCCGGGCTTGTGCTGGGCCACAGGGAGAATGACGATCTGGATGGGGGCAATCTTGGGAGGCAGCACCAGGCCGTTGTTGTCGCCGTGGGTCATGATGATGCCGCCGATTAAGCGGGTGGACACGCCCCAGGAGGTCTGGAAGGGGTTGACCCGCTGGTTATTTTTATCGGTAAAGGCAATGTCAAAGGCCTTTGCAAACCCGTCGCCGAAATAGTGGGAGGTACCGGCCTGCAGGGCCTTGCGGTCATGCATCATGCACTCGATGGTGTAGGTGGCCTCGGCGCCGTTGAACTTCTCCTTGTCGGTCTTCTGGCCCCGGGTGACGGGCATGGCCAGCACGTTTTCGCAGAAGTCGGCGTAGATGTTCAGCATCTGCTCGGTAAAGGCCTTGGCCTCCTCGGCGGTGGCGTGCATGGTGTGGCCCTCCTGCCACAGGAATTCCCGGTGGCGCAGGAAGGGGCGGCTGGTCTTCTCCCAGCGCAGCACGGAGCACCATTGGTTGTATTTCTTAGGCAGATCCCGGTGGGACTGAATAATCTGGGCGAAATGCTCACAGAACAGCGTCTCGGAGGTGGGCCGGATACAGTAGCGCTCCTCCAGCTTTTCGCTGCCGCCCATGGTGACCCAAGCGCACTCAGGGGCGAAGCCCTCCACATGGTCCTTCTCCCGCTGCAGCAGGCTTTCGGGGATCAGCATGGGCATATACACATTCTCAACGCCCACCTTTTTGAAGGAAGCGTCCAGAATCTTCTGCATATTCTCCCAGATGGCATAGCCATAGGGGCGGTAGATGAACACGCCCTTGATGGATGAATAATCAATCAGCTGCGCCTTTTTGCACACGTCGGTGAACCACTGGGCAAAGTCCACCTCCATGTCGGTGATCTGCTCTACCTTTTTATCGTTGGCCATTTTTCTTTCCTCCCATATTGCAAGCCCTGAAAACTTGGAATTAATTCCAACATTACAATTTATTGTAGCATACTTGTCAAGAGGGATACAACCGGCAAAACACATTGCCGCCGGGAGAATACCGACACGATCTCCGAAAAGCATTTCTCTTTCCCCAAATTCCATCTCTTGCGCTTTGCCGTCATCCGTGATACTATTATGACATACCAATGAAAGAGGGAATTTCCATGCAGGAATTCGCAATGAATGCCGTTAACGCACTGCACCTGAATGCGCTGGAGCAATATGTCCCGGACCTCGGAATTTGGATGCTGTATTTTTGCGCGGTGCTGGGGCTGCTGTGCTGCTTCTTCGGCTGGAAGCTGCGCAATTTGTGGTTTGCGGCGGTGTGCCTGGTGTTTGGCTGCTTTGTGGGTAATTATCTTTATTCCCAGGGGATTTTTGAGATCAATCTCTCCGTTGTGGTTGGTCTGCTGGCCGCCATGCTCTTTGTGCTGACCTACCGGCTGGTCTCCCCGGAGCTGGCGTTCTGCATCGCGTTCTATCTGCTGGTGGTGCGGCGGGGAATGTCCATTCCGATGGCCATGATTCCCTGCCTTGCGCTGGTGGTGGCCGCCCTGTTTCTGGGCCGATGGATTGTCACCGTGACGACGGCGGTGTTCGGTGCGTTTGCGGTGGTGAATCTGGCGCCCAAGCTTCCTCTTCTGTCAGAAATGAAGCTTCCCTTCCTTTCGCTGCTGACACCGGAGCACCGGGAGTATTTCTTTGCCTTAGGGCTCTTGGCGCTGCTGGGCTTTCTGTGCCAATTCGGCTTTGGCAGCAGCGACCCGCTGGTGAGGTTCAAAAAGAAATAACGCAATCAGAGGTACGACATGAAATCCATTCGAGAAATATATAAGATCGGCAAGGGCCCCAGCTCCTCCCACACCATGGGGCCGGAGCGGGCCGCAAAGCTCTTTCGCCGGGAGAATCCCCAGGCGGATGCCTTTCGGGTGATCCTCTACGGCTCCCTGAGCAAGACCGGCATCGGCCACGGCACGGACCGGGTCATCCGGGAGACCCTGTCCCCCCTGCCCACGGAAATCGTCTTCTCCGACACGGTGCTTCCGGATGCTCACCCCAACACCATGGATCTGATCGCCCTGCGCGGCGGTGAGGAAATCGCCACCTTGCGGGTGGAATCCATCGGCGGCGGCGACATCCGCATCCCCGGGAGGAAAGACGATGATCAGGAAGAGGTTTATATTGAGCACTCCTTTGCCGAAATCGCGGATTTTTGCAAATGGCGCTATATCCACACCCTGAGCGAATATGTGGAGCTGAACGAAGGGCCGGAAATCTGGGACTTTTTGATGGAAGTGTGGCAGGTGATGAAACGCTCCATCGACGAAGGACTGGCCGCCTCCGGAGTGCTGCCGGGAGGCTTGAACGTCCAGCGCAAAGCCAAGTACCTCTATGAGCAGACCCCCGAGGTGGAGGTGCCCGCTTTGTATGAATTCCAGCAGATCGCGGCCTTCGCCTACGCCGTGGCCGAACAGAACGCGGACAACGGTACCATCGTCACCGCCCCCACCTGCGGCGCCTGCGGTGTGCTTCCCGCCGTGCTGAAATACGCCCAGGTGACCAAGGGCTTTTCCGATGAACAGATTTGCCGTGGGTTGGCCACCGCCGGAATCATCGGGAATTTGACCAAGAGCAACGCCTCCATCTCCGGTGCGGAATGCGGCTGTCAGGCAGAAATCGGCACCGCCTGTTCCATGGCTGCCGCTGCCCTGGCAGAGCTGTACAAGCAGAACCTGGACCAGGTGGAATACGCCGCCGAGGTGGCCATGGAGCACCACCTGGGCCTGACCTGCGACCCCATCTGCGGTCTGGTACAGATCCCCTGCATCGAGCGCAACGCCGTGGCCGCCATGCGGGCTATGAACGCCTGCAATCTGAGCTATTTCCTCACCGGCTCCCGGAACATCAGCTATGACATGGTCTGCCGGGCCATGCACGAAACCGGCGTCAACCTGAGCACCCGCTTCCGGGAAACCAGCGAAGGGGGTCTCGCCAGGCTGTATACCAGGAGACGGAAATAACCCTTCCCCGATACGCTTTTCGGAGGTGAAGCAATGGACCTGAAAAATTTGACCACCTTTATCCATGTGGCTGAGCTGGGCAGCTTTACAAAGGCCGGTGTGGCGTTGGGCTGCTCCCAGTCCACCATTTCGTTCCAAATCCGCCAGCTGGAGGAGGAGCTGGAATTTCCTTTGTTCGAGCGCATCAACCGCACCGTGGTACTCACCGACAAAGGCCGGGAGGTGCTGGTTTACGCCCATCAAATCAACAAGCTGACCGCAGAACTGAAGCAGAACCTCCAGTCGGACAGCGCCCGCTCCGTGCGTATCCGGGTGGCCATGTCGGATTCTTTGTGCAATTCCCTGCTGGAGGACAATTTCCAGCAGTTTCTTCAGGCCCATCCCGACATCAGCCTGAAAATCGTGGCCGCGGGCACGGAGGAGATGTTCCGCCTGCTGGACCACAACGAGGTGGACGCCATCCTCACCCTGGAAAGCCACATTTACAACACAGAGTACGTCATCGTCCGGGAGGAAAAGGTGGAACACCATTTTGTAGCAGCCGCCTCCTCTCCTCTGGCCCAGCTTAAGCAAATCCCTCCGGAGGAGCTGGTGAAGCAGCCCTTCATCCTCACGGAAAAGGGCATGAGCTACCGCCGGCTGCTGGACGAGCAGCTGGCCCAGCGCTCCCTGGAAATCATTCCCGTGCTGGAAATCGGCAACCCCCACCTGATCTGCGCTCTGGTGCAGCAGGGCGTGGGCATCTCCTTCCTGCCGGATTTTGTGACGGAGAAGGCCGTTAAGGCCGGGAAGCTGGTTTGCCTGGATGTCCCCGGGATTCAGGTGAACATCTGGAAGCAGCTGCTGCACCACCGGGACAAATGGATCTCTCCCCAGATTGATTCGGTGCTGCAATACTGTGTGGAAAAGGAATTCCGTACATCATGAAAATATCCCGTTTCCGGCTTTCCGGAAACGGGATTGTTTGTATCAGCATTCCCGGGGACCCTGCAGCGTGGGCTTTTTCCTGCCCCATTTGACAAAATAATAGGTCACCTCAATCACACAGCAGGCCATCCAGCCCACGGGGTAGCCGAAGCCCACCAGCCAGGGGGTATTGGCCACATAATGGGTCACCACGAACAGGTAAGTCTGCCGCAGGCCCACAAAGGTGAGCAGCATGATGGCCATGGGGGCGGTGGAATCTCCCCTGCCCCGGAGTGCTCCGGCCAGTACATGGTTGACACAGTTAAACAGCAGGAAGACGAAATTGGTCCGGACAAACATCACACCGAATTCAATCACCGCTGCATCCGGGGTGAACAGGGACACCGCCGGAGCCGCAAAAATGCACACCAGCAGAACGATCACCGCCGTCACCCCCACGGACAGGCTGACCGTGGCAACGGTTCCCTTACTGGCCCGTTTCTCCTGACCGGCGCCCATGTTCTGGCTGACGAAGGTGGTGGCCGCCATGGCCAGGCTCTGCATGGGCAGCAGGACGAACTGATCCAGCTTGTTGTAGGCGCTCCAGCCCGCCATGCAGATGGAGCCAAAGGCATTGATGTAGGACTGGACGAACACATTGGAGAAGGAAGTGATCACGCTCTGAATGGCCGCAGGCAGTCCCACCGCCACGATCTCCCGCAGTACCTGGCCGTTGATGCCCAACCCCTTCCAGTTCAGCCGGTAGATATCCCGGGTACAGGTGAGCAGCAGCAGGGTCAAGCCGGCGGAGACGAACTGGGAGATGATGGTGGCATAGGCCACACCGGCAATCCCCGCCCGGAGCTTCAGCACAAAGAACAGATCCAGGATGATGTTCAGCACGCTGGTGAAAATGAGAAAATACAGAGGCCTGGTGGTATCCCCCACGGCCCGGAGAATGCCGCTGCACATATTGTAGATCACCAGACCGGAAAAGCCGCCGATGTAGATCCGCAGATACACAGTGGCCTCGCCGAACACATCCTCCGGCGTTGCCATGAAGCGGAGCATGGGCTCCACACCGATCAGGCCCACCACTGTGAAGAACACCGCAAGGATAAAGGTGGCGGCCATGGTGGTTTGGATGGCTGTATGAAGCCGCTGGATGTCCCTGGCGCCGAACCGGCGGGCAATGACCACGCTGGCGCCGGTGGAGAAGCCGTTGAAAAAGAACACCATGATATTCACGATCATGGTGGTGGAGCCCACGGCGGCCAGGGCCTGAGTGCCCACGAAATTACCCACCACCACGGAATCCACCGTGTTGTAGAGCATCTGAAATACATTGCCCAGCATCAGCGGCAGGGAAAACAGGATCAGCTGCTTCACAATGGAGCCCTGGGTCATGTCCCTGCTGGTGGACTTCTTTTGCGGCATATGCATGAACGATCAATCTCTTTTCGTCGTTTTCTTCCATTATACCAATCTTTTTCCTCAAGTCAACCGGATAGAAATTGGGAAAAACCGGATTTTTTCGAGTGCCGCCAAACCGAAATCGTTTCCGTTCCCCCATATGTACAAAAGAAGCTTTGCTTTCCCCGAAAACCTTGGGCAAGACGATGGAATTTTTCTCCTGATGTGGAAAACGGTTGACTTTATCGCTTTAGCGTGATAAAGTATCAGTCAGAAAGAACACGGTCGTTCTGCTCCTTTCACCGCAGAATGGCCCAGGTGCAAGGAGTATCCGTCCATGAAAAGCGTACCAATTGAAGCCGTCACCTCCGCCCTTCGCTGCCTGTACAGCCGCTACGGCTATTCCAGATACAAAATGAACAAATTTGAGGAATACGACCTGTATGCCAGAAACAAGGACTTCCTCATTTCCGATTCGGTGATCACCTTTACGGATTTGGGCGGCAAGCTCATGGCTCTTAAGCCGGATGTAACCCTTTCCATTGTGAAAAACACCCGGGATGAGCCGGGCATCCGCAAGCTCTACTACAACGAAAATGTCTACCGGGTCTCCAAGGGCACCCACAGCTTCAAGGAGCTCATGCAGGTTGGCCTGGAGGCCATCGGCGAAATCGATGAATACTGCATCTACGAGGTGCTGAAGCTGGCCGCCGAGAGTCTGAAATGCACCCAGCGCAGCTGCATTTTGGAGATTTCCCATCTGGGCCTGCTGTCCGGTGCCATCCGCCACGCGGGAATTCCCGACGGGGAGCAAAAGGGCATCCTTCGCTGCATCGGTGAAAAGAACCTCCACGAGCTGCAAAGCATCTGCTGCCAGCTGGGGGTCAGCCAGGAAAACATCGACCTGCTGCGCCGCCTGGCCTCCCTCTACGGCACGGCGGAGGAGGTGCTGCCCACGGTGCAGGCCCTGCTGAAAGGCATCGTACAGGAGGATGAGCTGGAGCAATTCCTGCGAATCATCGGTGCACTGAATGCCGGAAAATACCGGGAGCTGATCCGCATCGATTTCAGCGCCGTCAGCAACCCCCAATATTACAACGGCTTCGTGTTCAAGGGCTTTGCGCAAGGCGTTCCCTCCGCCATGCTCTCCGGCGGGCAGTATGACAGCATGATGAAAAAAATGAAGCGCCAGTCCGGGGCCATCGGCTTTGCCGTCTACCTGGACATTCTGGAGCAATACACTCCCTCCCGGGACGAGTACGACGTGGATACCCTGTTGGTCTACGATGACAGCTGCACCATCGCCGAAATCGAGGCAAAGGCCAAACAGCTCACCGGCAGCGGTGAAAGCATCCTGCTCCAGCGGCAAATCCCACCCGGTATCCGATACCGGCAGCTGATTACCATGACGAAAGGCGGGGTGGAATAAATGGAGCTGTTGAACGTAGCCCTGCCCAAGGGACGATTAGGGGAAAAGGTACTGGCCATTTTCGAGCAGGCGGGATTCCCCTGCCCTTCTATCCACGAAACCAGCCGAAAGCTGATTTTCGAAAACGAAACCGCCCAGGTCCGCTATTTTTGGGTGAAGCCCTCGGATGTAGCCATCTATGTGGAGCGGGGCGCCGCCGACATCGGCGTAGCCGGGAAGGACATTCTGCTGGAATACGAGCCGGACATCTACGAGCTGCTGGATCTTCACATCGGCAAATGCAAAATGGCCGTAGCAGCCAAAAAGGATTTCCGGGATGATCCGGGCAGGACTCTCCGGGTGGCCACCAAGTTTTCCAATATTGCGGGCAGCTACTATCTGTCCAAGGGGCGGGACATTGACATCATCCATCTAAACGGCTCCATTGAGCTGGCCCCCATTCTGGGCCTTTCCGATGTAATTGTGGACATTGTGGAAACCGGCGCCACATTGCGGGAGAACAATCTGACCGTGCTGGAGGACGTGGTGCCCATCAGCGCCCGTCTGATCGCCAACAAGGCCAGCTACAAATTCAAAAACCAGGTCATCGACAACATCGTCCGATGCACTGCTCAACTGTTGGAGGAAACAAAATGATTCGGATTCTGAAATATGGAGAAGTGCCAAACCAGGAAATTTTTGCCCGGGCAGAACCAACCGTCAATGTATCGGAAATTGTGACCGGTATCATTCAGGATGTGCGGCGCCGGGGCGATGCCGCTCTGCTGGAATACACCCGAAGATTTGATAAGGCAGCGCTTTCCAGTCTGCAGGTAACGGAGGAAGAATTCCGCGAGGCCCTTTCCTCCTTTGACCCAAAACTCAAGGAGGTACTGCAAAGGGCCGCGACCAACATCTCCAAGTTCCACACCCGTCAGAAGCGGAACAGCTTCATCCTGAGCGACGAGGATGGAATTGTGATGGGCCAAAAGGTGATTCCCGTTGACCGGGCCGGACTCTATGTCCCCGGCGGCACAGCAGCCTACCCCTCCACCGTGCTGATGGATGCCCTCCCCGCCAAAATCGCCGGGGTGAAGGAAGTGGTCATGGTCACGCCGCCCAATGCCCAGGGAAAGGTCAATCCCGCGATTCTGGCCGCCGCCCGGATTGCCGGAGTGGATAAAATCTTCAAAGTCGGCGGAGCCCAGGCCATTGCCGCCCTGGCTTATGGCACCGAGAGCATTCCCAAGGTGGACAAAATCGTGGGCCCCGGCAACGCCTTTGTGGCAGAGGCCAAGCGGCAGGTTTACGGCCAGGTGTCCATCGACATGATCGCAGGCCCCAGTGAGATTCTCATTGTCTCCGACGGCAAGACCAACCCCCGCTACGCAGCGGCGGATCTGCTCTCCCAGGCAGAGCACGACAAGCTGGCCAGCGCCGTACTGGTTACCGATTCCATGGAGCTGGCTAAGGCTGTGCAGAAGGAGCTGGAGATCCAAATTCCACAGCTGGAGCGCTCCGAAATCGCCCGGGCTTCCATTGATCACAACGGTAAGATCATCGTGGCGGACAATTTGGGCCAGGCCATTGAAATTGCCAACGAGATTGCCCCGGAACACCTGGAGCTGTGCGTGGAGCAGCCCTTTGATGATCTGTCCAAAATCCGCCATGCCGGTTCCGTGTTCCTGGGCCGCAACTGCCCCGAGGCGTTGGGCGACTATCTGGCAGGCCCCAACCACACCCTGCCCACCAGCGGCACTGCGAAATTCTCCAGCCCCCTGAGTGTGGACGATTTTGTGAAGAAGATGCAGTACACCTATTACACCAAGGACGCCCTGGCCAAGGTCGCCGGAGACATCGCCTATTTTGCCAGAGCCGAGGGCCTCACCGGACACGCCAGAAGCGCTTTGATCCGCACGGAGGAAGAGAACAAATGAGCCGCTATTTCAGTGAGAAATTTGATTCCCTGGTGCCCTATGTTCCCGGGGAGCAGCCCAAGAAGATGCGCTGCATCAAGCTGAATACCAACGAATCCCCCTTCCCTCCCTCCCCCCTCGCGGTGGAGCTGGCGGCAAAGGCGGCGGAAAACTTCCAGCTCTATTCCGACCCGGAGTGCCGGGAGCTGGTTTCCGTGGCCTGTGACTGCTTCGGCGTTGGGAAGGATGAAATCCTTTTTACCAACGGCAGCGACGAAATTCTGAATTTTGCCTTCATGGCCTTTTGCGACGCCAAACACCCTGCGGTGTTCCCGGATATCACCTATGGTTTCTATCCCGTGTTCGCGGAACTAAACGGCGTACCCTACGAAACCATTCCCCTGGCGGAGGACTTCTCCCTTCGGGTCGAGGACTATGTGGGCATCCACAAAACCATTTTCATCGCCAACCCCAATGCCCCCACCGGGCTGACCATTTCCCTGGCGGACATTGAGCGGATCGTGGCCTCCAACCCGGACAACGTGGTGGTAATCGACGAGGCCTATGTGGACTTCGGCGGGGAAAGCGCAGTGCAGCTCATCCACAAATACGACAATCTGCTCATCACCCAGACCTTTTCCAAATCCCGCTCCATGGCCGGGGCCCGGCTGGGCTTCGGCATCGGCTGTAAGGAGCTAATCCGGGATTTGAATACCATCAAGTATTCCACCAATCCCTACAACATCAATTCCGCCACCATGGCCGCGGGCGTCGGCGCCTTGAAGGACGCGGATTATTTTCAACGAAACTGCGCCGCCATCGTGAAAACACGGGAGTGGACCACCGGGCAGCTTCGGGAGCTGGGCTTCCGGGTCCTTGATTCCAAGGCCAATTTCGTCTTCGCTGCCGCGCCGGACTATCCCGGCCAGGCGCTGTATCTGGACCTGAAGGCCAGAGGCATTCTGGTGCGCCATTTTGAGACTCCCCGGCTGAAGGATTTCAACCGCATCACCATCGGAAGCCCGGAGCAGATGGCAGCGCTGATTGCCGCCATCAAAGAACTGCTGCAGCAACAACCGTAAGGGAGGAAGCATCATGAGAACATCCCAGTTCGAACGAAACACCGCTGAAACCAGAATTTCCATCGAGCTGAATCTGGACGGCTCCGGCCAAAGTGACATCGCCACCGGCTGCGGCTTTTTGGACCATATGCTCACCCTGTTCTCCCGCCACGGCCGGTTTGACCTGACGGTTCGCTGCTCAGGCGACACCCAGGTGGACTACCACCATACCGTGGAGGACATCGGCATCGCCCTGGGCACCGCCTTTTCCCAGGCTCTGGGGGAAAAGCGGGGCATCTGCCGCTACGGCGACACCATCCTTCCCATGGACGAAGCGCTGATCCTTACCGCCGTAGACCTCTCCGGCCGGAGCTGTCTGGGCTTTGATCTGCCCATTCCCACTCAAAAAGTGGGAGATTTCGACACCGAGCTGGTGGAGGAATTCTGGCTGGGTTTTGTCCGCAAGGCGGAGTGCACCCTGCACATCAAGGAGCTGACCGGAAGCAATTCCCACCACATCATCGAAGGTGCCTTCAAGTCCGCCGCCCGCTCTCTGAAAAAAGCCGCGCTCATTGACCCGGTTTACGCCGACGAAATCCCCTCCACCAAAGGAGTGCTGTGATGATTGCCATTGTTGACTACGGAGTGGGAAACCTCTTTTCCCTGAAATCCAGCTTCACCGCCATCGGTGCGGAGGTCACGGTGACCAGAGATGCCGACGCCTTACGCAGCGCGGGCAAGCTGATCCTGCCCGGGGTGGGTGCTTTTGAAGATGCCGCCCGGAAGCTGCGCGATTGCGGACTGGATACCGTGATCAAAGAAGAAGCCGCCCGGGGCAAACCCATCTTGGGCATCTGCCTGGGGATGCAGCTATTGTTTGACAGAAGCTACGAATTTGGCGAGCATCAGGGTCTGGGGCTGATTCCGGGGGATGTGGTTCCCATGGCGGGCTTTCTCCCTGACCAGCTGAAAATCCCTCACATTGGCTGGAACGCCCTGCGCATCCAAAAGAAAAGTCCCCTCTTCCGTTACATTTCAGAAGGCGACTTCGTCTATTTCGTCCATTCCTATTTCGCCGCCCACTGCGACGACTACGTGATTGCCGACACCGAATACGGCCAATGGCTCACGGCGGCGGTGCAGAACAAAAACGTATTCGGCTGCCAGTTCCATCCGGAAAAAAGCGGCAGTGTGGGACTGAACCTTCTCAGAGCCTTTGCCGAATTGGAGGAACTGACATGCTGATTTTTCCTGCCATTGACCTGTACCAGGGCAAGGCCGTCCGCCTGTACAAGGGGGACTACGCCCAGATGACCGTCTACAGCGATGATCCGCCTGCCATTGCTGAGGACTTTGCCCGGTGCGGCGCCACCCATATGCACATTGTGGATTTGGAGGGTGCAAGAAGCGGCGATACACCAAATTATGAAACCATTCTGAAAATCAAACGCCGGGGCGGCTTGTTCTGCGAAGTGGGCGGCGGCATCCGAAGCATGGAGACCGTTGACCGCTATCTGACCAACGGCATTGACCGGGTAATTCTTGGCACCGCCGCCGTTACGGAGCCGGGATTTCTGGAGGAGGCCGTGAAGAAATACGGCGGCAAAATCGCTGTGGGCATGGACATCAAGGACGGCTTTGCAGCCATCAAGGGCTGGACGGAGAAGTCCGCCCTGACCGCATACGATTTCTGTCAAACCCTTCAAAGCATTGGCGTGGAAACCGTTATCTGCACGGATATTTCCCGGGATGGAGCCATGAAGGGCACCAACCATCAACTCTACAAGGAACTGACAGAGCGCTTTTCCATGCAGCTCATCGCCTCCGGCGGCGTTTCCTCCATGGAGGATTTGGAGCGCCTGGCTCAGGCCAGGCTCTATGGGGCCATCATCGGCAAGGCCTACTACACCGGCGCCATTGACCTGGCCCGGGCAATCGAGGTGGCGAAATGATCACGAAACGGATTATCCCCTGCCTGGACGTGCGGAACGGCCGGGTGGTGAAGGGTGTGAATTTTGCCGGACTGCGGGATGTTGCCTCCCCGGTGGCGCTGGCAGAATTTTATTCCGGCTGCGGTGCCGACGAGCTGGTGTTCTATGACATCACCGCCTCGGCGGAGGGCCGGGCCCTGTTCACGGAGATCCTGCGGGAAACTGCCAGCAAGGTGTTCATTCCCCTCACGGTGGGCGGCGGAATCAACACAGTGGAGGATTTTGACCGGGTGCTAAAATGCGGCGCGGATAAGGTCAGCGTCAATTCCGGGGCCATCCGAAATCCCGGTCTGGTGCGCGAAGCTGCCAAGCGCTACGGCAGCCAATGCGTGGTGCTCTCCGCCGATGTCAAACGGGTGGACGGCGTTTTCCGGGTCTTTGCCAAGGGCGGCCGGGAGAACACCGGCATGGAAGCAATCGAATGGATCCGCCGTTGTGTGGATAACGGTGCCGGCGAGGTGGTGGTCAATTCCATCGACACCGACGGCGTAAAGGGCGGCTTTGACCTGGAAATGCTGGACGCAGTGTGCGACGCCGTCTCCGTGCCGGTGATCGCCTCCGGGGGCGCGGGGAGCGTTCAGGACTTTCTCACTCTGTTCCGGCACAATCCCAGGGTGGATGCCGGGCTGGCCGCCTCCATCTTCCATTTTGGAGAAGTCAAAATTGCCGACCTGAAGCAGGCCATGGCGGAAGCCAATATTTCTGTAAGGAGATAAAACATGCTGAACATAGACGAACTGAAATTCGATGAAAAGGGCCTGATTCCCGCCATTGTGGTGGATGCTGTTTCCAAGCAGGTGCTGACCCTGGCCTATATGAACCGGGAGAGTCTGGCTGTTTCCATGGAGAAGGAACTGACCTGCTTCTGGAGCCGCTCCCGCCAGGAGCTCTGGCTCAAGGGAGAAACCAGCGGAAACTTCCAGCACATCGTCTCCATTACCGCCGACTGCGACAAGGACGCGTTGGTTGTCATGGTGGAGCCGGAGGGCCCCGCCTGCCATACCGGGGAAATAAGCTGCTTCCACAATCCGGTGTTTCAGAGCCAGACCCGGCAGGAATTTTCTTACCAGGGGCTCTATTCCCTGCTGGAGGGCCGGAAAAAGGACTTACCCGAGGGCTCCTACACCACTTACCTTTTTCAGAAGGGACTGGACAAAATTCTGAAAAAAGTGGGTGAGGAATGCACCGAGGTCATCATTGCCGCCAAGGCCGAGGACCGGGCGGAGACCATCTACGAAATCGCCGACCTTGCCTACCATGTGATGGTACTTATGACCCAGCAGGGCATCACCCTGGAGGAAATCCACAAGGAGCTTGCCTCCCGCCATGTCATTGACCACAAGGTCAAGCAGGAAAAAATGACCAAATAACAGCAATTCCCGCCGCTTTTACGGAAGCGGCGGGAAAAATTTATTCTGCCAGGGTTGCGGCCATGACAGCCTTGATGGTATGCATCCGGTTTTCGGCCTCGTCGAAGACGATGGACTGCCGGCTTTCAAACACCTGGTCGGTGACCTCCATGCAGTCGATGCCGAATTTCTGCTGAATTTGAAGGCCCACGGTGGTGCCCAGGTCATGGAAGGCGGGCAGGCAATGCATAAAGCGGCACTGGCTGCCTGCATTGGCCATCAGCGCTTCCGTCACCCGGTAGGGGGTCAAGTCCCGGATACGCTCTTCCCAGACCGCATCCGGCTCTCCCATGGAAACCCACACATCCGTGTAAATCACATCCGCATTCCTGGTCGCCTCCATGGGGTCCGTGATAAACTCCAGGGTGGCACCGGTTTCCAAGGCCACCGCCTTGCACGCATTGATCAGGGCGGGATTGGGGAAATACTTCTCAGGGGCACAGGCTACAAAATGCATGCCCATCTTGGCACAGCCAACCATCAGCGAATCGCCCATATTGTACCGGGCATCCCCCATGTACACCAGCTTCTTCCCCTTCAGGCTGCCGAAATGCTCCCGAATGGTGAGAAAATCCGCCAGAATCTGGGTGGGGTGGTATTCGTTGGTCAGGCCGTTCCAAACCGGCACGCCGGCGTATTTCGCCAGATTCTCCACAATTTCCTGGCCGAAGCCCCGATATTCGATGCCGTCGTACATCCGACCCAGCACCCGGGCGGTGTCGGCAATGCTCTCCTTCTTGCCAATCTGGGAAGCAGAAGGGTCCAGGAAGGTGCAGTGCATACCCAAATCGTAGGCTGCGACCTCAAAGGCGCAGCGGGTGCGGGTGGAGGTCTTTTCAAAAATCAGGGCCACATTCTTACCCTCACACAGCCTGTGGGGGATGCCCTTTTTCTTTTTCTCCTTCAAATCCGCTGCCAGATCCAGCAGGTATTCGATATCGCTTGGGGTAAAATCCAGCAGCTTCAAAAAGCTCCGGTTGGTCAGCTGTTCCATACGGTCCTCCTATCACATTATTTGGAATTGATTTTGGCAGCTATGCGTTTTTCAAAATGATTCAGGATCTGGGTCATACCGATCACCAGGATCAGGTAGGTGGCAGCAACGGTGAGCAGCGGGTTCACCGCGTCGTAGGTGTTGTTGCGCACCAGGTTGCCAGCCCGGGTCAGATCCACCACCGCCACATAACCGGCGACGGAGGTCTCCTTCAGCAGGGCGATCAGCTCGTTGCCAATGGCGGGCAGGATGTAGCGGATGGCCTGGGGGAAAATGACCTTGCGCATGGTTTGAATTCGGGACAGCCCTAAGCTGCGGGAGGCCTCCGCCTGACCGGCATCCACGGCGTTGATGCCGCTTCGGATCAGCTCCGCCATGTACGCACCGGAGTTGATGCCAAAGGTCAAAATCGCCACCATAATTCCGTTGGCTGAGGTAAGGATGATGAAATAAAACACCAGCAGCAGAACCACCACCGGAATGCCCCGGATCACCGTCACATAAACGTCGCAAAGCACTGCCAGGGGCTTCCAAGCGGGAGACTCCTCGGCAAAATACTTGGTTACCGCAATCAAGGTCCCGATCACGACGCCGATCATCAACGCCCCCAGGGTGATTACCAGGGTGTTTTTCAGGCCATCCAGCATCAGGGTGTAGTAATTGGTTTCAATAAATGTTTCGTAGAGTTTGTCAAGCCAAGCGTTCATAGTTTCATTCCTTTGCCCAAAGTCTTTCTTGCAGGGTACGGGCCTGCCACCTCCGAAAAAGAAGCAAGCCCCTGTCCTGCGGCCGTCAGGGCTGCCCCGATGTGGGGCAGCCCGAATGAAAATCAGTTCTTGGGAGAAGTAAAGGGAGCCTCATACTTCTCGAAAATACCGGCCACGGTGCCGTCGGAGAGCAGCTTGTCCAGGATCTCGTTGACCTTCTTTACGGTGTCCTCGCTTCCGAAGGCCATGGCCAGGGCATAGGGCTCAGTGGTCATGGGCTCGTCAAGCACCACCAGCTTCCCATCGTTTTCGGCGTTATAGGTCTTGACCATGTCGGCGGCGGTGAGATCGTCAATGACCCAGGCATCCACCTTGCCCTGAACAACAGCGGACTGGGCATCGTTGTTGGCCTGGAAGGAGGAAACCTTGTAGCCATTCTCATTGCAGAAGCTCTCGGCGGTGGTGCCGGTCTGGACGGAGACGGATTTGCCCTCGAGATCGGCCTTGCAGGTGATGGGGCTGCCCTCCACCACCACGATGGCCTGGGCGGCCAGACAGTAGGGATCGGTGAACAGCACGTTCTTCTGCCGCTTCTCGGTGACGGAGATACCGGAAACGCCCATGTCGAACTTACCGGCCTGGACACCGGGCAGGACGGAGTCGAAATCCATCTGCTGGATATCCAGCGTAACGCCCAGCTCCTGGCAGATCAGCTCCAGCAGCTCAATCTCGATGCCTTCCACCTTGCCGTCGCCGTTCAGCGACTCAAAGGGCGGGAAATCCGGGCTGGTGGCAATGGTCAGCTTTCCAGCCTTCTGAATCTTTGCCAGGGGGGAACCCTTGGTGCTGCCGCAGGCGGTGAGGGCAGCGGCCACCAGCAGGACGGCCAGCAGCATTGCGATCATCTTTTTCATGTTCTTACTCCTTCTTTCATTCAATTGTGAGTTTTTCCCTTACAAAAGCGACCTGCTGATAGACGGAGGCCACGCTGGTGCCGCCCAGGCTGATTCGCTTTTCCACGCAGACGGAAAGATCCACTGCGCTGTATACATCCTCTTCAATCAGAGGAGAATACTTCTGATAATCCTCCATGGGATAGGTTTCCAGCACCAGATTCCGGGCGATGCAGTCCGCCACGATCCGGCCGGAAATCTGATAGGCCGTGCGGAAGGGCAGCCCCTTTCGCACCAGGTAGTCGGCCAAATCCGTGGCATTGATGAAGCCCTTCTGGGCGGCCGAGCGCATATTTTCCGTCAGCGCCCGCATTCCCGCAATCATCTCGGTGAAAACTTTCAGGCACATTTTCACCGTGTCGCAGGCGTCGAACACGGCTTCCTTGTCCTCCTGCATGTCCTTGTTGTAGGCCAGGGGGAGGCCCTTCATCACCGTGAGCAGAGCCATCAGATCGCCGTAAACTCTTCCGGTCTTGCCCCGGCAAAGCTCCGCCATGTCCGGGTTCTTCTTCTGGGGCATGATGGACGAGCCGGTGGTGAAGCTGTCCGACAGCTCCACAAACTTGAACTCCCAGCTGCACCACAGAATGACCTCCTCGGAAAACCGGGACAAATGCATCATCAGCGCTGCCAGAGCACTAAGTAGTTCAATGGCAAAATCCCGGTCGGAAACGCCGTCGATGCTGTTCATACAAACGCCGTCGAAGCCCAGCTTTTGCGCTTCGAATTCCCGGTCGGTATCATAGGTGGTGCCGGCCAGGGCACAGCTGCCGATGGGAGAGACATTCAGCCGCTTCCGGCAGTCCGCCAGGCGTCCCAGATCCCGCAGGAGCATCATGGAATAGGCCATGAGATGATGGCCGAAGGTGATCGGCTGGGCCCGCTGCAGATGGGTGTAGCCGGGCATGATGGCGGTGGCATACTCCTCCGCCTTGTCAGTCACCGTCTCCGCCAGGTTTTTGCACAGGCAGGTGATCTCATCGATTTCATCCCGCAGGTACATCCGGAAATCCAGAGCCACTTGGTCGTTGCGGCTGCGGGCAGTGTGGAGCTTTTTGCCCACATCTCCGATTCTGGAAGTGAGCACCTGCTCCACGAACATGTGGATGTCCTCGCACTCCATATCAAAGGGAAGTGCGCCGGATTCCAGGTCCTCCAAAATACTGGCCAGGCCATCGATGATCTGCTGCGCCTCCGCCTGGGAAATGATGTTTTTCGCCCCCAGCATCGCCGCGTGTGCCATACTGCCGGTGATGTCCTGCCGGAACATCCGACTGTCAAAATGGATGGAGGAATTGAAATCATCCGCCAGCTTGCTGGTCACGCCGTCCGTCCGCCCGGCCCACATTTTTGCCACGAAAAAGCACTCCTTGTATGTAACTTATTTTTTCCCGTCCACCATGGCCTGGACCTTGATGGGCAGGCCGTACAGGTTGATGAAGCCCTCAGCATCCTTCTGGTTGTAGTCGCTCTCGCCGAAGGTGGCAATCTCCTCGGAATACAGGGAGTTGGGGCTCCACACACCGGCATTGATCATATTGCCCTTGTACAGCTTCAAACGCACCTTGCCGTTGACCCGCTCCTGGGTCTTGTCCACGAAGGCGGACAGCGCCTCCCGCAAAGGGGTGAACCACTGGCCGTTGTAAACCAGCTCAGCAAAGGTAATGGCGATTTTCTGCTTTTCATGCATGGTCATCTTGTCCAGGCACAGCGTTTCGAGAACGGAGTGGGCCTTGTACAAAATGGCGCCGCCCGGAGTCTCATACACGCCCCGGCACTTCATGCCGACAAGACGGTTCTCTACGATGTCCAGCAGCCCGATGCCGTTCTTGCCGCCCATCTCGTTGAGCTTGAGAATCACGCCCTTGGGGGTCAGCTTTTCGCCGTCCACCGCCACAGGAATGCCCTGCTCGAAGTCAATGGTCACATAGGTGGGCACGTCGGGCGCATCAACGGGGCTGACGCCCATTTCCAGAAACCCCTTCTTCTCGTACTGGGGCTCGTTGCCGGGGTCCTCCAGATCCAGGCCCTCATGGCTCAGATGCCAGAGGTTTTTGTCCTTGGAATAATTGGTCTCCCGGTTAATCCGCAGGGGGATGTTATGGGCCTCGGCATACTCGATTTCCTCTTCCCGGGACTTGA
Organism: Faecousia sp.; assembly: GCA_051867315.1. Classification (GTDB taxonomy): domain Bacteria; phylum Bacillota; class Clostridia; order Oscillospirales; family Oscillospiraceae; genus Faecousia. Next base: position 26,633 of record JBJDYM010000064.1, read on the forward strand.
TGCTCCACTCCCGCCAGGGGGCAATGATGGGCATGTTGGGGGCAAAATGCTTGATGGCCAGCTCAAAACGTACCTGGTCATTGCCCTTGCCGGTGCAGCCGTGGCAGATGGCGTCCGCGCCCTCCTTCAGGGCAATGTCCACCAGGCCCTTGGCGATGCAGGGACGGGCGTGGCTGGTGCCCAGCAGATACTCTTCATAAACGGCGCCGGCTTTGAGGCAGGGCATGATGTAATCCGCGGCGTACTCCTCGGTCAGGTCCAGGATGTACAGCTTGCTGGCGCCGGTCTTAATGGCCTTCTCCTCCAGGCCCTCCAGCTCGTCGGCCTGGCCCACGTTGCCGGAAACGGCGATGACCTCGCAGCCACCATAGTTTTCCTTCAGCCAGGGAATTATGATCGAAGTATCCAGGCCGCCGGAATAGGCGAGCACCACTTTTTTAATGTTATCTTTATTCATTGTGATTCCTCCAAAAAATGAATAATATTCATCGATGGGGCAATCATACCCCTTTTCCCTCAAAAAGTCAAGAGCAATCAGTCGACGGTTTGCATTCCAGAAATAATTTTGTAATACTATATAAAATGCAGGAGAAATCGATTAAGTTTTTATGGTATATTACCAGATTTTGGAAAGCGTAAAATGAATATATACATCTTTTTTGTATGATATTTTATACATATTATTCGTATATTATGCAACCAAACCGGGCTGTAGCTGATATACATCCTGGAGCAGAAAGTCCGCAGACTATCGCGCGGTATCGACAAATCCCCCGCTCCGTTGAACAGGAGCGGGGGAAATGATGTTCCTCAATCAATTGATCTTTTCTTCTTCCTTTTGATACTCCGGGAACACGGAGTACATGGGCTCCACGGTTTTGCCCAGAATCTTCCGGTCCACGTAGTTTGCGGTAATCTTATATACCAGGCTGCTCAGGCTGATGACGCCGATCAGGTTGGGAATCGCCATCAGGCCGTTGAAGGTGTCGGACAGATCCCAGGCCAGGTCCAGACTCATGGTTGCACCCACCACAATAAAGGCCACGAATACAATCTTGTAGCCGATGGTGGCCTTGGTGCCGAAGAGATACTCAAAGGCCTTGGTGCCGTAATGGCTCCAGCCCAGCACCGTGGAGAAGGCAAACAGCAGCACGGCGATGGCGATAAACCAGGAACCGGCCTGACCGAAGGAAAGAGAAAAGGCCTCGGCCACCATGGCGGTCTTTTCGGTGGAGGTGAGCATGGCGCCGGTCTGCAGATCCACCAGGCCGCTGGTGAGCACCACCAGAGCGGTCAGGGAACAGACGATGATGGTATCGGCAAAGACCTCAAAAATGCCCCACATCCCCTGCATGACAGGCTCTTTGACATTGGAATTGGAGTGCACCATGACGGAGGAGCCCAGGCCCGCCTCGTTGGAGAACACGCCCCGCTTCATGCCCCAGGTCACGGCATCCTTCACGGTGGCGCCAACTACGCCGCCGAAGGCCGCCCGGCCGGTGAACGCGCATTTGAAGATGATGGCGAAGGCAGGGCCGATCTTGGAGGCGTTCATGATCACAATCACCAAAGCACCGATGATATAGGCAATGGCCATGAAAGGAACCAGCTTTTCGGTGACGGAAGCGATCCGCTTCAGGCCGCCGACCACCACCAGAGCCGCCACCACCATCAGGCACACACCGGTGACCCACATGGGGATGCTGAAGGAGGCCTTCATATTCACAGCGATGGAATTGATCTGGCTCATATTGCCGATGCCAAAGGAGGCCAGCACACAGAAGCAGCTGAACAGCACTGCCAGAACGGAACCGATCTTTTTATATCCGGCGTAGCTGCCCAGGCCATCCTTCAGGTAGTACATGGCACCACCGCACCACTCGCCGTCCTTGTTTTTCCGGCGGTAGTAGATGCCCAGCACATTTTCAGAATAATTGGTCATCATGCCAAAGATGGCAACGATCCACATCCAGAAAATGGCGCCGGGGCCGCCGGTGGCGATGGCCGCAGCAACGCCGGAGATGTTGCCGGTGCCGATGGTGGCGGCCAGAGCGGTACACAGGCTCTGGAACTGGCTGATGGACTTATCTTCCTTGGCGGTGTGGGCGGTAATCTTCTTGTCGGTGAAGATGCCGCCGATGGTGTTCTTCATCCAGTGGCCGATTTTGGACACCT
>JBJDYM010000065.1:0-2199 GCA_051867315.1 Faecousia sp.
TCAAACATATCACTTGTCCTCCTTCCTGGAAGCGGTGCGCAGGGAAATTTTGTAGTTGATGAAGAACTCACAGCCGATGATAAAGAACAGGATGATGCCTGTGAGAATGTCGCCGAAGGAGTCGTTCAGCTGGAATTTGGAGGAAATCTCGCTGGAGCCCCGGCCCAGGAACACCAGCAGCAAGCTGGCGAAGATCATGCCGAGGGGATTGAATTTCGCCATCCAGGACACCATGACGGCGGTAAAGCCCCGGCCGCCGGCGGTGTTCACGGTGATGGTGTGGTCGGACCCGCCGACCAGCAGCAGACCTGCCACGCCGCACAGGGCGCCGGATAAGAGCATGGTCCGGATGATCACCCGATCCACCTTGATGCCCACGTACCGGGCGGTGCGCACGGACTCGCCCACCACGGAGATTTCATAGCCCTGCTTGGACCAGTTCAGATAAATGTAGAGTAATCCCGTGAGGATGGCCACCACCAGCACGGTGAGCATGTATTTCTGCCCGCCGATGGTGGGCAGCCAGCCGGACTGGGTGGACTGGTTGATGATGCCGATCTTGCCGGAGCCCTTGGGCACCTCCCACACGATGACAAAATAGGCGACCAGCTGGGTGGCCACATAGTTCATCATCAGGGTGAACAGCGTCTCATTGGTGTTCCACTTGGCCTTGAAGAAGGCGGGGATGCCGCCCCAGATGGCTCCGGCCAGCAGGGCGGAGACGATCATGATGGGAATCAGGACGAAGTTTGGCAGCTTGTCCCCCAGAAGGATCATGCAGGCGGCGGTGGCCAGGCCGCCCATCAGCACCTGGCCCTCGGCGCCGATGTTCCAGAATTTCATCCGGAAGGCGGGGGTCACCGCCAGGGAGACGCACAGCAGCAGCGCCAGATACTGCAGCGTGTTCCAGATCCGGCGGCTGGTGCCGAAGGCCCCGGCCCACATGGTTTTATAGATGGCGATGGGATTTTCGCCGGTCATGGCGGTGGTCACGAAGCCGCACACCACCAGCGCCAGCACGATGGCCGCCCCCCGAATGGCCCAGGCACTGTACCAGGGCAGCTCCTTTCGCTTGGAAAGGTGGAAGAGTTTCTGTTTCATCTTAGCCTCCTACCTTGGTCATCATCAGACCGATGCGGTTCTTGTCCTGGGGAGTGGGATGCTCCACCATGCCGCTGACCTTGCCGCCGCAGAGCACCAGAATCCGGTCGCACAGCTCCAGCAGCACGTCCAGGTCCTCGCCCACGAACACCACGGCCACGCCCCGCTGCTTCTGCTTGGTCACCAGGTCGTAGATGGCGTAGGAGGAATTGATGTCCAGGCCTCTTACGGCGTAGGCCGTCAGCAGCACCGTGGGGGCGGAGGCAATCTCCCGGCCCACCAGCACCTTCTGCACGTTGCCGCCGGAGAGCCGCCGCACCGGGGTGGAAACGCTGGGGGTCACGACTTCCAATTCGTCCACCACATGCTGGGCCAGCTTCCTGGGATTTTTCCGGTCGGTGAACAGGGAGCGGCCCTTGCGGAAGGAGCGCAGCATCATATTGTCCGTCAGATCCATGTTGGCCACCAACCCCATGCCCAGCCGGTCCTCGGGGACAAAGGAGAGGGTCACGCCCATGGAGGCGATTTCCAGCGGGTCCTTGCCCAGCAGCTCCTCCCGGGCGCCGTCGTCCTCGATGTAGCCGATGGTGCCGGCTTCGGTTTTCTGCAGTCCGGCAATGGCCTCCAGCAGCTCCTTCTGGCCGCAGCCGGAGATTCCGGCGATGCCCAGGATCTCCCCGGAGTAGGCGGTGAAGGACACGTCGTCCAGCTTCAGGACGCCGTCGGGGCTTTTCACCGTCAGCCCCTCCACCAGAACCCGGGGCTTGGGGTTTACGGGCTCCGGCCGCTGGATGTTCAGCGTCACCGCGTGGCCCACCATCATGTTGGTCATTTCCTGGGCGTTGGTGTTTTTCGTGAGCATATCCCCCACGAACCGGCCCTTGTTCAGAATGGCCACCCGGTCGGACAGGGCCTCCACCTCGTGCATCTTGTGGGTGATGATCACGATGGCCTTGCCGTCGTCGCGCATGTTCCGCAGCACGGCGAAGAGCCGCTCGGTCTCCTGGGGGGCCAGCACGGCGGTGGGCTCGTCCAGGATCAGAATGTCGGCCCCCCGGTAGAGCACCTTGACGATCTCCACCGTCTGCTTCTGGGAGA
>JBJDYM010000066.1:0-2199 GCA_051867315.1 Faecousia sp.
AATGGAACAAGATATTCAGCAGATCCTCATCACCGAGGAGCAGATCAAGACCCGGATTGCCGAATTGGGCAAGGAGCTGACAGAGGAATACGCGGGAAAGAATCCCGTCATCGTGGGGGTCTTAAAGGGCGTGGTGGTGTTCTATGCGGACATGGTGCGCCAGATCAAGGTGCCCTGCCAGATGGATTTTATGTGGCTGTCCTCCTACCAGGGCACCAGCTCCACCGGCGGCATGGTGGTGAAGCGGGACGTGACCGTGGACATTAAGGACCGGCATGTGCTGATCCTGGAGGACATCTACGACACCGGCAATTCCCTGGACTTTACCTACCGGCACCTGCTGAGCAAGCAGCCCGCTTCCTTAAAGATCTGCACCCTGCTGGATAAGCCGGAGCGCCGCAAGCCGGGCATCACCCTGAAGCCGGATTACGTGGGCTTCACCGTGCCCAATGCCTTCGTGGTGGGCTACGGCCTGGACTACAATGAGCAGTACCGGAATCTGCCCTATGTGGGCATTCTGAAAAGCGACATCTATGAGAAATAAGGAGATACGCCATTGAAAAACCAACGCAAAAATTTCATCCCATTGATCTATCTGCTGGTGCTGCTGCTGGTGTTCAGCTGGGCCCTGGGCAAATTCGGCCAGAAAACCAATACCATCCCCTATTCCAATCTGGTGGAGCTGTTCCGGCGGGAGCAGGTGTCCCAGTTTCTGGTGGATGGGAATACCATCACCCTGATCCTCCGCTCCCCTTACAACGGCAAAACCACCATCAGCTCCGGGCTCGCCGATCCGGAGGGCTTCCGGGCCGATATGCAGGCGCTGTTCGACGAGCAGATGGCCTCCGGGGTGCTGGAGGTTTACGACTTCGTGGCGGAAAAATCCTATACGCCCTATGATTTCATCCTGCCCCTGCTGGTGGCGGGAGGCGTGCTGCTGCTGGCCTGGTCGTTTATCATGGGCCGGATGAACGGCGGCGGCAACCCCATGGCCCAGTTCGGCAAGGCCAGGACCGTGCTGGGGGTGCCGGACAACAAAAAGGTCACCTTCGACGATGTGGCCGGTGCGGACGAGGAAAAGGAAGAGCTGCAGGAGGTGGTGGATTTCCTCCGGGCTCCGGACAAATACACCGCCCTGGGGGCGAGGATTCCCCACGGCTTGCTGCTGGTGGGCCCTCCGGGCACCGGCAAGACCCTGCTGGCCCGGGCCACCGCCGGGGAGGCGGGGGTGCAGTTTCTGTCCATCTCCGGCTCGGACTTTGTGGAGATGTACGTGGGCGTGGGCGCCAGCCGGGTGCGGGACCTGTTTGACCAGGCCAAAAAGCTGGCTCCCGCCATCATCTTTATTGACGAGATCGATGCCGTGGGCCGCAAGCGGGGCAGCGGCCTGGGCGGCGGCCACGACGAAAAGGAACAGACCCTGAACCAGCTGCTGGTGGAGATGGACGGCTTCGGCCGCACCGAGGGCATCATCGTCCTGGCTGCCACCAACCGGCCGGACATCCTGGACCCCGCCCTGCTGCGCCCCGGCCGGTTTGACCGGCAGATCCAGGTGAACCGCCCGGATGTGAAGGGCCGGGAGGACATTCTGAAGGTCCACGCCAAGGACAAGCGGCTGGATGAATCCGTGAATCTCAAGACCATTGCCCGGTCCACCTCCGGCTTCACCGGGGCGGATCTGAGTAACCTTCTGAACGAGGCCGCCATTCTGGCCGCCCGGAACAACCGCCCCGCCTTCACCATGGAGGACGTGGACGAGGCCATGATGAAGATCCTGGCCGGCCCGGCGAAGAAGAGCCACGTAGCCTCCCGCCGGGATCTGAAAACCACCGCCATCCACGAGGCCGGCCACGCCGTGGCCATATACCGCCTGCCCACCCACGATCCGGTGCGCCATATTTCCATCATTCCCCGGGGCAGAAGCCTGGGGGCCACCTGGTCGCTGCCCAGTGAGGATTCCTCCAATCCCACGAGAAACGAAATGTACGAGCAGATCGTGGCCCTGTTGGGCGGCCGGGTGGCGGAGGACCTGTTCCTGGGCGATATCTCCGTGGGGGCCTCCAACGACATTGAGCGGGCAACCAAGCTGGCCAAGGACATGGTGGCCCGCTACGGCATGAGCGAGAAGATCGGCACCGTCAGCTATCTGGACGACGGGGAGGTCTTCATCGGCCGGGACTACCAGACCACCAAGAGCTA
>JBJDYM010000067.1:0-2196 GCA_051867315.1 Faecousia sp.
GCAACCGCTTCCGAGCTGGCCCCCATGCAGTATATCGCCCCCTACTCCGGCTGCACCATGGGCGAATACTTTATGCATCAGGGCAAGGACGTGCTGGTCATCTATGACGACCTCAGCAAGCATGCCGTTGCATACCGTGCAATTTCTCTGCTGATTCGCCGTCCCCCCGGACGTGAGGCTTTCCCCGGTGACGTTTTCTACCTCCACTCCCGTCTTCTGGAGCGTGCTGCGCAGCTGTCTCCTGAGCTGGGCGGCGGCAGTCTGACGGCCCTTCCCATTATCGAAACCCAGGCCGGTGACGTTTCGGCCTACATTCCCACCAACGTCATCTCCATCACCGACGGCCAGATTTTCCTGGAAACCGAACTGTTCAATTCCGGCGTTATGCCCGCTGTGAACCCCGGTATCTCCGTTTCCCGTGTGGGCGGCGATGCTCAGATCAAGGCAATGAAGAAGGTTGCAGGCTCTTTGAAGCTGCTGTACTCCCAGTACCGGGAGCTGCAGAGCTTTGCCCAGTTTGGCTCCGACCTGGATGCCGACACCAAGGCGCGTCTGGCTCTGGGTGAGCGCATCGTGGCCGTGCTGAAGCAGAAGAACAACTCCCCCAAGGAAGTGGCCCAGCAGGTTTGCATCATCTACGCCGTTACCCAGGGATATCTGCACTCCATTCCTGTGGAGCAGGTCCCCGAATTTGAGCAGCGTCTGGAAGAGCACATGAACAATTTCCACCCAGATGTTCTGGAGGCCATCCGTTCCTCCGGAAAGCTGGAAAGCGACACCGAGGCCAAGCTGAAAACGGCTCTGGATGAGCTGGTCAGACAGTTCTCTCCGATGTAAGGAGGGCTGACTATGGCCGGCGTATCCACCAAGGAGATAAAAAACCGAATCCGAAGCATGGAGAGCACCAAGCAGATCACCAAGGCAATGGAAATGGTGGCTGCTTCCAAGCTCCGCCGCGCCCAGGCCCAGGTTTTGAACTCCCGTCCTTATTTTGAGATTCTCCACCAGACCATTACCGATATTTCCGTCTCCAACCGGGACTTTTCCTCCCAATATTTGCAGGAGCAGCCCAAGTCCAAGGTGATGTTTATCGTCATCGCCGGTGACCGCGGGTTGGCCGGCGGCTACAACAGCAACGTGCTCAAGCTGGTGGAGCAGCAGATTCAGGGGCAAGAGGCCGAAGTTCTGCCCATCGGAAAAAAAGCAGTGGATTTCTTTCGGAGCCGGGGCATTCCCGCCTTCACAGAAAGCTATGCGGAAGCCGCCGAGATTTCCATCGGAGACTGTTTCTCCATTGCAAAGCAGCTTTGCAAGGCCTTCCGGGACGGAACCTACAGCGAGATTCATGTGGCATACACCAATTTTGAATCCATGCTCTCCCAGTCCCCTGATTCCATGAAGCTGCTGCCCCTCCCCAAGCCTCAGGCTGATCCCAACGGCAAGTACGGCGGCATTGTATATGAGCCCAGCAATGAAGAGGTATTTGACGCCATCATTCCTGAGTATCTGGGCGGTCAGCTCTACGGCGCCCTGTGTGAGTCCCGTGCCTCCGAGCAGGCAGCCCGCCGCACCGCCATGGACAACGCCACCCAGAACGCCGAGGAAATGATTGCCGATCTGAGCCTGAAATTCAACCGGGCCCGGCAGGCGGCCATTACCCAGGAAATCACCGAGATCGTGGCTGGTTCCTGAACGGGAGCTTCTCAACCTTTTTTCGCAATTTGCGTTTCGCATTTTGCATTCTTCTCCCCCATTTTTCACAAAAGGAGTTGAATCCAATGGCAAATCATGTTGGAACAGTCATCCAGATCATGGGTCCTGTTCTGGATATTCGGTTTGCGGATGACCAGCTTCCCAAGCTGCTCAACGCAATCCATGTTAAAAACGGCGACACCACCATCACTGCCGAGGTTGCCCAGCACATCGGTGACAATGTGGTGCGCTGCATCGCCATGTCCTCCACCGATGGCCTCCAGCGCGGTACAGAGGCTGAGGACACCGGTGCCCCCATCTCCGTGCCCGTGGGCGACGAGTGCCTGGGCCGGGTGTTCAACCTGCTGGGTGAGCCCATCGACAACAAGCCCCAGGTAGAGGCCCAGACCCGCTGGCCCATCCACCGCCCCGCTCCCTCTTATGAGGAACAGCAGCCCGCCACCGAGATTCTGGAAACCGGCATCAAGGTCATTGACCTGATCT
>JBJDYM010000068.1:0-2193 GCA_051867315.1 Faecousia sp.
AGTAGGTCTTGCTGCCCAGGGCCTTCAGGTATTTTTCATACCGGCTCACCTTTGTAATGGAACGGATGCCGCTGCTCAGCAGCCAGATGCCGCCGCCCAGCCCCACCAGGGACAGCGTTCCCAGCACCGAAAGCACCCCGCCCAGGCTGGTCACCAGGGCCACGATGCCGCTGGAGAGCAGGCCGCCGGAGCCGAACAGGGTCAGCAGGCCGCCGCCCACGGTTTTGCAGATGCCCCCCGCCAGCTTGCCGGAGGGATTCTGATACAGGGCGGGCAGCTGGGCGCTTTGCTGCCGGGGCTGCTGGGTGGAACCCAGCTTACTGCTGTAGACATTCACATTGGGCTGATAGCGGTCCCGATTCCGCTCCCGGGTGCGGTAGGGGGGGATATACTGCGGCTCATCGGAGCGCTCGTCCACGATCCGGTTCCGGGCGGCCTTCTTTTTGGCGGCCTCGTCCAGGGCTCTGCGCATGGCGTCCCCGCCGGTGTCCACGGCGGTGTTCAGCGCCTGGCGGATGGTCTGGTTCAGCTGCTGAAAATCCTGCGAACTGACCGCACGGTCGATGATTGCCTCGATGGTGTTGCCAAGATCGTCCAGATTCATGTTATAGGACATAAAACCCCTCCCCGGGAAGCGTATCTGCTCCAATTCTCTGATGATATATTATATCGTCTCCGGCTGCAAATTACAAGGTGTTTGGGAAAAGAAAAGGATGGTTTTTCATTAAGAAAAAACAAAGGAAGAAAAGTATTGTTTTTTTTCGAATTCTGTGTATAATAGAGATGCTTTTAGTTTGCGGGCATAATAAAATGCTTTTTTGATGCTCAACATATCCCCATCTGCAAGGAGGCTGCATAATGGCGTATCAAGGTCGATACAACAATGGAAATGGAAATGGGAAATCATCGGGCGGCGCCTGGAAAATCGTGCTCATTGTGGTTTTGTGCGTGGTGTTGGTTCTGGCCCTGCTGTTCGGTGCGGCATACTTCTACCTGGAATCCAAGCTGAACATGATCAACCAGGCGGAATTTGTGGAAAAAGATACCTCCGGGCAGGACCTTTCCGCCCTGATCGGCAATCTGGACGAAACCGATCCCACGATCCGCGTCACCGAGGAAACCACGGAGGCGACCACCGCGCCCACCGAGCCGGATTATGGGGAATCGGGCAAAATCGTGAGCTTTTTGATCATTGGTCAGGACTCCCGGGAGGGAGAAGAGGCGAAGCTGGCCGATGCCATCATGATGATGACCCTGAACAAGGAAACCAAGACCCTGGTGATGACCTCCTTCCTGCGGGACAGCTACGTCAAGCTGCCGGAAAACTACCGGGGCCATACCTGCGGCTGGAACCGAATCAACACCAGCTACGCCCTCGGCTACTCCTGGTACGGCACCGCGGGCGCCATGGAGATGCTGAACCTGACCCTGGAGAACAACTACGGCGTGAAGGTGGACGGCAATATTGAAATCGATTTCTACGCCTTTATCGATCTGGTGGACGCCATCGGCGGCGTGGACATCTATCTGGAAGGCGAAGAGTACACCAAGATGCTGGAGTACCAGGACCTGTACAACGAGCACTATGAATGGCTGGAGCTGAACAAGCATGTGGACCTCCACGAAGGGATGAATACCCTCAACGGCGACATGGCCCTGGCCTATGCCCGGGAGCGGCACGTCAACTACGGCGACAGCGATATGAACCGCACCAACCGCCAGCGGAAGGTGATTGCCAGCTTGCTGGACAAGGTCACGAAGATGAGCCCGCTGGAAGTGAACAACCTGGTCAACATGGTTCTCGGCCGCGTCATCACCGACATCAGCACCGATGAGATGAAGGTGTATATCAAAGAGCTGGTGCCCTACCTGTTCGATGATTTGAAGCTGGTCTCCCAGCAGATTCCCGCCGACGGCACCTACTGGGGCGAAATGGTTGAGCTGCCGGACGGCCTGAGCGGCGTGCTGAAGATCGACTTTGAGCAGAATAAGAAGATTCTGCAATCCGTGCTCAACGGTGATGTGCCCGAGGAAGCCATTACCCCCGAAGAGGCTGCCCAATTGGATGGGACCGCCGCTTCGGAAGGAGCATAACCAGTATCAAGGCCCAACAGAATGGATGAGAGAGCCAGGTAACCCCCGGCTCTCTTTTCTTGTTGAAAAAAACCGCAGAATCTGGTAAAGTAACAGTAC
>JBJDYM010000069.1:0-21335 GCA_051867315.1 Faecousia sp.
TGCGCTTGAGCATGCCGCTGCCGCACTTGGGGCACCGGCCGGGCATCCGCTCCACCAAAGGCTTGGCATTTTTGCACTCCGGGAAGCCGGGACAGGCCAGGAACTTGCCGAAGCGGCCCATTTTGATCACCATTTTCCGGCCGCAGAACTCGCAGACTTCGTCGGTCTCCTCCTCGGGCACCTTCAACCGCACGCCGTCCAGGGCGGTTTCCGCGTCCTGCAGCTCCTTTTCAAAGTCCCGGTAGAATTCGGCCAGCAGGTCCTTCCAGTTCTGCTTGCCTTCCTCCACCGCGTCCAGCCGGTTTTCCATGTTGGCGGTGAACTCCACGTCGATGATGTCCTGGAAGCGCTCCTTCATCAGTCCGGTGACCACCTCGCCCAGAGCGGTGGGCGCCAGGTGCTTGTCTTCCTTCACCACGTACTCCCGGTCCTCAATGGTGGAGATGGTGGCGGCATAGGTGGACGGACGGCCCACGCCCTTTTCCTCCATGGCCTTAACCAGGGTGGCCTCCGTGAATCGGGCAGGAGGCTGGGTGAAATGCTGCTGCTTGTCAAATTTGGTGGGATCGGTTTTCTCCCCCACCTGCAGATCCGGCAGCGGGGAACCGACCGCCTCGCCCTCCTCGTCCCGGCCCTCCTCATAAACAGCGATAAATCCCGGGAAGCGCAGACTCTGGTTGGTAGAGCGGAAGGTGTGCCCGGCGCACTGGGTGTCGATGGCCACGGTATCATACAGGGCGTTTGCCATCTGGCTGGCCAGGAACCGGCTCCAAATCAGCTTGTACAGCCGGTACTGGTCATTTGTCAGGCTGGAACGCACCCGCTCCGGGTCCAGCTCTACGTGAGTGGGGCGGATGGCCTCGTGGGCATCCTGGGCGCCGGCCTTTGTCTTATATTCATGGAATTTCCCATAATAATAGCTTTCGCCGTAGCGACTGCGGATGAAATCGGCGGCGGCAGCCATGGCCTCCTCCGAAAGGCGCAGGGAATCGGTACGCATATAGGTAATCAGGCCCAGGGTGCCTTCTCCCTCCACGTCCACGCCCTCATACAGCTGCTGGGCGATCACCATGGTACGCTTCGGGGTCATGTTCAGCTTGCGGGAGGCCTCCTGCTGCAAGGTGGAAGTGGTAAAGGGGGGCGCGGCAGTTCGTTTTTTCTCCGCCTTTTTCACATTGGTTACGGTGAATTCCTTGCCGGTCACATCGTCGATCACCGCCTGGGTCATCGCTTCGTTTTCCAGCTCCCGCTTTTTTTCTTCCCCATAGTAGTGTGCCACAAAGCTGCCCAGCTTCGCCCGGCGGTTCAGTGTCACATCCAGGGTCCAATACTCCCTGGGCTGGAAGGCACGGATCTCTTCCTCCCGATCCACCACCATGCGGGTGGCCACGGACTGAACCCGTCCGGCGGACAGGCCCCGGCGCACCTTTTTCCACAGCAGCGGGGAGAGCTGATAGCCAACGATCCGGTCCAAAATCCGGCGGGCCTGCTGGGCATCCACCAAATCATAGTCGATGTCCCGGGGATGCTGGATGGACTCGCGCACCACCCGCTGGGTGATTTCATTAAAGGTGACCCGGTGGGCCTTTTCATCGGGCAGGTCCAAAAGCTCCTTCAGATGCCAGGAGATGGCCTCGCCCTCCCGGTCAGGGTCCGTTGCCAGGTAGACCGTCTGTGCCTGGCCGGCAGCAGTCCGCAGTTCCTTGATCAGCTCTTCCTTGCCCCGGACGGGGATGTATTCCGGGGTGAAATCCTGCTGCAGATCCACGCCCATTCTGCTTTTGGGCAGGTCCCGCAGGTGGCCCATGCTGGCTTTCACCACATAGTCCGGCCCCAGATATTTTCCAATCGTTTTCGCCTTGGAAGGAGACTCCACGATTACGAGATTCGTCGGTTTTGCCATGAATAACTTCCTTTTCCTTACTTGTGTTACTTTATTTCCGCAGCCCGATCCGGTTGCCGGGCAGACGGGCAACGATGCCCTTCAGCTCCAGCATGGTCAGGCTGCGCAGAACAAGCCCGGAGGGGATTCCGGTGGCGGCGATCACATCGTCCACCAGCTTTTCTCCACCGGTCAGACAGCTTACGATCGCCCTTTCCTCCCCGGACAAACCCTGCAGGGCGGTATTTACGTCACTATAAGGCCCGCGGGGCCCGTTGTCAATGTCTTTTTTCCGGACGGCGGACCTTTGTCCTCTTTTTGGGGGCAGCGAACCCTGCCCGGACTGAACCGGCTCGGATACCGTCTGTTGCTCCGGGACTGCGCACTCCGCCTTGCGGATTTTGCCCGGAAACAGAGAGGTATATTCGCCCATCACATCCCAACCGCAGCAGACGGGACAGGCTCCCTCCCGCAAGAGCCGGTTGCTTCCGGCAAAGGAAGCCAAATCCACATTGCCGGGCACCGCATACACATCCCTGCCCTGCTCCAGCGCCGACCGGGCGGTATGCAGGGCACCGCTTTTTTCCGGTGATTCCACAATCACCACCGCCACACTCAGGCCGCTGATGATGCGGTTGCGCTTGGGAAAATTCTGCTTGAAGCCGGGGGTGCCGGGCAGAAACTCCGACAGAATGCACCCATGCCGCTCCACCTGGGAGAACAAGGACTTATTCACCAGCGGATACACAATGTCCGCACCGGTGCCCAAAACACCCACGGTGGGAAAGCCCGACTTCAATGCGCCCTTCATGGCGGCCGCGTCAATTCCCTCGGCCAGGCCGGATACCACCAGGCCGCCGCAGCTGCTGATCTCCGCCCCCAGCCGTCCGGCAACGGACAGGCCATAGGCGGAACAGCGCCGGGTACCCACCACGCCGATGGTGGGAAAACCGTCGAATTTCGGCAGTGTGCCCTTATAATACAGCACCAGGGGCGGGTTATAAATATTTTTCAGACGGCGGGGATATTCCTCATCCAGATAGGTCAGGATTCGGATCCCGTCCCGGCTGCACTGCCCCAGTGCGGCCACATAGCGCTCCAGGGATTTGTCCGCCAGCGCCTGTCTTCCGGACGGAGTCAGGCCGGGAATACCGGCAAGATCATGGTCATCCGCCCCATAAACCGCCTCCGGGGACTGGAAAGTCTGGAGCAGCAGTACCTTTGTATGCTCGTTGAGGCCCGGCAGATGGGCCAGCCACAGCCAATGCTCCAGCATATCATTCCCCTCTTTCTGTCTATTTCATCATTTGCCACATGGTAATGGCAGCCGCCACGGCGGCGTTCAGGGATTCGCAATGGGGATTCATGGGGATGATCAGCTTCTCCCCTGCCGCTTCCAGGATCTCCCGCCGGACACCCTGGCCCTCGCTGCCAATTACCACCGCCATCTTTTGGAGCTCTGCGCAGCGGATGTCCACCGCGTTGGGGTCCAGCGCCGTCACGGCGACGGGAATCCCCGCCTCCCGGCAGGCAGATTGAACCTGTTCCCAGGAGGCGCTGACCACCGGTATGCGGAATACCGCACCCATGCTGGAGCGGACCACCTTATGGCTGTAAGGGTCGGCACAGCCCTCCAGCAGCGCCACCGGAACATCCAACGCATCCGCCGTACGCAAAATGGTACCCAGGTTGCCCGGGTCCTGAATTCCGTCCAGCAGGAGCATCCCCGGCTCCGGACGGAAGTCGGTTTTTTCCGGCAGCCGGCACAGGAACACGGCCCCCTGAGGAGATGCCATGGGAGAGATGGATTCCATCACATCCCCGGGCACCCGAATCACCCGGACCTGCTCCGGCAGCGCCGCCTGCACCCCGTCGGAAAGGATGACGGTGTGCAGTCCGGAGCAGTATTTGGCTGCCTCCTCCAAAAGCTTGGTGCCGTCAGCGGCAAAAAGCCCGGCACGCTCCCGCTCCCGGCGGGAGGCAAAAAGCTTTTTTACCTGCTGCAGCAGGGGGTTTTTTCTGGAAGTAATCCGCTGCTCCGTCACTGTCTCTGCATTGCCTCCAGGGCCACGGTATCACCCAGCACGGCCAGCACATCGCCGGGGCAGATCTGGTAATCCGCGGAGGGGGATACATTGGTTTTCTCCCCGTTTTTCACTGCAATGATGTTGATGTCCAGCTTGTTGCGAACATCCAAGTCCCGCAGGCTCTTTCCGATCCAGGACTTGGGGGCGGGAACCTCCAAAATGCCGTAGTCGGTGGAAAGCTCGATATAATCCAGCACGTTGTGGGAGTGCAGAATCCTGGCCAGCCGCTGGGCCTGCTCCAGCTCCGGGATCACCACCCGGTCCACGCCCAGCTTCTCCAGCACCCGGCCATAGGTTACATCGTGGGCCTTGCACACCAGATAGGGAACGCCCAGCTCCTTCAGGTTCATCACCGTCAGGACGGAAGCGGCCAGATTATCACCGATGGCGATGATGGCACAGTCGAAATTCCGGATGCCCAGAGCCCGAAGCACTTCCTTGTCCTGGGCATCGCCTACCACGGCGTGGGTCACATCATTGGCAATCTGCTGCACCAGATCCCCCCGGACATCGATGGCCAGCACCTCCGCGCCCAGCTGACACAGATTTCTCGCCAGGCCGGAACCGAAGCGGCCCAGGCCAATCACCACATAAGATTTCATAATTGCCTCCTTATCCGATCAGCAGGCTGGTTTCCGCATAGCGGAACCGCTCCACCGCCTGGTTGCCCATGAGGAAGCCCAGGCTGATGGTGAGCACGCCCACCCGTCCAAAATACATGAAAATGATAATCAGAATCTGCGCCGGAACGCTCAAAAGCCCGGTGGCTCCCGCCGTCAAGCCCACGGTTCCCAGGGCGGAGACCGCCTCAAACAAAGCATCGGTGAACCCGACGGGAGAAGTGACGCTGATGAAGATGCCGCCGAACAGGGCCAGCACGATCAGGATCAGGGAAATGGTCATGGCGTTCATCACCTGGGAATTTGGGATGGTACGGTGGTACACCGTGACGGCGCTCCGGCCCCGGGCCCGGGAGGCGATGAACAGCAGCAGCACCAGCACCGTAACGGTTTTCAAGCCGCCGGCGGTAGAACCGGAGGAGCCGCCGATGAGCATGAACACCGTGAACAGTGCCTTGCTGCCCTCGGTCAGCCCGGCCTGGTTCAGGGCATCAAACCCGGCGGTGCGCAGGGTGATGGACTGGAACAGTCCGTTCAGAAGCTTCTCTCCCACGGAAAGGGTGCCCAGGGTTTCCGGGTTGTTCCATTCCAGCACACAGGTCAGCACCCAGCCGAGCAGCAGCAGACTGGCAGTGGCGGAAAGCACCAGCTTGGAATACACCGTGAGCTTGCGCAGGCTCCGCTTCTCGCCGATGTCCTCCCACACCAAAAAGCCCAGGCCGCCCACCACGATCAGTGCGCCCAGGGTCAGCAGCACCACCGGATCACTGCGGAACAGCTGCAGGCTGCTGCCGGGGGCCAGCTCGCCGAAAATGTCAAAGCCGGCGTTGCAGAAAGCGGACACGGAATGGAACACGCCCCAGCGCAGGGCATTGGGAAAGCCGTATTTCGGCCAGAACCAGCAGGTGAGGATCAGCGCTCCCAAAGCCTCCATGCTCAGGCTGCCGATCAGCACAGTGCGCTGGAGCTTGACCACGCCGTTCATCTCGTTTAAGGAAAGGGCCTGGGCCATGATCATCCGCTGCTTTAATCCCACCTTCCGGCGGAGCAGAAAAATCACCAGTGTGGCGGCGGACATAAAGCCCAAGCCGCCGATCTCAATGAGACACAGCAGGACAATCTGGCCAAAGCCGCTCCATTGGCTCCAGGTATCAAAAGGAGTCAGGCCTGTGACACAGGTGGCCGAGGTGGCGGTGAACAGCGCATGAAGGAAGGAGCAGGAAGTCCCGTCCCGGGAGGAAGCGGGAAGCATCAGCAGGCAGGTACCCACACAGATGATTCCAAAAAATATCACCGCAATCAGTTTCGTAGCGCTCATGGGTTTTCCCCGGCGTTTTATGGTCAGTGCCAGGACCCGCTTATACATGGACAAGGCGGTCTCCCCTTTCCGGTGGTGTTCACAGGCACATATAATGCGCCTATTTTGGTACAATAGCATATATTATACGCAAGGATTCAAATTATTTCAAGACTATTTTCTGAAACAATTGAATTTGGAAGTAAAATGCAGCCAACCCCCAGGGCAGGCTGCCTCTGCAAAACGCGCTTATGCCCGTTGGATTCGCAAATTGGCGTTTGGCGGGATGATCTGCAGGGCGGACATCATGACCCCGCCCTACGATGTGATCACTGCAAACACCGGTTTATCGGCCGGGTCAGGGGCTTTGGGGATACCAATACTGCCTGCCCCAGTTTTCGTAATCCCATTGGCGCATATAATCATTGCACTCGAAATCGATGTAATAGAGCGTTCCGTCCTGGACCACAAAATTGGTGGGGTAGTAATCAATATTGGTACCCGCAGGATAAAGCAAAGCGCACATGGCCTCGATTTGGTCGTAGTATTCCTGCTTCATCCGGTTTTCCGCCACCAGCTGGGCGATGGTTGGGCCGTCAATATATTCCTTCAAAATCCGCTCGGCTTCCATGTCGGCCTCCAGCAGCGATGGAACCGGAATGCCGATTTCCTTCAGACGCCGGTAGTCCCGCAGCTCGGACTGGAGCTTGTCGCCGAACTGGTAATAGTCGCAGGGCTCGTGGTGGATCTGCTTGACGACATACTGCTTTCCCGCGTCGTCCGCGGCCAGGTAGGAATAGCCCCCTTTTCCCTTTCCCAGCAGCTTCAGGATGCGGTAGGTTTTTTCGTTGACGCTCAGGCGTTCCGGAATCTCCATACCGAACTGCTCCTTTCAAAAAAATGCCGCCCGAAGGCTTCGGACGGCAGTAAGCGGTTATCTCGTCTCCCGGGAGGAGAGGTATTTGCGGACCATCAGAGCCACCTTGAACACGATGGCATGGTCGAACTGGCGAAGATCCAGCCCGGTGAGCTTCTTGATCTTCTCCAGCCGGTACACCAGGGTGTTGCGGTGGACAAAAAGCTTGCGGGAGGTTTCGGAGACGTTCAGGTTATTCTCGAAGAACTTGTTGATGGTGAACAGGGTCTCCTGGTCCAGAGAATCGATGGAATTCTTTTTGAAGACCTCGCACAGGAAGATCTCGCACAGCGTGGTGGGCAGCTGGTAGATCAGGCGGCCGATGCCCAGATTTTCGTAGTGCATGATGCTCTTCTCTGTGTCGAACACCTTGCCCACCTCAATGGCGGTCTGGGCCTCTTTATAGGAGTCGGCCAGCTCCCGCAGGTGCTCGGCCACGGTGCCGATGCCGATGACGGTTTTGATGCGCAGCTCGTTTTTCAGGGTGTTTTCCAAATTGGCGGCGATCTTCTCCAGATCCTCACTGGTGGTGTTGGCGCTGATCTGCTTGACAATGGCCACGTCCGTCTCGTTGACGCTGAGCACAAAGTCCTGGAGCTTATCGGGGAACAGACCGGAGAGCACATCCACGGTAGCCACGTCGCTGTGGCCCACCTGGCGGATCAGGAACACTGCCCGGGGCGCATCGGTGGCGAAGTGCAGCTCCTTGGCCCGGATATAGATATCGCCGGGAAGGATATTGTCCATGATGATGTTCTTCACGAAGGTGCCCCGGTCGTGCTTTTCCTCGTAGAAGCCCTTGGCATCGCTGAGGGCAATGTAGGCCAAGCTGCAGAAGCTCTTGGCGGTCTCATCGTCGCCGGTGCAGAAAACCGCATACTCAAAATAGTTGGAATTGCCCACGATGGCCTTGAAGCATTTCTGGCCAAAGGTGATCATATTGTCACCGGCATTGCCCACCTTCAGGGCAGCGTCGCTCCAACGCTCTCCCAGGAGGGAGGCATCCGTGCAGGAGACCACGCTGCCTTCGGTATCGATGACGCCGAAGGTGTGGTCGGGGATATCTCTTAGCTGAACGATTACACTCTGAAAAACACTGTTGGACATATGGCTGCCTCCTTAGTATCTTGCATAAATGCACATTTCATAAAACTGCAGTATCAGTATACACAGCTTTTGCACATTTTGCAAGTACCTTTTGACATTTTATTGCAAAAACTTACATTCTTTTTATGTATTATTCCAACAGCGACAAAAGTCTATGCCGAAAGGACAGGGATTTTGTACAGCAAAATGCTGGTATTTGGTTGGACAGCGGAGAAAGAAACAGGATTTTTTCTCCAAAATACCCACTTTTTCCTCATTTTCCCTCTCCGAGGGCCTTCATCTCCTGCTCGGTCAGCGCCCGGACCGCGCCCTTTGGAAGATCGCCCAAGGTCAGGCAGCCCTCCCGGCGGCGCTCCAGATAGGTAACGGTCATGCCCCGGGAGGCCATCATCCGGCGGACCTGGTGGTATTTTCCTTCACACACCGTAATCAGGCTCTCCCCCGGGCCGATGGGCTCCAGCCTGGCGCTGAGGCATTTGGTGCCGTCTGCCAGGGTCAGTCCGCCGGCAAAGGCGGCAATGTCCTGCTCCGTAGCGGTGCCCTCATGCCGGGCGTAGTAGACCTTGGGCACCTCCTTTTTGGGGGAGATCAGCCGGTGGAGCAGTTCGCCGTCGTTGGTAAACAGCAGCAGCCCCTCGGTGGCCTTGTCCAACCGGCCAACGGGCTTCAAATCCAGATGCCTGATTTCCGGGGGCAGAAGCTCCATCACGGTTTTCTCCCTGGGGTCCTCCGTGGCGGTGACAAAGCCGCCCGGCTTGTTCATCAGATACACCGCCCGGATTTTTCCCCTCAGCGGTTCCCCGTCCAGGCAAATCTCATTCTGCCCGGCATCAATTTTCCGGCTGCCGTCCTTTTCCGGCTTTCCGTCCACGCTGACCCGGCCGGTTTTCAAAATGGCTTTCACCTGACTGCGGGTACCGGCACCGCTGTCGCACAGGAATTTGTCCAAACGCTCCATCGTCTCTCCGTTCTATCCCTCCACGTCCGGACATACAGTGGAATATCCGAACTTGCAGGAGGGAATTGTTATGATGATTCTGACCGCGAAGGTCGATTTCAAAAAAATCATGGTGGTTTTGCTCTCCCTGGCCGCGGTGCTGCTGGCGCTGATTCTGGTGTTCGGCGGCAAAAGCGAGGACACTGCGGCCACCAGCGCGGCGGTTTCCGCCAACGACGACCGGGTGAAATTCCTGGAGAGCTTCGGCTGGCAGGTCACCCCCACGCCCCGGGAAGCCTCCCAGGTGCGCATCCCGGAGGAGTCCGGGGAGATGTTCCGACGCTACAACGCCCTGCAAAAGGGGCAAGGGTATGACCTGAGCAAATTCTCCGGGAAAAAGGTCATGCGCTATGTGTATGAGATCAACAACTATCCCGGAGCCCAGGAGCCGGTGTACGCCACACTGCTGGTGTACAAAAACAAGGTCATCGGCGGCGACGTGACCGACACCGCTGCCCATGGAAAAATCCGGGGCTTCCAGATGCCGGTAACTGTGCCCCAGACCACCCAGAACGCCACTCAGCCAACCACTCAGCCAACCACCCAGCCCACGACCCAGCCCACCCAGGCCACGGAATAGGGCGCCATCCCATTCCTTTTCTCCGTGAAAAGTGTATCACACAATTCCGCTCTTGACAAGCGCCGGAAGCTGTGCTATCTTGGATATACAAGTGAAGAGTATCTTCAGGGCGGGGTGCAATTCCCCACCGGCGGTGACAGTCCGCGAACGCTTCGGCGCCGAATCGGTGAAACTCCGATACCGACAGTATAGTCTGGATGGAAGAAGATGCGCAAGAGATAATTGCGTTTATTTTCACCCCCTGAGTGTACCCTCAGGGGGAATTTTTTTGCAAGAGGTGTGCAAAATGAAAGAATTATGGTCAAACATTGTCAACAATCTCAGCTTCATCGGCATGTGCCTGCTGGTGATCGCAGCCCTGGGCGTGGTGGCCCGGCTGGTGGAATTGAAGCTCCCTCAGCTGCGCAAGGTCTCCGTTGCCCGGCGGGTGAGCATCATCGGCATCTGCTCCGCCCTGGCGGCAGTGCTGCACATGTTGGACTTCCCCCTGCCCTTCCTGGCCCCGAGCTTTTACAAGCTGGACTTTTCTGAGGTCCCCGTGCTGCTGGCCGGTTTCTTCCTTGGACCCAGCGCCGCCGTGGCCTGCGAGGGCATCAAGATCCTGCTGAAGCTGCTGCTGAAGGGCACCTCCACCGCCTTTGTGGGCGACTTTGCCAATTTTGTGGTGGGCTGCTGCTTCGTGCTTCCCGCCGTGGTGTTCTACCACATCCGCAAAACCAAGGTCGGAGCCATCATCGGTCTGATTATCGGAACCCTGACTTTGACCGTGCTGGGCAGCGCCTTCAATGCCGTGTATCTGCTGCCCAAATTCTCCGAGCTGTTCCATATGCCCCTGGATCAGATCATCGGCATGGGTGCCTCCATCCACCCCGCCATCTCCGGCGTCAGCAGCTTTGTATTCCTGTGTGTTGCGCCGCTGAACCTGGTAAAGGGCGCCGTGGTCTCCCTGCTGACCATGCTGCTGTATAAGCATGTCGCCGCTCCTTTGTTCCAGATCAAAAAATAAAATACTTCCTGCAGATAAGTTGGTGTTTGGCGGGCAAAAAACGCGCACGCCAGCGTAGGGAGGCTATTAGCCTCCCGCCACGCTACGAGGGCTGGGTGTTTGGTTGAATGGTACAATGTTGGACGCCGGTACCAATTCGCCGATCCTGTTTTGTGACTGCCAGGTTCTACTGCGCGGGAGGATGATATCCTCCCAGTTAGGTGCGGTGCAAACCTGCAAACACCATTCCATCTAATTATGGATGATTTCGCACCGCTGCGTTTTTTCGCAGCGGTGCGTTTTGTTTCATCTTATTCCATCTTCAAAATCAGTTCCAGGATTCTCTTGGCACAGTCGCGGACCTGCTGTTTGCTGACCCGGCCGTCGGCCACGGCTTCCAGGACGGTTTCAGGGTAGCCGCAGGCCATTTTCAGGTCGTTGCCCGCATTGACCTCCCGCCAATGCTCGCCCCGGGTCCACCAGTCGGTGGTGACGATGCCGTCGAAGCCCCATTCGCCCCGGAGGATGTCGGTGAGCAGCTCCTTACACTCAGAGGTCTGATAGCCGTTGACCAAGTTGTAGCTGGACATGATCATCCAGGGCTTGGCCTCCTTCACCGCGATCTCAAAACCCTTGAGGTAGATTTCCCGGGCGGCCCGCTCGGACACTCTGGAATCGCAGCTCTTGCGGTTGGTCTCCTTGTTGTTGAAGGCGAAATGCTTGGGGGTTGCCGCCACCTGCTGGGACTGGATGCCCTGAATCATGGAGGATGCCATGGTACCGGCGATCAGCGGGTCCTCGGAATAATACTCGAAGTTCCGGCCGCACAGGGGGCTGCGGTGGATGTTCATGGCGGGGGTGAGCCAGCTGCCCAGGTTGTTCTCCTTCAGCTCCATGGCGCCGGCCACACCCACCTGCTCCACCAGCTCCCGGTTCCAGGTGCTGGCCAGCATGGTGGCGCAGGGCCAGGCGGTGGTGTATACCTCCAGGGCGGGATGGATGCGGACACCGGCAGGGCCGTCGGCGGTCATGATGTTGGGAATTCCGTGGTCCCGGTTGTTGCCGATGCCAAAGGTATTGGCAACGCCGGTGTTGGGCTGGCCGCCGAGAAGCCACACCTGCTCCTCCAGAGAAAGCTCATCCAGGAACTCCCCCAGGGTGATTCTGCCCTCGGCCACATCGGAAAGCTGGGAAGGACGCTCCACGCCCCAGAGCTTGCTTCTCTTTTCAAAGCGGGTTTCGGGCGTCACGCCCTCCAGAGTCTCGTACTCCGCCTCGGTGAAGGGGCGGTCAAACGGCTCATACTCGCCCTGCTCCAATTCCTCGAAGGAGCCGTCGGAGAGCATCCGCTTTTCCAGCTTTTTGGGCTTCAGATGCTCATGCAGCTGCTCCACCACCAGGTCCTCCTCCAGGCCGTAGGACAGAACCTCCCGGACCCGGCGCACGTCGGTGCCCACGTAAATGTGGTAGTCGCCCTGCTCCAGCACCCAGGCGGACTTGCAGACCTTGCCCAGATCGTCATAGGAGGCCATATTGCCCACGCTCATGGTCAAGGTCAGAACGGTCCTCTCTCCGGGGGCCAGGAGCTTGGTCTTGGCGTATGCGCCCAGCTCGATGGCGCTCTTGCCCAGCTTGCCCTGGGGAGCGCTGAAATACAGCTGGATGACCTCCTTGCCCGGGCGGCTTCCGGTGTTCTCCACGGTGACGTTGCAGAAAACCGTGCCGTCGGCCACGGCGCAGTTGGCGGCGTTCCAGGAGAAGGTGGTATAGGACAGGCCGAAGCCGAAGGGATAGTTCACCCGGCCCTTCGCCTTTTCCAGGGTCTCGAAATAGCGGTAGCCCACGTAGATATCTTCATAATACTTGACGTAGGTAGTGGACTCATGGAAGGATTCGGTGAAGGGATAGTCGGTCAGATCCCGGGCGTAGGTGTCCACCAGGCGGCCGCTGGGATTCACGTCTCCCACCAGGATATCAGCGGCAGCCAAAGCGCCCTCCATGCCGCACTGGCCGATCATCAGCGCGCCCTCGATGGCGTCATCGTCATGGAACCAGCAGGTATCCACCATGCCGCCCACGTTCAGGGTGACAATCACATGGGCAAAATGGGCCTTGGCCTGGGCCACAAGCTCCGCTTCCTCATCGGACAGATAGAAGTCGCCCCGCTGGAAGATTTGCTGACCGGCTTTGCGGCGGTTGTCCTCCTCTTCCCAGAAGCTGCTGACATCGGACTGCTCGCTGCCTTTGATGTCGCAGGAGCGGTCCCAGCCCTCGCCAGAGAAACGGCAGATGGCCACAATGGCGGTATCCGAGAAGGCAGCGGCCGCCTCCAGCTGGGCTTGGCTCAGGGTGGGCTCCCTGGTCATGCCCGGTTCCCGGCCCTGGGCTGCCTGGGCTTTCAGGTCAGCGGTGTAGAAATCGTGGAGGCCGTCGTACAGCTGAACCTTCCCCTGGGCCTCTTTGATTTTCAGCCCTCCGAAGAGGCTGCGGATATAGGCAACGGACACCTCGCCGCTGCCGCCGCCGCCTTTGATGTATTCCTCCCCGGCCTTACCCAGCAGAACCACCTTTTTCCCGGGGGCGATGGGCAGGACCGCATTTTCATTTTTCAGAAGAACAATGCCTTCTCCGGCGGCCCGGCGGGACAGTTCGATGTGTTCCCGGCTGCCGGAGACCATTCTCCCGTCCACGCCCAATCCCTTGCTGGGCTGGTACAGATGTCTAAGCCATTTCATAGGGTTTCCTCCTTATTTTTCACAGCGAAGCGCTGTTTTTCATACGAAAGCCGGTACCCAAATCAAGATCATCCCAGCACCCTTTTCAGCGCCGTCAGGAAACGCTGCACCGTATCCGACAGCGTTCCGGATGGTACCGGGGTTGTTTGGAAACGAGGATCTCATGCCGGATGGAGCGGATCTGGCCCTATGGTATCCCACATGGCCGTCCCCCATTGATGATAGAAACAGTTTATCACAAAAAGCTCTGCGTGTCTACGATACCGTCTATTTTTTCTGCCGGACGCACCAAGAAAAACCGTCCCGCCTCAAATTTCGAGGTGGGACGGTGCTGCTGGTGGGGAGTATCTGGCTTCCGGTTCAGTTTGACTGATGACCAGCTGCCCATCTCCCGAAGCCGATGCTGCGGACAAGGGAAATGCAGCGCTCCTTCCTATTTTGTAAGATACTATAGCTAAAATGCGTCAAAAAGCAAATGCCCAGCATTCACAAATGGTATGAAAACGCTGTCATTGCAATCTCATCGCCGATATCCAGCTTGCAATGACAGCGTTTTTTTGATTGTCAGAATCCCTTCTTCTCCACGGCGTTGGAGATTTCCAGCTTGTCGTAATAGCTGTACCAGATGGGCTGGTTTTCTGTCAGGCCGGAGAGGATTTGAACGTATTCGCCGTCAGAAAGGCCGGTTTGCACCGGGACGGGATTCGTTAACGTCTGGGTTTTTTCGTCAAAGCCGGTGTAGACCAGGGTCTCATTCCCCTGCTCCGTCAGCGCCGCCACGGGAACGGTGAGGCAGTCGGGTCGGGTTTCCAGCGGGATCTTCACCTTGGCGTTCATGCCGGGGAGCATGCCCTCACTGCAGGGAAGCTCCAGCTTCACCGCAAATTTACTGCTGCCGTCGCCGGTGACGCCGAATTGGGAGATCTCGGTGATTTCCGCTGAAAACACCTGGCTTGGCAGAGCTTCAAAGGTCACCTCGGCGTTCATGCCCAGGGAAAGCTCCGCGATATCCATCTCGTCCACACTCAGTGTGATGCTCATGGTTTCCATGGGAGTGACAGTGGCCAACTGGATTTTTTCGGTGCTGTAGAGGCTGCTCCCAACGCCTGCGGCGGAGGATGCGTTGCCCCGGTCGCTGCCGGAGGGCATTGTGCTCCCGGCACTCCCGCCGAAGCTGCCCCCGGAACTGGGCTTCTGGCCAGGTGTCTCCTGTTCCGGTTCCGTGGACTCGGGGGCAGTGGGCCGAACCGGGTCGGTGGGTTCCGTCGGCTCCTCGGGCACATCCACCTCCGCGCTGCCGATCACCAAAATCCAGGGAGCGTTGCCCACGATCAGTACGATGTCCCCCGGCTGAACGCTGGAGGTGTTCCATTGTTCTCCATTATGGCGGAAAATCCCCATACCGCTTGGATCGAAGATGTTGACTTCCTCGGTCATGGTCAGATCCACACCTCCCAAATCCAGGAAATCCGTCACCGTAACCGATGCGCCCCGGCGCAGGAGCCAGAGGCCGTCCACAACCATCTCCACCTTGCCCACATAGCAGTAGTATTCCGTCTCGTCGTCCTCCCCGGTGGGGGTGTTGGTGGCCAGGAAAACCAACCGGGGTTCTCCGCTGGCGGACAGCTTTACGATTTGGGTCTTGTCCACATCGCTGACCAGCCCGTCGCAGGGGGCGGTGACCGTACCGTCCTGGCAGAGCAGGAACAGATCCAGCATCAGCTGCTCATACTCCCGGTGCTGCTCCGACAATGTAACGAACTGAAAATAATCGGAAAGCTTGGAATCGTCGATTTGCTTTCCATCCACACAGATGGCCCCGTCTTCATTCACTGTGATGACGCCGGGGGTGATTTTTGTCCGAACCTCCTTAAGATCCGAGGCAATGGATTCCAGGGACTCCTGAACTTGCCGGACGGCAGTCATCACGGAAACGGAGTCCACCTGGGCGATAGGGTCGCCGGCCAGGACGCTGTCACCATTGGCGGCCAGAAATTCCGTCACATTCACACCGTAGGGAACGGTGACCTGTTTTGCCTGCTCCGTCTCCAGGGGAGCGCCGTAGCACAGGAATTTGCTCACCTCCCGCCGCTGCACGGAGGAGGTCAGGATGCTGGCCTTGTCCTCCTCGTCTGCCCGGCTGGCTGTCAGCATCGGCATGGCTGCCAGGCCCGCCACCAGGGCGGCCAGCAGCAGGAACAGGAAAAGCCGCCTGATGGGATGTGTTTTTTTCATAAAATCATCCTCCGTAATGCAACGCGTCGATGGGCTTCATCTTGGCCGCCTTGTTGGCAGGGTACAGGCCGAAGACCACACCGATCAGGAAACAGAACACCACGGACAGCAGCACCACGCCCATATTCAGCGTAAATTTCATATCCAGGCTGGCAACCACAGTGCTCACCAGCTGCAAAATTGCCCAGGACAGGAAAATGCCCAGGCAGCAGCCCAGCATGCACAGCACCACCGCCTCCATCAGAAACTGGGTCAGGATGGTCCCCCGGCTGGCGCCGATGGCTTTGCGGATGCCGATCTCCCGGGTACGCTCCGTGACGGTGACCAGCATGATGTTCATAATGCCGATGCCGCCCACGATCAGGGAAATGGCCGCGATGCCGCCCAGCAGAATGGTCAGCATGGAGGTAATCTGCCCCATCACATTCTCAATCACGCTCTGGGTGGACAGGCGGTAGGCATCCTCGTCCTCCTCAAAGCGGTCCAGCAGAATTTTTTCCAGCGCATCGGAGGCGGTCTGGGTCTCCACCCCCACCCCGGCGGTAGCATAGAAGGTTGTGATCTCCCGATTCACGGAATCCGTCAGCTTCACCAGGGAGGTCAGGGGAATGTAGGCAATCAGCGTTCCGGAGGTCAGGGCGGAGGTCAGATTGTCATCATTGGACGCCAGCACCCCCACCACGGTGTATTCCACGCCGTTCAGGCAGATGGTCTGGTCCACGCAATCGGTGTAGCCGACCAGGGTCTCAGCGGCATCCTGATTGAGGACGCAGACATAGCTGCTGTTTTCCACATCGGTCTGCTTCAGGAACCGGCCCATGGCCAGCTGCAATCCCTGAATGTCATAATAGGCTGGGGTCGTGCCGTAAACGGTGACGGTGTCATTCTCGCCGCCCAGCTTGCCCACCACGGAGGCGGACTTGTAGGGCGCCACCGTCCCCAGCTGGGGATGATCGTCCAGCCACCCCTCCACCTCTTCCAGGGAAAGGGGGCGGCCTTTGTTATCCTTGATGGTCACCGTGATCTGGCTGTTGCCCAGACCGGAGACGGCGGAGGTCACAGAGCTGGTGGCGCCATTGACCAGGCTCACCAGCACCACCAGGGCCATGACACCGATGATGATGCCCAACATGGTCAAGGCGGCCCGCATTTTGTTGCTGCTGATGGAGCGCAGCGCCATTCGGAGTGCACGAATCATGGACTCACCTCCGTCAGCTGGCCGTCCCGGATGTGGATGCTCCGGGGGGCCTGTCTGGCCACGTCGTTGTCGTGGGTGATGAGGACGATGGTATTGCCCTGGGCATGAAGCTCGCGGAACATGGCCATGATCTCCTCACTGGTTTTGGAATCCAGGTTGCCGGTGGGCTCATCCGCCAGAATCAGGCTGGGACGGGTCACCAGCGCCCGGGCAATGGCCACGCGCTGCTGCTGGCCGCCGGAAAGCTCTGTGGGCAGGTGCTGGGCCCGTTTGGACAGGCCCACCTTCTCCAGCGCCTCATTCACCCGGTGCACCCGTTCGCCTCTGGGCACCTTCTGATAAATCAGGGGCAGCTCCACATTTTCCCAGGCGGAAAGCTTGGCGATCAGGTTAAAATTCTGGAACACAAAACCGATCTTGCGATTGCGCACCCGGGCCAGCTCCTTCTCGGAATATGCCTCAATGGGCATGCCGTCCAGCAGGTAAACCCCTGCATCCGCCACATCCAGGCAGCCCACTATGTTCATCAGCGTGGATTTGCCGCTGCCGGAGGGGCCGATGATGCTGACAAATTCCTTTGGATAGATGTGCAGATTGGCGTGGTCCAGAGCCCGGACCCGTTCGTCGCCAATCTGATAGACCTTGGAAACATCACGAAGCTCGATCATGTCAGCCTCCCATTCCCGACCGGTTGGCACCGGGGGCGCCGGGAGCCGCGCCCGCGCCGCCTGCGCCGCCCATACCGCTTGTGCCGCCCTTGGTGCCGCCGCCCCGGCCGCTGCCGGATGTGCCGCCGAAGGCACTCCCGATCATGTCATTCATGGGCATCATCCCAAAGCCGCTGCTCGCAGTCTCTTTTTCCGTGTAATAAACCGTATCCCCGGGTTTCAGTCCGGAAACGATTTCCACATAGCTGGAATTGGAGGTTCCCGTCACGACCTCCACCATACCGCCGTATTCCTTCAATTCTTCATCGTAGCTGGTATAGACATAGGCCGTGTCCCGGGTGCGGTGCAGGGCATCCACGGGAATCAGCACCACATCGTCAACGCCCTGGATCTGGATGTCCACGGAGGCGGTCATGCCGGAGAGCATCTGGGGCGCTTTGTCCAGGGTAACCACGGTGGTGTACTGGGTTACGCCGGACATGCTGGTGCCGATCTTGGAAATTTCCGTCACTGTACCGGGGTAACTGTCATCGCCGATGGAGCTGACGGTCACCAGGGCACTCTGCCCCAGCTCCAGGGAGAGAATGTCGGTTTCGTCCACCGCCACGCTGACGGATACCTGCTTGTCCGGAGCCATGGTGGCCAGAATGAGCTCTGTGCCGTCATCGGAGTAGGTCAGGCTCTCCGCGGACAGATCCGTCACCGCCGTCACAATGCCATCCATGGGCGCCGTCACACAGCCGTCCCGCAGCAGCTCCACCAGTGTGGCCATGGTCTGCTCCGTCTGATTGCGGCTGCGCAGCAGGGTATCGTAGTTGGCGGAATACTGGGTGTCCTTCAGGGAGAACAGGCTGCTGCCGGAATAAACCTGCTGGTTATCCCGGGCGCTGACCCAGTTTACCGTTCCGGCATAGCCCGTTACGGACAGGGGGCTGCGAATGGCAAGCGTGCCGGTGCCCAGGACTCTGCCGGAATCGTCCAGCACCGTGGCCTCGGCGCCATATACAGGGCCGTTATCGGTCAGATTCACCACGGTTCTGCCGGAAATGCTGGATTCCACCACCGCGGCGTAGGAGACATCCCCGCTCTGGACGGTCACCGCCTGACCTTCCTCCAGGTCGGCATCAATGGTAACGGTCATCATCCCATCCAGGGAAAGCACCGCCAGCGCGCCGTGCTCCATCATCACATCCATGACCGAATCCCCGACCTGGGCATACACGCACTTGACGCGGCCGGGAACGGAGGTGCTCACATAGGTGCCCACTGAATCCTTTTTGGCATCGTTCAGCTGGTCGTCCAGGTCCTCCAGAGTGGACTGGATGTCTGCCAGGGCGGTCATGACGGAATTGACATCCACCCGGGCAATCACCTCACCGGCGGTGAGAACATCTCCCGCCGAAACGAGGATCTCTTCCACCGACACCCCGGCGGGGACGGTCACATCCTCAAAATCCATATAGCTCAGGCTGCCGCTTCCGGAGACATTGGAGCTGATCCGTCCGGTGGTAGCCTGATAGGTTTTCACCTCCGCCGTGGCGGCCGCAAACTGGGTGCGCACCTGGGCGCGCAGATAGAAGACAGCCCCCGCCACACCGGCGATCACCAGCAGCAGCAAAAGCACCACCGTAATCATCACCCGGCGGCGCTTTCTGCGTTTGGCTTTCTTCAGCTGGGCAAACAGGACGTCATCTCTTTCATTGGCATTTTCCATGTGTGTCACTCCTGACTGGGTACGGAATCAATGGCAGCATTATCTCAGGATAACCTAAAATCAACATTAACCAATTGTAAATTTTCTTCCGGCATTTCAGCCTCCGCACAGCACAAGGATTTGATTTTCCATTGCAGATGCAGTATCATATTCCCGGCGGGACGGCCAGTTCACCCGGATTGGGAACATCCGGGATGCCATTTTACCAATATAAATTGTTATTTTGCGCACCCTTGGCTCCCCCTCTGGGGGAGGGCAAGAACCCCACAAACAGCAATTTGTCTGTTCGCGGATGAAGGCCGGCCGGCACATTTTAAAAAATGATTATCTTTTTCCCGTGACCTGGTGCGGCCCTTTGTCGTCTATATGGGTGAGGAAGGAAGAGAGGAGAAAGCCCCCATGGAAGATCAAGAGATCATCGACCTGTTCTGGCAGCGGTCGGAGGAAGCGATTGCTCAGACCCACCGGAAATACGGGCGCTACTGCCATACCATTGCTCATAACATTCTGCAAAATGACTGCGACAGCGACGAATGCGTCAACGATACCTACATGAAAGTCTGGTCCATCATCCCGCCCCGGCGGCCCTCGCTGTTTTCGGCGCTGCTGGGAAAGATTACCCGAAACCTGGCCCTGGACCGGTACAAGTACAACCGGGCGGAAAAGCGGGGCGGCGGGCAGGTGGCGCTGGCCCTTGAGGAGCTGGCAGAGTGTATCCCCGGCGGGAAGAGTGAGGACGAGTATCTTGAAAACCGGGTGCTGACAGAGCTGCTCAACCGGTTTCTCTCTTCCCTGCCCCGGCAAAACCGGGAAATTTTCATGCTGCGGTACTGGTACCTTTGCAGCGTCAGGCAGATCGCGGACAGCCTGGGGCTTTCGGACAGCAATGTAAAGATGACGCTGCTCCGGTCCCGGCGGCAATTGAAAACGCTTTTGGAAAAGGAAGGTGTTTGCCTGTGAAAAAAGAAGAACGAATCCTCCGGGCCCTGGGGAATGTGAAGGACGGCTTTGTTTTAGAAGCCTCCCAGCATGTGGGAAATCCCCGGCGGGAGGTGCTGGTGCAGCCCAAAAAGAAAAAATGGCCGGGCTTTGCTGCCATGGCGGCAGCGGCGGCCCTGATGCTCACCGGGGCGCTGAGCCTGTACCCCCTGCTGAACCGTCAGTCCGGAGAGGTGGCACAGGACACGGCTCCTGTCGCCTCCGTCCAGAAATGGACGAGCGCGGGGCAGCCGGCGTTCCAAATTGAGTACGACCGTGAGCTGCTCGACATGGTCGAGGGAATCGGCGGGGTATTCCTCTACCCAATTGAATACGCCGATGATCTGCCCGTCAGTGAAATTAAAATTGAATTTTTGCCCGGACTGCTGCCCTATGCCGCCATGGAGAAAAGCAAGGCGGAGCTGGCCGACGATCTCACCCCCATCCACCAGGATCAGGAAACAGGAACCTATTCGTTCCACATTGACATTGACCATGGCGATGCATGGGATTCCCAGGCGGAGGATGTACTGATCGTAGGCGCGGGGAGCTACGGCTCCTATCGGCTTACCTCCCGGTACTTTGTGGAGGCCACAGAGGGCTGGGGCAGCACCTTCGCCCGAATCTGTGCCAGCTTCAACTGTCCTCTGGAGGAATCCCCCAATCCCGAGGCGGAGAAGGTGATCATGGACTTTGCCGAGGGATATTTCAGCGGCAATCAAATCGTCATGCTGGCCAATTACTACGGCGACAGCCAGGATCTGAGAGAGGTGTACACCCAGGATGCCAGCCGGGTGCAGATCGTGTCCCTGCAGGGATTGGAGGAGCTGGACAATTGGATTGAGAAGGACGGGTTTGCCCACGTTTCGCTGGTCTTCCTGGAAACGGAGCTGGACGATTCCTACACCAACCTGAGCATGGAGGTTATGAAGACCCAGGCCGGGTACCGGGTGAGCTTCTACGGATTGGAAAAGTAACGGCCACCGCAGCAGCCTGTCACACCCGGAACCTGACACAAAGACCGGCTGCCTGCGGCAGATGACAAATTGGTATTCAGCGTTATGATGTTCGGTTGAACGCGACCCGGTTTCAATCATAACCGCCCCAACTGTAGAGGGGGGATATCATCCTCCCGCGCGGTACAAACCAATCATGGCAAACCAAGTCAGGCGAATTCATACCGGTGTCCAGCATGATACTGATAGCCTCCCACAGTGGCTTATCCCGCTAAGCGACAATTTTGATGCGGACCTCCCGCGGCAGCGGGAGGAATCCCGGCGTCTTTCCTGTTATTCCTCTTTGGAATGCCCCAAAGGGGGATTTTTCATTGCCATTT
>JBJDYM010000069.1:21435-28733 GCA_051867315.1 Faecousia sp.
CTTTCCTGTTATTCCTCTTTGGAATGCCCCAAAGGGGGATTTTTCATTGCCATTTTGGAGGGTGCGTGGTATAATGTGGGAAAATATGCGGTCAAAAAGGAGGCTCTTGGATGAGAAAACGGGGATATTCGATTCTGCTTGCGCTTCTGGCGCTGTGCCTGGTGACATGCTGCCTTCCCGCTGTTTTTGGGCTGGAAGCGGACCCCCAATGGGACGGTGAAGCGGCGGACTGCTCCGTCGGGCTTGAGGATGGGGAATACGTGCCGGAGGGTTTCTCCTTCAGCGGCGGCACCGGCAAAGTGAAAATCACCTGCGACCGGGTGACCGTTCAGGACGGAATCGCCTATGCGCGGCTGCAATTTTCCAGCAGCACCTGGAGCTATGTCCGCTCCAACGGCTTCCTCTGCTATGGGGAAATTGTGGATGGGAAAAGTCTGTTCACCATCCCCGTCCGGCTGAATGCCAACAACACCATTCAAGCCCTGACCACCCGAATGAGTGCCCCCCACGAGGTGGAATACACCATTTTCATCCAGCTGAGCAGCGCTCCGTCAAATGCCTCCGCCCCGGAGGTCAGGGGCTTGACCTTTTTGGAGGAAATTCCCCTGGCCGATGCCCGGCACCTGAAACTGCTGCGCTACCAGGGCGGCGCGATTCTGATCCAAATCGACACCGGATTCCAGCCCTCCCCTGCCCCGGAGCTTTCCGAGGAAGAAAAAACCGCCGTCGATTACGCGGCAGCGCTGTACCACGAGCAGCTGCTGCAATACCTGCTGGTACCCGAAGGAATGGAACTGCCCGCCGGATTGGAAAAGGAATTCATTTTCATTTCAAAGCCTTTGGAGCGGGTGTGTGTGTTCTCGGACCGGATGACGGAAACCCTGGAGGCTCTGGGCTTCCAGGCCTCCAGGATTTCAGCGGAGCAGCCGGATTACCGGGCTCTGGTTTTGGAAAAGATCCAGGCGGTGCTGGCGGAGGAAACCATGCTCCCCTGCCTCATTGGGGAGCCCACGGACCGGTTTGCCACCCTGGGGATTCCCATGATTGTGGACTGCTCCGGTTTGGAGGAAACCGAGGAAGCCCGGGAGGATTGGCTGGTACTGTACCGGCTGCTGCTTGAGGTGGAATGACAGATGAAGATGTTACAACGAATTCTTGCGCTGCTGCTTTGCGGGGCGCTGCTGAGCTTTGCCGGAGCCGCCCGGGCGGAGGAGGAGATTCCGACGCTCCCGGGTCTGACCTTTTTGGAGGAAACGCCCCTGGAATATGCCGAATGCTTTCGGATTCTTCGGTACGAGGGCGGTTACTCCCTGATCCTGATTCCGGGCAGCGGCAATTATCTGGTGGTGCCGGAGGGAGGCAGCGTGCCGGAGGGGCTGGAGGGGGATCTTGTGGTGCTTCGGCAGCCCCTGGACCGGATGTATCTGGCCGCCACGGCGGCAATGGCCCTGTTCGACGCGGTGGACGCGGTGGACCATATCCGCCTCACCGGCACCCAGGCCGACGGCTGGTATGTGGAATCCGCAGTTCAGGCCCTGGAGGATGGGAGCATGCTGTTCGCCGGGCGCTACAGCGAGCCGGACTACGAAACCATGCTGCTGGAATGCTGCGATCTGGCCATTGAATCCACCATGATCTACCACACTCCAAAGGTAAAGGAAATGATCGAGGATCTGGGCATCCCTGTCCTGGTGGACCACGCCAGCTATGAGTCCCATCCCCTGGGCCGGACGGAGTGGATCAAGGTCTATGCCGCCCTGGTGGGGAAGGAAGCGGAGGCGGAGGCGTTTTTCCGGGAGCAGGCCCGGGTGATAGAGCAGCTGGAAGACCTCCCCAACACCGGCAAGACCGTGGCCTTTTTCTTTGTCAATTCCGACGGCTCCGTGGTGGTTCGCATCCCGGGGGACTACATTCCTCAGATGGTGGAGCTGGGAGGCGGGAAATACCTGTGCCCCGCCCTGCCGGAGGAGCTTTCCGGCGCCACGGTTTCCGTGACCATGGAAAGCTTCTACGCTGCCGCCTGGGATGCTGATTATTTGATTTACAACTCCTCCATCGACGCGCCCCTGGAAAGCCTGGAGCAGCTCATTGCCAAGGATTCCCTGTTTGCCAGCTTCAAGGCCGTGGAGGAAGGGAACGTCTGGTGCACGGGGAAAGCCTTTTTCCAGGAAACGGATATTGTGGGACAGATGATCTGGGACATCCACAATATGCTCACCGGCGCCGGCGAGGAAGCCATGACCTTTTTGTCCCGGGTCCAGTGAGGAAGCATGAAACAGACAACGCGAGAGCTTTATAAGCGGCGCAGCCGTTATCTGCTGGTATTCGGCCTGCTGATTGCCGCATTTTTGTTCATCACCGTGCTGAACATCAACACCGGCAACGTTCATATTTCTGTTTCCAACATTCTGCGAATCCTGTTTGCCCGCCAGGGGGAGACGGCGGAGGTGAACATCATCTGGAAGATCCGCCTGCCCCGGATCCTCATGGCGGCATTCCTGGGTGGCGCCCTGTCCCTGTCCGGCTTTCTGCTGCAAACCTTCTTTGAAAATCCCATTGCAGGGCCCTTTGTGCTGGGCATTTCCTCGAGCGCCAAAATGGCAGTGGCTCTGGCCATGATCTACTGTATGCAGTCACTGCAATCGGTCAGCTCTTATCTGATGATCGGAGCGGCCTTTGTGGGGGCCATGATCTCCGTGGGCTTTATTCTGCTGTTCGCCCGGCGGATCAAGGGCATGTCCACGCTGCTGGTGGCGGGAATCATGGTTGGGTATATCTGCTCGGCGGCGACGGATTTTGTGGTGACCTTCGCTGCGGATTCGGACATTGTGAATCTGCACAACTGGTCAAAGGGCAGCTTCTCCGGTATGAGCTGGAGCAATGTCGGCGTGGCGGCGCTGGTGGTGGGCATCACCTCCGCAGCGGTGTTCCTGCTGTCCAAGCCCCTGAGTGCCTACCAGCTGGGCGAGAGCTACGCCCAGAGCATGGGGGTGAATATCAAGGCCTTCCGGGTGGCGCTGATCGTGCTGAGCAGCCTTCTGTCCGCCACGGTGACGGCCTTTGCCGGGCCCATCTCCTTTGTGGGCATCGCGGTGCCCTTTCTCATGAAGCAATGCCTGAACAGTGCCAAGCCCCTGGTGGTGATCCCCGCCACCTTTTTGGGCGGGAGTGTATTCTGCATGGCCTGTGATCTGATTGCCCGGACGGCCTTCTCCCCCACCGAGCTGAACATCAGCACCGTCACCTCCATCTTCGGCGCGCCGGTGGTGATTTTCATGATGCTGCGAAAAAGGAGGAATGGCTGATGGCGCAACCCTATTTCCGCGCGGAAAACCTGGCCGTGGGCTACCGCCGCAAAGCCGTGGCGGAGGGCATCCAGCTGGACATCCAAAAAGGGGAGATCGTGGCCTTGATCGGCCCCAACGGGGCGGGAAAATCCACGCTGCTCAAAACCATCGTCCGGGAACTGCCGCCCATCCGGGGCCGGATGATTCTGGACGGACGGGATTTGAAGGACTATTCTTACCGGGAGCTTTCGAAAAAAATGGCGGTAATCCTCACCCAGCGGATCAAGGTGGAGCTGACCACCTGCCGGGATATTGTAGCCTCCGGGCGCTATCCCTACACCGGACATCTGGGGGTGCTGCGGCCCGAGGACGAGGAAAAGGTGGACGCAGCGCTGGAAGCCGTCCACGCGGAGGAGCTGGCCTGGCGGGACTTTCACGCCATCAGCGACGGCCAGCGCCAGCGGATTCTGCTGGCAAGGGCCATCTGCCAGGAGCCGGAGCTGATTCTGCTGGACGAGCCCACCTCCTTTCTGGATGTGCGCCACAAGCTGGACCTGCTCACCACCCTGACCCGGATGGCCCGGCAGAAGGGCATCACGGTGATCATGTCCCTGCACGAAATTGACTTGGCGGAGAAGGTGGCGGACCGGGTGATCACCCTCAGGGGGGGCAGCGAATTCTGCTTCGGCACCCCGGGGGAGATTTTTCAGGAGGAACGGATCCGGGAATTGTATGAAATTGAGAATGGCTACTTTGACCCGCTGTTTGGCAGCATCGAACTGAAAAAGCCCCAGGGAAATCCCCGGGTGTTCGTAATCGCAGGCGGCGGCGAGGGCATCCAGGTATTCCGGGCCCTGCAGCGGGAGAATATTCCCTTCGCGGCGGGGGTGCTCTATGAAAATGATCTGGACTACCGGCTGGCAAGGCTGCTGGCGGCGGAAGCCATTTCCGCTCCGGCCTTCGGGTCCATGCCGGAGGAAGCGGTGAAGCGGGCAGAGGAAATCATGGTTCAGTGCGAAAGGGTCCTTCTGGCAGGGCCCCTTTCGGAAAAGGCCAATCCCCGGCTGGCGGAGGCCGCCCGGAGGATGGGCAAATTGACCGCTTGACGGAACTGAGAAACGGTGGTAGAATACAAACAAACAGTCGAAATGAGGGAGCCCGCATGACCTGCAGAACATATCCCGCCGGGAGCTTGAAGCAATACAAATATGTGGTGATTTTATCGGAATATCAGGGAAAAACCCTGCTGAGCCAGCACCGGCTGCGCACCACCTGGGAGACCCAGGGCGGCCACATCGAACCGGGGGAGACACCGATGGAAGCGGCAAGGCGGGAGCTGTACGAAGAATCCGGCGCGGTGGACTTCGAAATCGAGCCCCTCTGCGACTACTGGGCCGGGGACGAGGCCAATTGGGCCAACGGCATGGTGTTCCGGGCAAGAATTTTCACCCTTGGTCCCATGCCGGAAAGCGAGATGGCCCGGGTACGCTGCTTCGATGCCCTGCCGGAAAATGTGACCTATCCGGCCATCACCCCGGTTTTGTTTGATTATTTGAGATCCAGCCAAAAAGTCCCCTCACAAAAGTGAGGGGATTTTGTATTATGCCTCAGGAAGGGCGGGGATGTGTTTGGAATCCACGGCGAATTCCACAGTGACGCTCTCCAGCCCCGGGGCGCTGATGACCAGGATGCCCGGGCCCGGACGGCCGGTGGTGCGGACATAGGTGCCGCACATGCCGCCCTCTGCCGTGGCGGTATCCGGCCCCAGCAATGCCACATTGCCGTCCGCCACAAAGCTCACGGGCAGCTGGGCATAAGAGGCCACGGCATCCCATTCATCCAGAATCCGGATGCGCAGAGCCGCCATGTCATAGGTATCCCCGATGTGCAGCCGCTGATCTGTGACCCGAACCTCGAAATGGAGCTTGGCGGAAGCGGATCTGGTCACGGATTTCACGCATTTTCCGTGGGCCACGGCCTCGAAGCGCCATTTCGTGGACTGCCCGCCCCAGTTGCCCACATACTTGCCGTAGAGGGCCACGGCGTCCTCGTAGCGCACACGGTAGCGGAGCCTGCACCAGGCGAATTTCAGCCGGTAGCGCAAGGGCAGGCCCGTCAGACCGTACCTGGCAGCGGCGGTCAGGCACTCCCGCAGCAGCTCGGCCTTGTTGTGCTCGAGGCCCTCCTGGCTTTCCAGCAGACCGCCGATGTTGTCGTCCATCCAGAAGGGCGGATGGGGCAGCGCGGTTTCCGGAGTGCGGCTCAGCTTGGTGACGAAGCAGTCATTTCGATACAGGGCCACCTCGTCGGCATTGGAGAATACCGCCACGCCGCCGATCTCACCGCCGGGATAGTCGCCGATGTCCATGGAGGATGCCACCTCCAGCACCGTCTCCTCTTCTCCCTGGCTGGCATAGGCGAAGGCTGCCGGCTTTGGGTTTCGGAAGGCGTCCATCACCCCGTGATAGCACACCCGGTCGCCGGAGCCGAAGTCCTTGTGGGTGGGATAGTCAAACATACACCAGCCGAAGCAGCCGGCGTGCTCCCCGCTTTCGTAGGCGGCATTCAGCACCCGCATGTGGCGCAGAGCCTGCTCCTGGCGCCTGGCCCAGGGGTCGAAGGATTTGGTGGGGAACATATGGCCGTTGTGCTCGGAGATGAAAAAGGCCTTCTGCGCGTTGGGGGTGACCTTCTTCTTGGGGCGGCAGCCGGGATTATTGCCGGTGTGGGAAAAATCGTTGAAGGCATACACATCCTCCAAAAGCTTGCTCTTCTCCAGATTGCGGACGCCGGAGGTGGCACGGCTTGGGTCCAGCTTGTGGGCCAGCTTGTTGGTCTGGCGGTAGAAGGGGTCGTCGTCCACGCTCTCGTTGATGCGCACACCCCAGAGGATGACGCTGGGATGATTGCGGTACTGCATCACCATTTCCTCCACATTGCGGCAGGCCTGCTCCTTCCAGGCATCGTCGCCGATGTGCTGCCAGCCGGGGATCTCGGTGAAGACCAAAAGGCCGATCCGGTCGCATTCATCGATGAAATACTGGCTCTGGGGATAGTGGCTGGTGCGGACGGCGTTGCAGTGGAGCTCCTCCTTCAAAATGCGGGCATCCTCCCGCTGCAATGATTCCGTGGCGGCGTAGCCGATGTAGGGGAAGCTCTGGTGCCGGTTCAGGCCCCGGAGGAAATATTTCTCCCCATTGAGATAGAAGCCGTCGGTGGTGAATTCCGCCGTGCGGAAGCCGAAGGTCACGGTCTGCTCATCCAGGATGCCGTTGCCCTCCAGCAGGCGCACCCGGCAGATATAGCGGTTGGGGTCCTCCGGACGCCAGGGGCGGGCATTGATGCGCTGGGCGGAGCCGTGGTTTTTTCGGCCGCAGGTGCTGAAGAGCTGCTCGCCGGACTCCGTAAGGATGGCAATATCAATGTCGCCGGTGAAATCCTCCACCTCCACCTCGATTTCCGCCCGGTCCACCGTGGGGGTAACAACGGTGACATCCCGGATGTAGCCGGCGTTCTTTTCAATCAGCCAGGCCTCCCGGTACAGTCCGCCGTAGGTCAAGTAATCGACCACAAAACCAAAGGGCGGAATTTCTTTGTTCTCCGTGGTGTCCAGGCGGACGGCCAGGGTATTCTCTCCGGGCTTGACCAGACCGGTGATTTCCAGCCGGAAGGCTGTATAGCCGCAGCGGTGCTCCCCCGCCGCCATGCCGTTGATAAAAACGGTGGCGATATGGGCCGCGCCATCGAATTGCAGGAAAAACCGCTTGCCGGAAAGCTCCTCCGGCAGCAGAAGCTTTCTGCGGTAGCCGCAGACCAGCTGGTAATCCTCATGGTTTACATAATGCAGTGGAAGCTCCACCGGGTTGTGGGGCAGCTCCACCGGCTCCCCTTCCCCCGCGCCGTTCATGAATTCCTCGCTCCACTGGCGGGTAAATTCCCAACCGTCACAAATGCTGGTTTTCACACCGATTCCCCCTGATTGCCCCGGAAGAGTTCCCTTCCGGTCATTTT
>JBJDYM010000070.1:0-2188 GCA_051867315.1 Faecousia sp.
AGATTTTGTGATTGTAGCGGTGCTTCAATTCCTGAAGGCCCAGCCGGTTCAGAACGTCGTCCACCCGGCGCTCGGTTTCCTCCTTGCTCAGACCGTAATTCCGGGGGCCGAAGATCATGTCTTCGTACACCGTGGGCATGAACATCTGGTTGTCGGAGTCCTGGAGCACAAAACCGATTTTCTGGCGGATCACAGAAAGGTTCTGCTTGCTCATGGGCAAACCGTCCACCGTGATCCGGCCCTTTCCAGTCAGCAGTCCCAGCAGAAGCTTCATAATGGTGGATTTGCCCGCCCCGTTGGCGCCGATCAGGCCCACCGTTTCCCCTTTTTGAATGGTGAAGCTGATAGTTTCCAAAACCGGCTGATCCCCGGCGTAGGAGAAGGATACGTTTTCGAATTGAATCATTTCGGTCACCTCACGAACAGGCTCCCCAGCAGGGAGGGAATGTCCACCCAGCGGGCG
This sequence comes from Faecousia sp., assembly GCA_051867315.1. Taxonomy (GTDB): domain Bacteria; phylum Bacillota; class Clostridia; order Oscillospirales; family Oscillospiraceae; genus Faecousia. Next base: position 464 of record JBJDYM010000070.1, read on the forward strand.
CAGGCGAATGCGGCGAGGCAGAGGGTGGCGTAAACGATGCCGGATGGTTTGCACACGCACACGTCGGCATAGAAGAATTCTCCCCGAAAGCCCCGCAGCAGCATGCTGTTGTACAGCTCCTGGGCCCGATCCATGCTCCGCAGCAGAAGCTGCCCGAGAAAGGAGCCCCAGGCGGAAATGTGGATGCCCTTTTGTCCCGGCGCACGGAGCTTATAGGCCTCGGCCATGACCGTCACTTCTCCCAGCATCACCCCCACATACCGGTAAGTCAGCAGCAACAAAGTGACCAAAAGCTCCGGTACATGGAGCCTGCGAAGGGCGGCGCAGAGGGAATCAATGGAGGTGGTGGCGATCAGCAAAAAAGAGGCCATCAGCGAAAAGATGCCTTTCATCATCAGCGTTACCATGGATACCACACCGCCGGTGAGGGTCAGGCCTCCAAGCTGCATGAGTGGCGCATGATCCAGCAACGGATTCACAAGGCCCACGGCGCAGACCAGGGGCAGCATCACCCGCAGCTTATAGAAGCAGGTACGTACCGGGATCAGCGCTGCCTGAAACAGAAAAATGGGGTACAGAACCATGACAACCAGCCCAGTGAAGTCGTATTTGGGGAAGGAGACCACCGTGACGATGTAGCAAACCGTCACCAGCAGCTTACAAAGTGGGTGCAGCCGGTGAACGGGGGAATCCGCCGCCGCCAATGCATCCATTTCCCGCAGTTCCGATTGGGCCTGAGATAATTTGTCCATAGAGATTCCTCACAGAAGATAATCGGAGACACCCGGCGGGTGCCTCCGACATCATATCACATTATTCCATATTTTGCAGCAACTTTTTTCTTCCGGAAGAATCCGCCTGCCATACAGACCAGGAACGCCACGCCCGCAACGATTACGGAGCCGACCAGACCGGAAACGGTGGTGCCCGCCGCGCTGTCACTGTTTGCGAAGGCATAGTCCGGCAGGAACGCGGTCTTTTCCTGGATGGAACCGGCAATCTCAGCGGCGCCGCTGGAAATACCGTAGTTTTCTTCGTCCAGCCCCATGTTCTCGCTGTAGCCCGCTTCCGCGTTGCCGAACATGGACCACTCCAGACCGTCGGGATTGGAGCTGGCCGCCAGGCTCAATCCGCCGCCCACGATGGCGACCACAACGGCCAGAATCGCAATGGTGGTTTTCAGGGAGCATTTGCCCTGCATGGCGGTATCGCCGGTGTCCACATCCATCAGCAGCTCGGGCCGGGCTTCATAGACAAACACCAGAACGGCGGAGGTAATCAGACCCTCGATCAGACCGATGGCCAGATGAATGGGCTGCATGATGCCCACAAAAGCGCCGAAGGGCAGCTCGGTGATGCCGGAAATGGAGGTTTCCAGAACCACGGAGAACGCGCCAAGCTGCAATGTAATGATACAGCCCAGGACGGACGCCAGAATGATCTTGATCCGGCCTGCGGCTTTTGCTCCCATCTTGCTGAACAGCTTGCTTCGTATGATTGGCTTCCATAGCAGATAGTATCCCACGAAGCACCCGTAGAACGCCATGTTCCAACAGTTCGCGCCCAGAGCCAACAGTCCGCCGTCGGCAAAGAACAGGCACTGGATGGTGAGAATCACCACCATGGACAAAAAGCCTGCCTGGGGGCCCAGCAGGGCGGAGAGCATCATACCGCCGCACAGGTGACCGGAGGAGCCGGTGCCGGGAACGGTGTAATTGATCATCT
>JBJDYM010000071.1:0-2184 GCA_051867315.1 Faecousia sp.
AGGCGTTTTCCAGCTGCTCAATCAGGGATACCGACCAGGGATTGGAGGCGGAAAAATAGATGGTGGTGTAGGTGTCCCAGAGGCAGTTTTCGTCAAACCGGGGGAAATTGCCGCTGCAGTGGATCTCCTTCAAATTGGAGCAGGAGCGGAAGCTGTTCTCTCCGAATTTTTTGAAGCTGGCGGGCAGGGTAATGGAGGTCAGGCCGTCGCAGCTGGAAAAGGCATCCTTGCCGATGGAAACGATGCTGTTTCCAAATTCCACGCTGCTCAGACTGTCGTAGTCCTGGAAGGCGTAGGCTCCCACGCTGGTCACACCGTCGGAGATCACCACCCGGCTGATGCTGTACTTGTACATCGCCCAGGGCGCCCCGGTGGGAAAGTCATACATCTCCCCGGTGCCGGTGATATAGAGTGTGGAGCCCTCCAGGGCCCAGGACAGCTGATCGCCGCAGGTTACCCCCACGCCCTCGGAGGCAATGTCATAGGCCTGCGCGCTGGCGCTGCACAGAACCAGCAGCAGGCACAGCAAAATCGAAACGGTTTTTTTCATCGCCGTAATTCCTTTCTGTGTATGGTTCTGGGATTATATCATATTTCTCGACCATTGGGGAGAGGGGAAAAGAAAATTTAAGATTTGTTCATGTTCCCGGACAAGAGATAAATTGTAGTTTATGGGGTTCTTGCCCTCCCCAGAGGGGGAGCCAAGGGTGCGTTAAATAACAATTTGCTGGGCAGTACCGGTCGAGGGGCCCAGGAGTTGTGGGTTGATTGCCCAAAGTTCGTAACGAATTGGCCGCGGGCCCTGCCCGTCAAGCAACAATTTGCTGGGCAGTACTGGTCGAGGGGCCCAGGAGTTGTGGGTTGATTGCCCAGCGTTCGTAACGAATTGGCCGCGGGCCCTGCCCGCCAAGCACCGATTTGCTGGGCAGTACCGGTCGAGGGGCCCGGGAGTTGTGGGTTGATTGCCCAAGGTTCGTAACGAATTGGCCGCGGGCCCTGCCCGCCAAACAGCAATTCATCTGATTGCTGCGTCAAATTGGCAGCTGCCTGCGCAAAAAACTGCCAGGGGCGCCCCGCCCCTGGCAGAATGCTTCAGCCTTTTAAGAATGTACCCAGAATGCTTCTGCCCAGGGAAGCGCCTACATTGCCGCCCAGCTTCTTGCCGAAGCTGCCGCCGATGGTGCCGCCCAGGTTTTTACCCACTTCCCGGCCCACGGTGCCAACGATGGAGTTGCCCACGCTTTTGATACCGGAACGGATGGCCTTTTCCTGCTTCTCCTTCTCCCGCTGGGCTGCCTTTGCCGCCTGCTGGGCCTGGCGCTGGGCTTCCTTCTCCTGGGCCAGACGCAGCTTTTCCGCTTCCTTCTCCTGGGCCAGGCGGCGCAGCTCCTCCTTCTGCTCCGCGGCCAGCTGCTCACTGCGCCGGGTCAGGAACTCGTAGGCGGAGTCCCGGTCCACCATATTCTGATAACGCAGATAGAGGTTGTTCATCAGGAATGCCTTTTTCTTCTCCTCGTCGTCGATGGGCCCCATCAGGCTCTGAGGGGGCAGAATGCGGCATTTTTGCACCATGGTGGGGATGCCCTGCTCATCCAGCACGGAAATCAGCGCCTCCCCGGTGCCCAGGTTCAGCAGCTCCTCCTTGGTACTGAAGGCGGGGTTGATGCGGAAGGACCTGGCCGCCGCGTTCACCGCCTTCTCGTCGGCGGGGGTGTAGGCCCGCAGGGCATGCTGGATCTTGTTGCCCAGCTGGCTGAGCACCCCGTCGGGGATGTCCTTGGGGTTCTGAGTGATGAAGAAAATGCTGACACCCTTGGAGCGGATCAGCTTCACCACCTGCTCGATCTTTTCCAGCAGCGCCTTGGACACACCCTTGAACAGCAGGTGGGCTTCGTCGAAGAAGAACACCATCCGGGGCTTCTCCATGTCGCCCACCTCGGGCAGCACCTCGAAAAGCTCCGAGAGCATCCACAGCAGGAAGGTGGTGTACAGGGAAGCGTCGTTCATCAGGCTCCGGCAGTCCAGAATGTTGATCATGCCCCGGCCGAACTCACTCTGGAACCAGTCGGCGATGTTCAGGGCCGGTTCGCCGAAGAACTGCTCGCCGCCCTTGGCCTCCAGGGCCACCACGCCCCGGAGAATGGCATTGATGCTGGCCTTGGCGATGTTGCCGTACGCGGCGGA
>JBJDYM010000072.1:0-2165 GCA_051867315.1 Faecousia sp.
GCAGCCGGTGTCGGTGGAGGCCCCCACATAGATGGCCTCGGCGGTTTCCCGGTCCGGCTTGCAGCCCAGAAGCGTCAGCACATCGTACACCAGCTCGGCACAGCTGGCGCTGCCCGGGTCCACCAATTCACAATCGGTGAAGCTGGTGGCGCTGCTGTGGTGGTCAATGCGCAATTCGATGCGGCCCAGCAGGGGCTTGAAATCAGCGTGCAGGATCTCCGGAGAGGCCACGTCCACGCTGACAATGCAGTCGGTATCCGCCACGTCCTGCGTGGTCAGGCCCTGGTGGAGCCACTGAAAGCGGGGACTGACGTCCCTGTTTTCCAGCACCTGGGCGGTTTTGCCCAGGCTGCGGAGTCCACGGCAAAGGGCCGCGGCGGAGCCGATGGTGTCCCCGTCGGGACGGGCATGGGTCAGAATCAGATAGTGGTTATGGGCGGCCAAAAACGCCGCGGTTTCAGCTCTCGTCAGTTTCTTCATGGCCGGTCTCCAGGGAATTGATGAGTTTCAGCATTTTTGCGCCGTAGGTGATGCTGTCGTCCAGGTTCCACACGATTTCGGGGGCATAGCGCAGCTGCAGGTTGTGCCCCAGCTCCCGGCGCAGGTAGCCCCCGGCGGATTTCAGCCCCGCCATGGCGTCCTTCACCCGGTCCTCCTGGAGGAAGCTGACGTACACCTTGGTGTAGCGCAGGTCGGAGGTGGTTTCCACCCGGGTGATGGAGATCATGGTATCCTGCACCCGGGGGTCCTTCACCGTGCGCAGCAGCGCGGACAGCTCCTTCTGGATTTCTTCATTGATTCGATTGATTCGGTTTGATGCCATTTTTTCCTCCGAAATAATCTTTAATTCACAGGGCTTTTCTTGGGAAAGCGGCAAGTTGTTGTTTACAGCACTGGCGCGGCAGCGCCCATGGCTCCCTGTAAAGGGAGCAGTCAGCGAAGCTGCCCAATCCCCCCTACCCACGAATTAAGGTATGATTGCCACTGGCAATCATGGCCATTCTAGATTCGCTGCGCGGAGCACCACGAATTAAGGTATGATTGCCACTGGCAATCATGGCTATTATCGATTCGCTGCGCGGAGCACCACCCTTTACACAAGGGGGCTTGGCTGGTGCGTGTCGTTCCCTGGTGCCGTTTAACCCACCAAACAACTAGTTATCTCTTAATCTCCTGCATGACGAAGCATTCGAAGATGTCGCCTTCCCGGATGTCGTTGAATTTCACCACGCTCATGCCGCATTCGTAGCCGGCGGTGACTTCCTTGGCGGCGTCCTTGAACCGCTGCAGGGAGCCGATCTCGCCCTCGTGGATGACGATGTTGTCCCGGAGAATGCGGACCTGGGAATCTCTTGTGACCTTGCCGTCTTTGACCATGCAGCCGGCGATGGTGCCCACGGCGCTGACCTTGTAGGTCATGCGGACCTCGGCGTGGCCGATGACGGCTTCCTCGTACTTGGGGGCCAGCATGCCCTTCATGGCGGCTTCGATCTCGTCGATGGCGTCGTAAATCACCCGGTAGAACCGCATGTCCACGTTGGCTCTCTGGCCGCTGGCCTGGGCGGCGGCGTCGGGCCGCACGTTGAAGCCCACGACGATGGCCCCGGCGGTGGAGGCAAGCAAAATGTCGGATTCGTTGATGGCGCCCACGCCGGTGTGGATGACCCGGACCCGGACCTCCTCGTTGGTCAGCTTTTCCAGGCTGGCCTTCACGGCCTCGGCGGAGCCCTGGACGTCTGCCTTGACGATCAGGGGCAGCTCCTTCATCTCCCCCTCCTGCATCCGGGCGAAGAGGTTGTCCAGAGTGACCTTCTGCATCAGCTTGGCCTGGGCGTCCTTCTCCGCCTGGCGGCGCTGCTCCACCAGCTCCCGGGCCATCCGCTCGTCGGTGACCACGTTGAATTCGTCACCCGGGGTGGGGGCCTCGGACAGGCCCGTAATCTCCACGGGCATGGAGGGACCGGCGGACTTCACGGTGCGGCCCTTGTCGTTGGTCATCACCCGGACCCGGCCCACGGCGGTGCCGGCGATGATGATGTCGCCCTGGTTCAACGTGCCGTTCTGCACCAGCAGAGTGGCGATGGGGCCCCGGGTCTTGTCCAGCCGGGCCTCGATGACGGTGCCCTTGCCCCGGCGGTTGGGGTTGGCCTTCAATTCCAGCACCT
>JBJDYM010000073.1:0-2165 GCA_051867315.1 Faecousia sp.
GTTCCATTTCGGGGGTGGGGATGTCCGTGGTGTAGGGGACGATGGTATTGTCGAAGTCCAGCATCAGAAGGCGGATTCCAAGCCCCTGCAGCAGCGCCGGGGTGAGGGCGGTCAGATCCCGGGCCATCAGCCTGGGCAGAAAAGAGATGGACATATGCTCCTCCGGAAAAACATAATCTATGGATGAAGTATACCACAGGAAGGAGGGTTTGTCCATAGCGACTCGGCTTCATCTGGCCATGACAGCGGCGGAGATGGCCGGCACCGTTCCCCTGCCCCGGCACCCGGCCTGGATGGCCTGCCACTTTTCCCCCTACTCCACAGGGCTATGCAATCTGCCCGCCCGGCTCCCCAAGGGAAGCCTGCTGATTCTCAACGACCGGACTCCCATCCACGGCCATGACCCCCAGCGGGTCTGCCGGGAGCTGAAAAGCGCGCTGCAGCGGTTTGAATGCCCGGGGCTTTTGGTGGATTTTCAGAATCCCGTATGCCCGGAAGCCCGGGAACTGGCCGCCTATCTGGCCCATCATCTGGAAGCGCCTCTGGGCATCTCCCCGCCCTTTGCCCCGGAGGGGACGGCGGTGTTCCTGCCCCCGGTGCCCACGGACGTGGCCCCGGAGGACTACCTTGGGAAATGGGAAGGCCGGGAGCTCTGGCTGGAAGCGGCCCTGGAGGGCCAGAACATCACCCTGACCCCAGATGGAGCCGTGTACGGCCCCAACCGCCGCCAGGATTTTGACCACGTCCACGCCGACTCCGGCCTGCACTGCCACTACAGCATTGAGGATACCCCCGGGGGAATCACCTTCCACACCTGGCGGACACCGGAGGATTTGAAAGCGGTTTTGGAGGATGCCGGACGCCTGGGCGTCACACTCTCCGTGGGGCTGTTCCAGGAGCTGGGACAGCAATGAGGAAGGCGCCACGAAAAATTGTTGTTTGAAGGGGTGTTCTGTAGGGCGGGCTCATGAGCCCGCCCTGCGAAATGATCGCTACAAACAACGTTTTACCGTTCCGGCTGCTCTCCGATGAGCTTCAATGCTCCGGCGCGCATCCAGTTCAGGTAATCCGTGGGCCTTTCGATCCGGCCGGGGGTTTCCACGCCGCTGCCGTAGAGCAAACCTGTATGATGGCTGTCGGAACCGGCGGTGACGGGCAGGCCGAACATGTCGGCATAGGCAAAGGCCCGCCGGTTCATCTTCGCGCCCTCCGGTCCCAGATGGGCGGCGTTGATGGCCTCCACGGCGTCGATGTCCCGGGGGAAGAGCTGGATATGGTCGATATACCCCCGCTCCCGGAAGGGGTGGGCCTGAACGACAAAGCCTCCGTCCCCACGCATCAGAGCCAGAGCCTGGCGGGGGCTCACCCGGTCGATGTCCTCATGGTCAAGCAGCCACTGCCTGTCCAGGTTGTACACCAGAAATTCCGCCCCATGGTAATTGTATTCCAAGCCGAAGAACACCTGCAATCCGATTCGCTGTCCTTCCTCCCAGGCGTTTTCATAGCCCCGGCAGAACCGCGCCACCCGCTCCCGCCAGGGCAGCTGCTGGGGTACGGCGGTGTTGCCGTTGAAAAAATGGTCGGTGACGAAGATGCCGGTGTAGCCCGCCTCCAGATGCGCCCGGGCCATCTCGGCCCCGGTGGAGCGGGCGCAGGCGCTGGCCTCGCTGGTGTGCATGTGGGTTTCGTAACGATATGCCATGGGGCTGCCTCTTTTCAGATAGAATTGCCGGCGGAGGTGATTTGGATGGATTGTTCCTTCGTCAGATCGTGCCCCCGGCGGCTGGGGATTTCCCTTGAAAATTGTCGTTTGGCGTGTATAAAATCCCGAAACGCACCAAGGCCTGACAAAGCTGTCAGGCCCGGTTTTTACTTATTTTCGGCGGCGGCCTGCTGGGCCCGCAGGACGGCGTCCACGGCGTCCAGGTCGAAAACCTCACGGACCTTTTTATAGAACTCCGTGTAGGTGTAGCCGTTGTCCACGTACCGCCAGCCCGCGCCGGCGTAGGGGTCCGTGCCGGTGAACACGGCGGTGCTGCCCTCGTGGATCTGCTTAAACTGCTTCTGCTCCTCGGCGCCCACCCTGGTCTGCTTGCAGAACAGATTCTGAATGGGCAGGCCGTCCAGGGGCATCAGGCTGCTGACCTTGGTATAGCAGATGTTCA
>JBJDYM010000074.1:0-2158 GCA_051867315.1 Faecousia sp.
AGTCTATGGCAGATGATAAGCGTGTGGTCATGCTGGATGATTTTGAACAGCGCTTGATGGTAAACGGTCTGACGGACTTCCGAAACGATCTGCTCCGCGCGGAGAAGCCCACCGAGGATGTGGACGCCCTGATCCTGAAAGTCATCGACGCCCCGACGAAAAAACGGAGATCAGACCGTGAGACAAGATAAGTTTTCACGTTCCCGTCTGATCCTCTATGCCTGTGGTATCATCCCCGTGGTTTGGCTTGCACTCTTGTTTGCGCCGTACTTTGGGGATGGCCTTGCCGGTTTGCTCCAAAACGGCGGCGCGGCCTTTGGCGACCCATTTCATATCGTACTGTGTGAGGACAGCCTGAAAACTGTCCTCATTTTTCTTTTGTGTTATGGGCTGGGGATCGGTATCTATCTTTCCACCGACCGCAATTACCGCAGGCGGGAGGAACACGGCTCGGCAAAATGGGGCTCGCCGGAAGCCGTCAACCGAAAATACGCGGCCAAAAACAAGGCAGCAAACAAAATCCTCACGCAGAATGTGGCTATTGGGCTGGACGGCAGGAAGCACCGTCGCAATCTGAACATTCTTTGCTGCGGCGGCAGCGGCGCGGGCAAGACGAGGTTCTTTGCGAAACCCAACGTCATGAACGCCAGTACCAGCTATGTGTGCCTGGACCCCAAGGGCGAGCTGCTGCGGGACACCGGCAGTCTGCTCCGTGCAGAAGGCTATGACATCAAAGTGATCGACCTCATCAACATGGAGAAAAGTCATTGCTACAACCCCTTTGTCTATCTGCGCAGCGACAACGACATCCAGCGTCTGGTGACGAACCTGTTCAAGAACACCACGCCAAAGGGCAGTCAGTCCCAAGACCCCTTTTGGGACCAGGCGGCGCAGATGCTCCTTCTGGCGCTGGTGTTCTATCTCCACTATGAAGCCCCGCCCGACGAACAAAACTTCCCGATGGTGATGGAAATGATCCGCGCCGGTGAGGTGCGGGAGGACAACGATGAATACCAATCCCCGCTGGACGAGTTATTTGATCGGCTGGAGATGCGCAACCCGGAGCATATCGCCCTGAAATACTACCGCAGCTATCACTCCGGCAGCGCCAAGACGCTGAAATCCATTCAAATCACGCTGGTATCGCGCCTTGAAAAATTCAATCTGGATTCGCTGGCCAGCATCACGCAGACTGACGAGATGGAGCTATGGAGCATAGGTGAAAAGAAAACCGCCGTCTTTGCGGTCATCCCCGACAACGACAGCAGCTTTAATTTTATCGTTGGTATGCTCTACACGCAGCTTTTCCAACAGCTCTATTATCAGGCCGACGTGGTACACGGCGGCAGATTGCCGGTCCATGTGCATTTTGTCATGGACGAGTTCGCCAATGTCGCTCTGCCCGATGAGTTTGACAAGCTGCTCAGTACCATGCGCAGCCGGGAGATCTCCGTCAGCATCATCATCCAGAACCTTGCACAGCTCAAAGCCCTCTTTGAAAAACAGTGGGAGAGCATCGTGGGCAACTGCGATGAATTTCTCTATCTCGGCGGCAATGAGCAATCGACCCATGAGTATGTGTCCAAGCTGCTGGGCAAGGAGACCATCGACACCAACACCTACGGGCAGTCCAAAGGGCGCAACGGCAGCTATTCAACAAACTGGCAGTTGACTGGCCGTGAGCTGATGACCCCGGACGAGGTGCGTATGCTGGACAACAAATACGCGCTCCTTTTTATTCGCGGAGAGCGGCCCGTCCAGGATCTCAAGTACGACATCCTGAAGCATCCCAATGTGAAGCTGACCACAGACGGCGGGGCCGAACCGTACCGGCACGGCGAGGACACCCGCAGCATTGCATCTATCCGGTTCGACGCCGCCCTGCTGGAACAGGCGGTGGAGCTGGACGCCGGTGAACACGAGTTCCTGCTTCTTACAGAGGAGGAACTGGAAGAATTGATTGTAAATCATGGAGGTACTACAAGATGAAAAAACAGAATGGAAACAGACTTCCCATGCCCCGCAAGGTGAAGCGGGGCTTTCGTTTTTACTGCACCTTTGTGGCAGCGGTGGCCCTGATCGGCTGCTGCTCCATGACGGCCTTGGCCGCCGACGATCCGCTGTCGGTGGTCAATAATCTCTCGACGTTTATCTTTGG
>JBJDYM010000075.1:0-2149 GCA_051867315.1 Faecousia sp.
CCAAGCGCATGGGCGGCGAGGGCATGATGGGCGGCTTCGGCAAGAGCAAGGCCAAAATGTATATGGAAAAGCAGACCGGCGTCACCTTTAAAGATGTGGCCGGTCAGGATGAGGCCAAGGAATCCCTGGTGGAGATCATCGATTTTCTCCACAATCCCCAGAAGTACACCGAAATCGGTGCCAAGCTCCCCAAGGGCGCTTTGCTCGTGGGCTCTCCCGGCACCGGCAAGACCCTGCTTGCGAAAGCGGTGGCAGGGGAGGCGGGAGTGCCGTTCTTCTCCATTTCCGGCTCCGACTTTGTGGAGATGTTCGTGGGCATGGGCGCCAGCCGGGTGCGGGACCTGTTCCAGCAGGCCGCCAAGGTTGCCCCCTGTATTATTTTTATTGATGAGATCGACGCCGTGGGCCGCTCCCGGGACAACCGCTACGGCAACAACTCCGAGCAGGAGCAGACCCTGAATCAGCTGCTCAATGAGATCGACGGCTTCGAGCCCTCCAAGGGCATCGTGTGCCTGGCAGCCACCAACCGTCCGGAGATTCTGGACAAGGCCCTGCTCCGCCCCGGCCGGTTCGACCGGCGGATCATTGTGGACCGTCCCAACCTCCAGGGCCGTCTGGACACCCTGAAGGTCCACACCCGGAAGATCAAGCTCAGCGAGGACGTGGATCTGAAGAAAATCGCCCAGGCCACCGCCGGAGCCGTGGGCGCGGATTTGGCCAACCTGGTCAACGAGGCTGCCCTCCGCGCCGTCCGCCTGGGCCGCCAGACGGTGAACCAGGAGGATTTGATGGTCTCCTTCGAAACCGTCATCGCCGGTACCGAGAAGAAGAACACCGTCATGACCGATACGGAAAAGCGATTGGTTTCCTATCACGAGGTGGGCCACGCTCTGGTTGCCGCGTTGGAAAAGCATTCCCAGCCCGTGTCCAAGATCACCATCGTGCCCCATACCTCCGGCGCTCTTGGCTACACCATGCAGATGCCTGAGGAGGAGAAATTCCTGAACACCGCCGAGGAACTTCGGGGCGAGCTGCGCACTCTGGTGGGCGGCCGGGCGGCGGAGCAGCTGGTGTTCGGCGTGCAGACCACCGGCGCCGCCAACGATCTGCAGCGGGCCACCGCTCTGGCGAGGAATATGATCAGCCAGTACGGCATGGGCAAAAAGCTGGGACTCATGACCACCGCCTCGGTGGAGCATCAGTACCTGGACGGCCAGGCCTATATGGACTGCGCCCAGTCCACCGCCTCCATCGTGGACCAGGAGGTCAAGGAGCTGCTGGAGGAAACCTATTCCCAGTCCATGCAGCTGCTCCAGGAGCACCGGGCCCTGCTGGATGAGATTGCCGAGTTCCTGCTGATGAAGGAAACCATCACCGGCGAGGAGCTGATGAGCTTCGTCAATGCCGAAAAGCAGCCCAAGCTCCCCGAATCCACCCAGAATGCAGCGGAAGAGAACGGATAAATTGTTATATATTGCACCAGCTACTGTATGGGAGGCTGTTCGCCTCCCGTCAGGTTGGTTAATTGAGCGATCGGTTGAATGGTACAATGTTGAACGCTGGAACGGATTCGCCCAACCCGGCACCACATTGAGAGCTTATACCGCGCGGGAGGATAGTATCCCCTACGGCTTGGTGCGGTGCAGATCATCAAACAACAATCAGCGTATATGACACCGTTTGCAAAAAAATCCCCGGGGCGAAAAGCCTCGGGGAAAAATCAAAGAGGAAAAAGGAAGAAAGTTTTCTGTCCCGCCGGTTGGCGGGGCTTTTTTTCGTGGTTAACCCAGCGCGAAGAATTCGGCGGGGTCCATGGGCTGATCCTGGCAGCTGACGCTGAAATGGACGTGGGCGCCCATCACGGACTCCACCAAGGCACTGTCGCTGGCATAGCCGATGGTCTGGCCCAGGGTGACGGTGTCACCGGGGGCGACACACAGGTTTTCATCCAGACTGGAGTAGCGGGTGGTGTAGCCGCCGTCGTGGCGGATGACCACGGTGTAGCCCAGGGTGTCGTCCTCATAGGTGGTGTATACCGTGCCGTCCGCCGCCGCCCCAACGGGAGCACCGGCCTCGGCGGCCAGGTCCACCCCGTTGTGGACCCGCCAATCCCGGGTGGTCTCGTTGTAGCTCAGGCAGTCCATGGCGT
>JBJDYM010000076.1:0-2148 GCA_051867315.1 Faecousia sp.
GGCGTCATCTCCTCCGTCAACCTGAACCACGCCACCCCCGCCGCCTTCTATGCCCACCAGGCCAGCCGCAGCAGCTACTATGAAATCGGCGAGGAACTGATTGCCAGCGGCTTTGACTACTTCGCCGGCGGCGGACTGCTGAAGCCCACCGGCAAGGATGGCGACCAGCCCGACCTGTACGACCTGGCAGCCCAGAGCGGCTACAAGGTGGTGCGCACTCAGGCGGAGGCAGAGCAGGTCACCGCTGACGACGGCAAGGTGCTGATCGTCACCGAGCATCTGGCCGACAGCGATTCTTTGGACTATGAGATCGACCGCCAGGAGGGTGTTTGGGCCCTCAGTGACTATGTGGCCAAGGGCATCGAGGTCCTGGACAATGAAAACGGCTTCTTCATGATGTGCGAAGGCGGCAAGATCGACTGGGCCTGCCATGCCAACGATGCCGGTACCGTGGTATACGATGTGCTGGCCATGGCGGACGCGGTTCAGGTGGCCCTGGACTTTGCCCAGGAGCACCCCGATGAGACGCTGATTGTGGTGACTGGCGACCATGAGACCGGCGGCCTGACCATCGGCTTCGCCGGTACCGACTACGATACCTATCTGGACAACCTGAACAACCAGGAGATTTCCTTCGCCAAGTACGACGCCGACTATGTGGTCGATTACAAGGAAAATGACACCTCCTTTGAGGATGCCATGGTGGATGTGGAGGCCCTGTTCGGCCTGATCCTGCCCGAGCATGCTGCGGAAGCTGCGGACAATGCTCTGGTGCTCACCGACTACGAGGTGGAGGAGCTGAAAGCAGCCTATGAGCTGACCTTCACCGGCTATGCCCTGGATACCGAGGGCAATCAGGTCCAGACCCAGCAGGAGTATGTGACCTACGGCACCTACACCCCCTTCTCCGTCACCGTTACCCACCTGCTGAATAACAAGTCCGGCATCAACTTCGGTTCTTACGCCCACACCGGCCTGCCTGCCGCTGTGTTCGCTCAGGGCGCCGGGGCAGAGCTCTTCGCCGGTTCCTATGACAACACCGACATTCACGACAAGTTCTGCACGCTGCTGGGCATGGAAAACCTGGCTGGCTAATCAAACCATCCCATGCCGCAGCTTTCCCCGGAAGGCTGCGGCATTTTTCAGTAGGTGAAACAAGATGATCAAACAAAAAAGGATACAATGGTCGATTGTGGTATGTCTCCTGCTCATTGCTGTGCTGTGGTTTCTGCCCACAGGATTTGAAAAGGCCGGGGCTGCTTACCGGGACAGGGGAGAGCGGGTCCCGGCCAGGGTGCTCAGTGTGGACAACTCCACCGTCATCAACACCGGGCTGGTCCAGGCGGGGGAGCAGCGCTGCCAGGTGGAGCTGCTGGCCGGTTCCCACAGAGGCGAGGTGTACACTGCGGAAAACATTCTGACCGGGTCCCTGGAGTCGGACAAAATTTATGAGGCCGGAGACAAAGCCCTGGTCCTTGCAAGCTTCGCCGATGAAGACAGAGTGGCGGTGAGTATGATCGACCACTACCGGCTGGATTTGGAGCTGCTGCTTCTGGGGGTATTTTTCCTGTTTCTGGTGGTGTTCGCGGGCTGGACGGGGATCCGGGCGATTTTGTCCTTCGTCCTCTCGGTGCTGATGATCTGGAAGGTGCTGGTGCCCGGCTGCCTCCGGGGCGTGGAGCCGATTCTCATTGGCGGCGGGGTGACTGCTCTGCTGACCTTGATGATCATTGCGCTGGTGTTCGGCTTTGACAAGCGGTGCCTGGCGGCGGTGAGCGGAGCCGTTGCGGGGCTGGCCCTTACCTGCATGCTGGGGATCGTGTGCACCAACACCTTTCGGATTCAGGGGGCGGTGATGTCCTTCTCTGAAAGCCTGCTGTACAGCGGCTACGCCGGGTTGGATCTGACCAAGATTTTCATGGCAAGCATTTTCGTGGGCTCCTCCGGGGCCATGATGGATTTGACGGTGGACATTACGGCGGCGGTCAGCGAGGTGGTGCAAAAGCGCCCGGATTTGTCCCGGTGGGAGGCGGCCATGTCCGGCATCCGGGTGGGCCGGGCCGCCATGGGCACCATGACCACCACGCTGCTGCTGGCCTACTCCGGCGGGTATATCGCCCTGCTCATGGTGTTCATGGCCCAGGGGAC
>JBJDYM010000077.1:0-2148 GCA_051867315.1 Faecousia sp.
TCGGGGAAGCCTTCCTCCTCTGCAGTCTTGGCGAAGCCATCGTACATGTCGGTCCACTCGAAGTTTTCGCCCTCAGCGGCGGCCAGCAGATTCTCGGCGGTGTCGCCGATGCCGTTCAGCTCCTTGAACCACATCTTCGCGTGTTCCCGCTCGTTTTCCGCGGTTTTCAGGAACAGGGCCGCGACCTGCTCATAGCCTTCCTTCTTTGCCACAGAGGCAAAGAACGTATATTTGTTTCTGGCACCGGATTCGCCGTCAAAAGCGGTATGCAGGTTCTTTTCCGTCTGGGTACCGGCGTATTTGTTCCGGCTTTCCTCCGCAGCAGGCTCCAGGGTCTCCCCCATGGCGCGGCAGCGGGGACAGACCGGCGCCTCCCCTTCCTTGACTTCAAAAACCTCTCCGCATAATTTGCACCGATATTCGCGCACAGTCGTTTTCTCTTTTCTATGTTTTGATTCCGCAGGCGCGGGATCTGCATTCGGCTGGCCTACATGCCGGATGCCAGTATATTCCGCGATATCCCGGTCGGTCGTGACCAGATTATTGAGAGACAGGCCGTGCACCGACGTGTTGCCGGTAACTCGGGCAAAGGTTCTCAGTTCGTCCAGCGAGACATTCAGGAAGTTTGCCACCCGCTGGGCGGCGGCATCCACCTTCAGGCGCTTACGCAGCTCCGGGTCCTGGGTCGCTACGCCCACCGGGCAGTTGCCACTGCCGCAGATGCGGTACTGCTGGCAGGCGGCGGCGATCAGTCCCGCGCTGGCAATGGCAATAGCGTCGGCGCCCATGGCCAGCGCCTTGGCGAAGTCCGCCGAAACCCGCAGCCCACCGGTGATCACCAGGGAGATATCGGAGCCGACAGAATCCAGGTACTTTCTCGCCCGGCTCAGGGCATAGACAGTGGGAATCGTGGTAGCTTCCCGCAGCAGCAGAGGGCTGGACCCGGTGGCGCCGCCTCTGCCATCCACGGTGATGAAATCAGGGTTGGCAAAAACGCAGTATTCCAGATCCCGCTCGATGTTCCCGGCCGCGATTTTGACGCCGATGGGACGGCCGTCCGAACGCTGCCGCAGCATCTCCACCATGTCCCGCAGGTCCTCTTTGGAATTCAGCTCCGGGAATTTACTGGGGCTTTGAATGTCCTCGCCCTGCTTTTTCCCACGAATGGCCGCAATTTCCGCCGTCACCTTTTCCCCGGGCAGGTGTCCGCCCATACCGGGTTTGGTGCCCTGCCCGATCTTGATCTCAATGGCGTCGGCGGTACGCAGATTCTCATCGGTCACGCTGTACTTGTTGGGGATATACTCAAATATGTACTTGTAGGCCGCTTCCTTCTCCTCCGGCAAAATTCCGCCCTCGCCGCTGCACATGGCGGTCTTCGCCATGGCCGAGCCTTTAGCCAGGGCGACCTTCACCTCTTTGGACAGTGCACCAAAAGACATGTGGGAGATGTAGACCGGATTCTCCAGCACCATGGGCCGCTTTGCGTGCTTGCCGATGACCGTGCGCGTATCCACAAAGTCTCCGTCATTCAGGGGAGGTGGATTGAGCTGGGCGCCCAGCAGCAGGATATCATCCCAGTTGGGCATGGGCATTTGGGTACTCATGGAGCCGCCGATGGACTTTCCGGTCACTGCCATTTCATGGATTTCCGCCATGTACCGGCTGGACCGGTCCCGCCGGGCGGTGGCGCTGTCATAGTCCAGGGAGCCTCCATAGGACTTCGGAGCCGCCTCCGCACCGGTGGCGGGAACCAGCTCCATATTGGAGACCGGCAGCCTGCAGACCGGGCAGCAGGTCAGCTCGGAGATGGGCTTCCCCTCTTTTTCCTCGTCATAAATCGCGCCGCAGATTTTGCACTTGTAAATTGCCATAAGGACACCTCTCTCTATATTTTGTTTGTTGCTGACCGGCTTCCTCCAGCAAACCGGAAAATTGGAATTTGCGCTGCTGCCGGATTGGCTGAGCAAAGCCACTCAGCACTTTTTGTTTTTCATCTGTCCCTTTAATTAATAATAGGCGGCCTCAAAAAATACCTTTTGTGTTTTTTGGCGAGAGATTTTGTTCCACAAAAGTTTTTGAAAGTCCGGAAAACTTTGTGTATTGCGGACTTTTCAAAACGCATGCTCCGGCAAAAGATCCGTCCAA
>JBJDYM010000078.1:0-2146 GCA_051867315.1 Faecousia sp.
CAGGATGTCCACCACACCGGCCTGGTCCATGACGCCGGTGGATACATAGGAGCTGATGCCGTCCTTTTCGGCATTGGTCAGATCGTACTTATAGATGGTCAGGCTGCCTTTTCTGTCCATGTCAATGACGGCTTCGTCAAAGAGTGCAGCGGAGACCCCGACGGGGAAGCACAGCAGCAGCGTCAGCGCCAGAATGAGGGACATGATTTTGGTAAAGTTTTTCATTTTGCTTTTCTTAAAATTATAGTTTGAGTTTTAAATATGCAGATGATGGATATGAAAAAGCCAGGGCTGATCCCTGGCGTGGTAAAAGATATGGATAAGTGTTTTCCTCCTTTTGCAATGATATTCCGAAAATAATGGTTGCAATTTACAAGAATCTTGCGTACAATACTCGTGAGCCGAGAGGTTTACAGCGGGTGTTCCGCCACCCAAGCAAAAGTGCGGGGCGTTAATGATGGGGGGATGAAATATCCCCTCGCTTTTTTTAGAAGAACAGGGATAAACACCCTACAAGATATAGCCAACACTGTGCAGCAGCCGGAAGAAATGTGCTTCCGGCTGCCTTTCTTTCGTGGTGCTTGTTTGGCGTGCCCTGCATCAGATCAGCGCTTCTTCCTGCCCACATTGGCAGCGAGAACCACCAAGCTGACTGCCAGAGCAACCGCTCCCACAATGGATACAACTCTCAGGGATGCAGAACCGGTTTTCGGCAGCAGGAAGCCACGGTTGTTCACCACACGAATGGTCACATCCAGGTCTTTCATGGTGACGGTATCGTCAAAGGCGGTGCCTTTCAGCCGGGTGTAGCCCTCCGGTGCCTGGGTTTCCGTGACCCGGTAGCGGAGGCCGGGGTACAGATTGTTCCAGGCCAGCTCTCCTTTGTCATTGGAGGTCAGGCAGCCATCCGCCAGCTCGACGTTAGAGCAGCCGCCCTTGACCGGCTCCTGCTTGTCGGAGTAGAAGATGTTTGCCCAGGTCTGGCCATTGTCAGCAGACCATTCCAGCCGGAATACCGCCCCTGCCAGGTGCTTGCCGGTGTTGTCCACCTTTTCAATCCAGATCCTGGCAGGACGGGTGCAGTTGGTAAAGGGAACATGGGCCGTTTCTCCCGCTTTTACGGTAACGGTAATGGGGTTTTCAGTTTGGCAGGAGTAAATACTGTCCTCCGGGAGCAGTTCTTCCACTGTATAGTCGCCGGGGAGCAGATTCCCGGTCTGGATTACGCCGTCCCTGTCCGTCACAAAGGGAGAACCCTCGATTTCAGCGCCATCCGGGCCGGTGATTTTGAACTGCCAGCCCTCGGGGCTGCCGGAGCCTTCCATGGTCTTGAAAATTTCCAGCTTGCCGCGGTGGGTATTGGAGAACACAATCTCGGTGCTCTCATGGGGCTTGACCTCGAATTTCTGGACGGCGGGGTCTACTACCCAATACTCGTTGTCAAAGAGGCCGTTCTGGTTGCCAGTCTCCTTGGCCCAATAGGTGCCGGGATCCAGATAATAACCTGCCTTGCCCTCCTGGTTGGTGACGATTTCCTTTGCCGCCTGGGTGCAGGCTTCATCCGAATAAATCGTGATGCACCAGCCCTCGGTATCTGCGCCGGTATTGGTCTTTTTCACAAACCAGGCCAATCCCTGCTCCTTGTTGTGCCATTCATCCACCGCTGCTTTTCCGGCGGTGACGGTGACATCGTGGAAGCCCAGCTCCGCCACCCAGTAATCATCCTGGGCGGCCTGCTCCGTCACCGTATACCGCCCTAGAGGCAGGTTTTCTGTGCAGGCATAGCCATTGTCATCTGTGGTATAGGTTCCAACGGTTTCGCCATTGGCATCCCGGACAACGAAAGTCCAGCCCCCCAGGTGGCTGCCGGTGTTGGTGGTCTTGCGGAACTCAATGCGGCCATAGCAGGTGTTGACGAAGGTGAGCTCCGCAGTCTGGCCCGCCGTCACGGTGACGGGCTTGACCTCTGCATCAATGTCCCAGTAGGAATTCTCCGTGGGATTCTCCCGGGCGTAATAGGTGCCGGGGGTCAATCCTGTAACAGTTACGGAACCATCCTCCCCAGAGATAAAGGGAGAGCCGGGAACGGGACACGACAAACGCATGAGTAAAAAATAGCTACAAAAATCTGACAAATCTGCTACAA
>JBJDYM010000079.1:0-2145 GCA_051867315.1 Faecousia sp.
TCCGGCAGGGAGAGCATCAGCGATAACAGCCCCTTTGCTTTCAGAGAGAGCGAAATATCCCGAAGGTGATAGTTTGCCATCACCGTATAATTCTTGTTCTTTTCAATGCGAAATACAGCCATTTAATTTACCTCCAAAATGCACGGAGGGCATAAACCTGCGTCCATGCCCTCCCATGCAAAGCGTTTTTCTAAGCGTTCTGCGCCCCAATCTTATTAAATTTTGATAATGAGTCGGTGTTGATGTATTAAGGCTCGTAGATGATCGCCTTCAGCGTAGCGTCGAGTTCTTCATCGCCGCAGTCCTGGTACTTATCGATCAGAGACTGCCACAGTTCCAGAATATTCACAGGAACGAGGTGGGCGGGCCATTCGTCACCTTTGTATTCCCGGTACTCGGTGATATAGCTGGCAGCGGAATTGAGAACACGGAAGCAGGAGGCGGCAGCGATGGTCATATCCTCCAGCAGCCAAAGCTCGTTGGAGTAGGAGGTGGAGATATTATCATCGCCTAGCGGCTCACCCTCGTCACTCCAAATCAGCGTTGCATTTGTCGGGAACAGCTTGGCGCTGTGATACTGGTGGGAATCGCAGATACCGCCTCCGGCGCAGCAGACATAAACGGGTTCCGCTGTGTCGCACAAGACACTGTATAGCCGCTTGTAATTCAGGCTGCACACCAGCCGCTCAATCTCGCCGGGTGTGTAGCAGAATTTTTCACCCTCCGTGCGAAAGAGGGCGCGGATGCTTTCGTGCAGCTTTCCAATTTTGTTCATGGAAATAAACCTCCTGATGGATTTGGAATCAATGATTATTTATGCTTGTGCTTTCTGCGCTGGGGGGAATCCGGCTCGGAACAGCCCTCCACGATTTCTTCGTGGTGAACGATCCGAAGAAGCCCATTGGTTTCAGCCTGACGAATCAGCTCATAGACCGGTTCGGAAATGTAAAGCCGAATCCGGTGAAACTCCTTTTCCACCAGATCATCGAAGATGACCATGTGGCGTACATCGCTGCGGTAGCGATGGAGGGAATAGAGGGAATGACCGTCAGTAACGCCAAAATCACGGCTCATGGGAAATGTCTCCTTTCAAATTGAATGCGGCGGTGCCGTACTTGGCAATCAGCAGGGCGTTCATAATCAAGAGAAATGCTTCATCGTCGATTGTCATAGGATCGGCAAGCTCTGATTCTGTTACGCCTCTGGCATGGCGCAGCCCCTTGGCGGCATAAAGCAGGGCGTAGTTGTGCGGAGAAATGCCGCGAAGAACGGCATAGGAAAAGTCAATGCCGCCGTGGTAAAAACTGTTGGCTGTCCGCCGGTACAGGGCATCGTTGGAGGTCAGAAGGTACAGGGCTGCGAAATAGCTGGGGGTGTTTCTGCTTTTGATGTAGCCCAGACGGTTATTAAAGACCTCCATTCTGGTTTTGTGCTTTTCATCTGCCCAGAGGGAACCGGGAAAGCCGTGAATCAATTTGGGCAGACGGTATCGGATACTGCTTGTGGGTGGGATCAGCGAAAGAACTGCTTCTCTGTAGGAAATGACACCGGCTTCAATCCGCTCCGCATAATAGGGGCAGACCTCCTGTCGGCACCCTTTCCTACCGACATGCTCTGTGCAGAGTTTGCAATCCACATCCTCGGCAGTATAGGTGTACTTTCGGATATACAATGTTGGGTGTAGTCTCCTTTGCTTGGAAATGAAAAAAGCCTGACAAGGGGTCTTGTCAGACTGGGGGAATATGGAATTGTCATCTGCTGTTGTCGCGCTGGCGCTTGCGCATCCATGCGTCCAACAGCTTGAAGATTGTTTCCTCGATTCTTTCGGGAGAGTAGGAACGGGGAAAGTATTTACGAAGTTTCTCGCCGGACAGGGTAATGTCATTCCTTTCCGGCTTTTTCCGCTCCATCATAATCTGGAGCATAGAATCCTCGTTCAGTTCTCCGTTTTGGCTGAGCTTGCGAATACGCTGAGCCTGGGATAGGGAGGGAGTTGCTTGCTCACTCTCAATGGTATCGTAGAGCAAGTTCTGACTTTCCTGGGGGAGTGCGGCGATCTGATAGGCAGGGCTGAGTGCGATTTTCTTTTCATCCCTAACTTTCGACAATTAAGTAATATGAATCTTTAACGCATCGAGCAGCTTC
>JBJDYM010000080.1:0-7210 GCA_051867315.1 Faecousia sp.
CGCCGGGTTATTCCACGCTCTTGAGGGCCTCTGCCATGTTGATTTTATCCAGGCGGAAATAGAAGAGGAAATCCACAGCCACGGCAGAGAAAACGGTAAGGGCCACTGAGACAAGGAGGGATGGGGTGCTCAGCAGGGGTTTGATCCAAATCAAATCGATCTTGATCTGGCTCATTACAAATTCCAGCAGCAGCTTCCCCAGTGGGATGCCGAATACCGTGCCGAACAGGCTGAGCACCAGATTTTCCTTGAACACATACATGGCGGTCTCCCGGGCGTTGAAGCCCAACACCTTGATGGTGGCAATCTCCCGGATGCGTTCGTTGATGTTGATGTTGGTCAGGTTATAAAGAACAATCACCGCCAGCACTCCGGCGCAGATCACAACCACAACCACCACCAAATCCAGCGCAGACATCATATCGTCCACTGCCTCGGCCATCTGCTGGCTCACCGACACATTGGCAACCCCTTCCAGACTGCTGGCCGCCGCACCGGCAACGCTGGGATTCCGATCCTCCCGGACGGACACATAGGCCGTTTGCAGCTCCGGTTCCCGGCCCCACTGCTCCACAACGGTCTGCGGAGTCACAACGGCATAGTTATAGACATGGTTTTCATAAATTCCGGACACTGTCAGCCGAAGCTCCTCCATATCCGGGTTGCGAAGCGAAACCGAATCCCCCACCTGGATGTCCAGCATATCGGCAATGCCGGAGGAGAGCAGCACCTCATTGGCGCCGGGCATGGAGACGGTTTCCTCTCCCCAGTGGAAATCGATAAAGTCCGTCAGCTGCTCCTCCGCCGCAATGATGTAGAGATCCCGGCTCTGGGCGCCGGTATCGATCTCACCGCTGACCTGGTGGAAAAACAGGATTTCATCGGCGTAATTTTCCATTCCCGCCCGGAAGTGTTCCTGCTCCTGCTGGGTTCGGCCGCTGCGGAAATAGACCTCCACATCGTATTGGGTCACGTCCCGGAACTGGACATCCACAATTTTGGAAATGGAATCCCGGATGCCGAAGCCGGTCATCAGCAGCGCGGTGCAGCCGCCGATGCCCAGCAGCATCATCACCAGCCGCTGCCGGTAACGGAAAATGTTCCGGATGGCAACCTTGTTCAGGAAGCTGATGTGCCGCCACAGGGGCAGCTTTTCAACGAACAGCTCCTTGCCCGCCGCAGGGGCTTTGGGGCGAATCAGCTCCGCGGGTACCTCCTTCAGGGCCCGGCAGCAGCAATACCAGGTGACTGCCAGCATTGCACAGGTATACAGTGCCGTCACGGAGAGCGCCATCTCCCAGTCAAACCGAATCACAATGTTCGGTTTGACGAACAGCACCAGCTGATACGCCTGCCACAGCACAATCGGGAAAAACACGCTGCCAAGCGCAATGCCCACCCCGCAGCCCAAGACCGCGCTGCTGCCGGCATATTTCAGATATTTGGAAACAATCGCGCCGTTGCTGTAGCCCAGGGCTTTCAGGGTTCCGATTTGGGTACGCTCCTCCTCCACCATGCGGGTCATGGTGGTGATGCACACCAGGGCCGCCACCAGCAGGAAGAACAACGGGAAAACCCGGGCCACACCGGCCACGATATCGGAGTTGCTGTCCAACGCGCTGTAGCCCACATTGGTATTGCGATCCAGGACATACACATCCGCATCGGCGATATCCGCAATTTCCGCTTTCGCATCCTCAAGCTTTCGCCATGCTTCATCCAATTCCGCTTCCGCGTCCGCAAATTTTTCTTCTGCCTCCAGCTCGGATGCTTCCAGGTCCTTCCAGCCATCGGCCAGCTTCTGCCTGTTCTCGTTCAGCGTCTGCCAACCCCGGTCAATTTCCTCCTGACCCTGATTCAGCTCCGCCTCCGCCGCCTGAAGCTGCTGGACAAGCGCCTGCTGATCAGCCGCGGAACCGCCTTGCGCCGGCATCTGTCCGGAGGCGAGCTGGAGCTGCTGCTTCTGCGCTTCCAGCTGTGCCAGGCCATCCGCAATTTGCTGCTGGGAGGCATTCAGCTCCGCCTCCGCGTCAGCGATTGCGGCTTCGTTCTCCTCCAATTCTTTCCGGGCATCCTCCAGCTGCCGCAGGGCATCCTGTTTCTCCTGCTGATAATCCGACATGCCCTGCTCATATTCCTCCAGACCGTCCTGATAGGCCTGCTCCGCCTCTTCCCGGATGGAATTAACCCGTGCCTGGGCAATGGAATTCACCCGGGGCTCCAGGGCATCCGCCGCCTGATTCAACGCATCGTTGTATTCCTGAGAATAAACGTCATACTGACCCGGGATAGTGGCATGGATTTCCGTATAATACGAAAGATCAAAGGCATCCTCCGGGACAAAGTAATAGTTTGTGATGCTGCCGCTGCCCACGGAGGTGTTGCCCCGGTTGGTATCCATGTACAATGGTGTGCTCACAAGGCCCACCACCGTGAAGGTATCCACCGTCAGCTGCTCCAGGGCATCGTCGGAATTCTCCTGGGAAACCGTCACGGTTGTGCCAAGGGCGGATTCGTTGTTCCGGAACCCATCCGCCAGGCATTCATCCGGCGCCTGGGGCATTCTGCCCTCCAGCAGCACCAGCTGGTTGATCCGCTGGGGGATGGTATAAAACCGGTAAACCAAGGCATCCTCGCCGTTTTGATTTTTCACAATCAGATCGGAATAAAAGACACCCTCCGCGTCCTCCACTCCATCGAGTGCCGCGATCTCCGCCAGCTGCTCCGGCTCCCATCCGTAGGAGCTGATCAGCCGAAGATCGAACATATTCTGTTCATCGGTATAAACCTGCCCTGTGGCCACCATGTCCATTTTCGTGGAACGCAGGCCCACAAAAATGGCTGTGCCCAGGGCGATAATCGTTGCAATGGCGATATACCGGCCGATGGAACCCATAATCGACCGACGCAGATTTCTGCGCATCATGTTACGCTTCATTACCATTCAATCTCCGAAATGTCCGTGGGGTGCCCGTTCTTTTCAATGCTGCAGACCGTGCCGTTCTTCACCCGGATCACCCGGTCGGCCATGGCAGTCAGCGCGCTGTTGTGGGTGATAATGACCACCGTCATACCGGTGTGTCTGCCGGTATCCTGCAGCAGCTTCAAAATCGATTTGCCGGTTTGGTAGTCCAGTGCACCGGTGGGCTCGTCGCACAGCAGCAGCTTGGGATTTTTCGCCAGCGCCCGGGCAATGGCCACCCGCTGCTGCTCGCCGCCGGAAAGCTGGCTGGGGAAATTTTTCATTCTGGCCTCCAGGCCCACATCCTTCAGAACCTGGGCCGCGGGAAGGGGCTTTTTGCAGATTTGGTTGGCCAGCTCCACATTTTCCAGGGCGTTCAGATTGCCGATCAGGTTATAGAACTGGAACACAAACCCCACGTCCATCCGGCGGTACTGGGTCAGCTGCCGGCGGTCCATGGCGGAAATGTCCTCCCCGTCCAGCAGCACCCTGCCGGTGGACAGGGTGTCCATTCCCCCCAGGATATTCAGCAGGGTGGTCTTGCCCGCGCCGGAGGGGCCCACGATCACCACCAGCTCCCCTTTCTCAATCTCAAAGCTGGTATCGTGCAGGGCCTCAATTTTCACCTCGCCCATCTGATAGGTTTTGCCCACATTTTTAAATTCCACAAATGCCATTGCGCATCTCCCCTATTCATCTTTTTGTTTGCGGAATACCAGAAGCTTGCTGCCCACATAGTTCAGAATAACCACCAGCACACTGGCAATCAGCTTCCAGACGATCCGATCCCATTTCAGAATATCCACCGTCAGCAGCAGGATCAAATTTTCCACACACAAAGATGCCACCCGGGTGCCTACAAATTTGATAAATTCCGGAATCACCGTCTTAACAGACCAATCGTGGCTTTGGAAAACAAAGGGCTTATTGGTCACGTAAGCAAACAGCACGGCAACCACCCAGGCAATGGAATTGCTCAGCCAGGCAGTATGCAGCAGCCGGTCGCAGGGAAAATAGATCAGATAATTGACCACCGTCGTCAGCACACCGAACACCAGATAGATGAGCTGAAACCGGTATTTTTGCAGGATCGCTTCAATTTTGGAACGCATAAATCCACCTCAATTTGTTAATATGTATATTGATAACGACTAAATCGCACAATATTTTGGCTGCTCTGCTGATCACTTTTCGGAATTCACAGGCTTGACAAATCCGTATTATTCAGTATAATTATATCGATAAATTTATAAGGAGTTGGTTCTATGAAACTCGCATTCTTTGACGCCAAGACCTACGACATGCCCGGCTTTGATCATTGCACCAAGGGGACGGAGCTGGAAATCAAGTATTTTGAGACCCGGCTGAACGAGGACACGGTTTCTTTGGCCTCCGGCTATGACGCGGTGTGCGTTTTTGTAAACGACACCGTGAATGCAGCCGTGGTGGAGAAGCTCTACAGCTACGGCATCCGGCTGATCGTGCTGCGCTGTGCGGGCTTCAACAACGTGGATATGGCCGCCTGCCAGGGGAAGATCCGGGTTTTCCGGGTTCCCGCCTACTCCCCCCACGCTGTGGCGGAGCACGCCATGGCCCTGCTGCTGACCATCAACCGCAGGACCCACAAGGCCTATATCCGCACCAGGGACTTCAATTTCAGCCTCCAGGGCTTCGTGGGCTTTGACCTGTACAGGAAAACCGTGGGCATTGTGGGCACCGGCAAAATCGGCCGGGTGTTCGCCGACATCTGCAAGGGCTTCGGCATGAATGTCATTGCCTACGACAAATTCCCCAACGCCGCCAGCGGCCTGAATTACACCACGCTGGAGGAGCTGTTTGAAAAATCCGACATCATCTCCCTCCACTGCCCCCTGACGGAGGAAACCCGGCATATGGTGAATGCCGGTTCCATCGCCCGGATGAAAAAGGGCGTCACCATCATCAACACCTCCCGGGGCGCGCTGATCAACACGGAGGATCTGATTCAGGGCATCAAGGAAAAGAAGGTGGGAGCCGCCTGCCTGGACGTGTACGAGGAGGAAGGAGACTTCTTCTATGAGGACTACTCCGGCCATGTGGTACGGGACGACAAGCTGGTGCGGCTGATTGCCATGCCCAATGTGATCGTGTCCTCCCATCAGGCATTCCTGACCCAGGAGGCCCTGGACAACATCGCCGCCACCACGGTGGACAATGCCCTGCGCTTCTTCCGGGGCGACCCCAACGAAAGCACGGAGGTCTGCCTCAATAAGTGAAACCAATTTGGCCTGCCGAAATCCGGCAGGCCATTTTTTACAGTCCTAACTCTTCGCCCACCAGGATGAATTTGATTCTTCCGGCAGGGCGGCAATGGCGGGTAATCAGGAGCTGGTTGCAAATGCAGTCCGGGCTGGTGCAGTCGTGGCAGGAGCCGGTGGCTTTGCAGGGGGTGGCGATGTCAAACCGCTGGGAATTGGCGGGGGCCGCCACGCTGCGGGCACGGCGCACCGCCTGCTCCAGGGTATCGCACACCTTGTTCATGCCCACCACTGCAATCACCGCATCCGGACCATAGACAATGGCGGCCACCCGGTTGCCGTTGCCGTCGATGTTCACCATCTGGCCATCCAGGCTCAGGGCATTGGCTCCGGTGAGGAATACATCCGCCGTCAGGCATTGCTTCATCAGCGCGCCCCGCTCCTGGGCAGAGGCAGCCTTGTCCCGGTCCAGCAGGGTGACGTTTCTTCCGGCCAGGGCCTCCATCAGGCCGATCTGCTGGGCGGACATGGCGCCGCCCCAGCCAACACGCACGCCGTCGGGGATCAGCTCCAATGCTTTTTGCAGGGCGGAGGCGCGGTCATCGCAGTAATACGCTTCAAAATGGCGCTTCTGCAGGTTTTGAACCAGCACCGCACCGCGCTTGCGGTACATTTCTTTTTTGGGGTCCATAACAACACTTCCTTTTGAGGAAGTATATCAAAAATCAATCGCAAAGTAAAGTATTTCCACGTTTTGTTTACAGAATGGAAACGATTCATTTGGGAAGTCTTGACAACGGCGGCTGGACAAGGTATCATTGGGGAACGAAACGAGGTGTGACCGAGATGAAAAATGTGGTCCACATTTTCGGTGCCTCCGGCTCCGGCACCACCACACTGGGAGAGAAAATCAGCCGGGAGCTGGGCTATTTCCACATGGACACCGACGACTATTTCTGGATGTCCACTGATCCGAAATTTACAACAAAACGCCCGGCGTCGGAGCGGATTATTCTCATGCGCCGGGACATGGAGCAAGCGCAAAACGTAGTCATTTCCGGCTCCCTCACGGATTGGGGCGACGTTCTGATTCCCGATTTCACCCTGGCCATTCGCATCGAAATGGACCCGGCCCTTCGTCTGGAACGAATCCGGCAGCGGGAGAAGCGCAAATTCGGCTCCCGAATTGAACCCGGTGGGGATATGTATGAAACCCATCGTGCCTTTCTGGAGTGGGCCAAACGCTACGATACCGGCGGCCCGGAGGTCCGAAGCCGGGCCAAGCATGACCAGTGGCAGAAGCTGCTTTCCTGCCCGGTGCTGCTGCTGGATGGCGGGGCTTCCGTTGAAGACAATTTCTGGAAGGTGTTTCAAGCCCTTCACCACATAGAGGATGGTGCGTAAATCATGACAACCGTATTCCTGCACGGACTGGGGCAGGCGCCGAAAAGCTGGGACAAAGTGATTGGCCTGCTTCCTACGGACGAGGACACCCGCTGCCCCGATCTGCTGGGGCTGTTGAAGGGCAAAGAAGCGAATTACCAAAACCTGTATGCTGTTTTTTCGGCTTACTGCGATGCTCTGCCCGGGAAGCTCCGGCTCTGCGGCCTGTCCCTGGGCGGGGTTCTGGCGCTGCAATACGCCATAGAGCGCCCGGACAGGCTGGATTCTCTGGTTTTGATCGGGGCCCAGTACCGTCCCCCCAAGGGGCTGCTGATGCTGCAGAATCTGATTTTCCGGTTCATGCCGGAGAAAACCTTTCAGGGAATCGGCCTGGGGAAGAAGGACTTCCTTTCCCTGTGCCGCTCCATGATGGACATTGATCTGTCCCGGGAGCTGAAAAGCATCCCCTGCCCCACCCTGGTGCTCTGCGGGGAAAACGACAGCGCTAACAAAAAAGCCGCCCTGGGGCTCTCCGATGGAATCCCGGGCAGCAGGCTGATGTTCCTTCCCCAGGCAGGGCATGAGGTCAACAAGGACAACCCTGAAAAACTGGCCGAAATCCTCCGGG
>JBJDYM010000081.1:0-2141 GCA_051867315.1 Faecousia sp.
TATTTCCGGTACAGAATCCGGATGGAATTGAGCAGGCACAGCATGGACACGCCGGTGTCGGCGAAGACGGCGAACCACATATTGGCATAGCCGCAAAGCCCTAAGACCATGACGATGAGTTTGACCGCCAGGGCAAAATACACATTCTCCCAGCTGATGCGCCGGGTGGCCCGGGCGATTTCCACCGACTCCGGGATGGCGGACACATCGGAATT
This sequence comes from Faecousia sp., assembly GCA_051867315.1. GTDB lineage: Bacteria > Bacillota > Clostridia > Oscillospirales > Oscillospiraceae > Faecousia. Next base: position 216 of record JBJDYM010000081.1, read on the forward strand.
CATGAACACCACATCCGCCGCCTCAATGGCCGCGTCCGCGCCGCTGCCCATGGCCGCGCCCACGTCCGCACCGGCCAGCACCGGCGCGTCGTTGATGCCGTCGCCCACGAACATCACCCGGCCGGTTTCATTCCGGATGGCCTGCAGTCTTTCCAGCTTTTCCTCGGGCAGCAGCTTGGCGTGAACCCGGTCAATGCCCACCGTTTCGGCAACGGCCCGGGCCGCTTTCTCCGCATCTCCGGTCAGCATCACCGTTTGAATGCCGCTGCTGCGGAGCTTCTGCACCGCCTGCTCCGCACCGGGCTTGATGGTGTCCGCGATGAGCAAGTATCCCTGATAGACGCCGTTTACCGCCACCAGAACCCGGGTGCCGTATTCGTCGCATTCGTCGAAGTCCACGTCATTTTCCCGCATCAGCCGGGCATTGCCGCAGAGCACCTCCGTTCCCTCCACCGTTGCCCGAATGCCCCGGCCCGGCAGCTCTTCCAGTTCCTGGGGCTGCGCCAATGTCAGCCCCTGTTCCCTGGCTTCCGCCACAATGCTGACGGCAATGGGGTGGGTGGAGCGCTGCTCACAGCTTGCGCAAAGCCAGAGCAATTCCCGCTGGGCATCCATATTTTCCGCTGCAAGTACATTTTTCACCCGCTGCACCCTGAAATCACCCTTGGTGATGGTGCCGGTTTTGTCCATGACCACGGCCTTGATCTGGGCCAGGGCCTCAATGGAATTGCCGCCCTTGAAGAGAATCCCCTTTTTGGAGGCCGCGCCAATGCCGGAGAAGAAGGCCAGAGGCACGCTGAGCACCAGGGCGCAGGGGCAGGAGATCACCAGGAAGGTCAGCGCCGTAAAAACAGAGGCGGTGCCCGTCTGCCCAAAGAGGATGGAGTCCAGCCCGGCGTATTTCACTTCATCCACAAAGAAGTGCCAGCCCGGCAGGATGCAGGGCAGCACCAGGGCCACAAACAGGGCCCCCAGCACCACAGCGGGGGTATAGATCCGGGCGAACCGGGTGATGAATTTGTCGATGGCGGGCTTGTTGGCGGCGGCATTCTCCACGGAATCCAGGATTCTTGTGACCATGGATTCGGACAGGGGCTTCTCCACCTGCATTTTCAGCTGGCCGGAGGTATTGACGCAGCCGGAAATCACGCTGCTTCCCGGCCCGACCCCCACAGGCACCGGCTCGCCGGTGACGGGGGAGGTATCAATCCGGCTTTCCCCCTCCACGATCACGCCATCCAGAGGGATTCGATCCCCGGGGCGCACCAGCAGAATGTCGCCCACCTGGGCCTGCTCCGCCGGGATGGTATGGATTTCGTCCCCCTGGGTCAGATTCACCGTCTCCGGCCGCAGGTCCACGGCGGACATGATCTGGCTGCGGCTGCGTTCCACAGCCCGTTCCTCAAAGTATTCGCCAATGCGGTAGAAGAGCATCACGCCCACCGCCTCCGGGTACTCTCCGATGGCAAAGGCCCCCAGGGTGGCCAGGCACATGAGGAAATTCTCGTCGAAAACCTGACCCTTGACCATGTTCTTCAGCGCCGTCATCAAAACCTCGCCGCCCAGGATCAGGTAGGCGGGAACCAGCGCCGCGAGAAGCGCGGGCAGAGGCGCGCCCAGCAGCTCCATCACCTCACCGGCCACAAACAGCGCCGCGCCCAGCAAGATGGCCACGAGCTCCTTTTTCTGCTCCTTCGGCTCTTCCGAAGCATGGGCCTTGGGGACAGGCCGCTTTTCCTCCCGGGGGGTAAGCTTCACCCCGTCCTCCACGGCATCCGCCTGCTCCTGCATTTTTTCCAGCAGCCCCTCGTGGCTTCCGGCGGTGACCCGGAGCTGCCGGGCGGCAAAGACCAGGTTGGCAGCCTCCACCTCCGGCATGGCCTGAATCCTGGCCTCAATTTTCGCGGCGCAGTTTGCGCAGTCCAA
>JBJDYM010000082.1:0-2141 GCA_051867315.1 Faecousia sp.
CCAAGCAGAAGATGTGCGTGCTCCATCCCCTGCCCCGGGTGAACGAAATCAGCGTAGCGGTGGATGACGATCCCAGAGCCGCCTATTTCCGCCAGGCGCTGAACGGCAAGTACATGCGCATGGCTCTGATTCTGATGCTGCTGAAGGAGGCGGAGCGCAACCCGATACGGGAGGAGCTGGACACCTCCAACCTGCGCTACGACCTGGTGTGCCACAATCCCCGCTGCATTTCCGCAACAGAACAGGAGCTGCCCCAGATTTTCCGCACCACCGACGCAGCAGCCAACATCCACCGCTGCATCTACTGCGAGCAGCGTGCCTGAAATGCAATCACCCCAAGGCAATACGCCCTGGGGTGATTTTATACGTGGATTAAACGCTGTACTTTGGTTCGCAGGTCAGGTTGATGCCCAATCTCTTGAAGACCTTTTCGTCCACCGGGGAGAGAATCACGGAGGAATGGACCTCGCAGCCCTTGAGCTTGCTCAGCTGCTCCATGGCCAGCTCTGCCAGGGGATTGGTGGCGGCGCAGATGGAAAGGGCGATCAGGGTCTCGTCGGTGTGGAGCCGGGGATTGCGGTTTCCCAGGTGGTCGACCTTCAGATGCTGGATGGGGTCTAAGACCACAGGGGACATCAGGTGCATTTCGTCCGGCAGGTTACTCAGGGTCTTGAGCGCATTCAGCAGCAGCGCGGAGGAAGCGCCCAAAAGATCGGTGGTGCGGCCGGTGACGATGGTGCCGTCCGGCAGCTCCATGGCGGCGGCGGCGTCCCCGGTCTGGGCCTCCCGCTCCAGTGCGGGAGCCACAGTGGTACGCTCCCGGGGGGAGACGCCCGCCTTGCGCATCAGCAGCTCCAGCTTGCGGACCACTTCCTCGCCGCATTTGCCCTGCTTCAGGTCGCAGGCGGCCACATAGTAGCGGCGAATGATCTCCTGGCGGGAGGCAAATTTCACCGCCTCATCGTCGAAGATGCAGTTGCCCGCCATGTTTACACCCATATCCGTGGGGGATTTATAGGGGCAGGTGCCCATAATCTTCTCGAACAGGGCCTCCAGCACGGGGAAGGCCTCCACGTCCCGGTTGTAGTTCACGGTGGTCAGGCCGTAGGCGTCCAGGTGGAAGGGATCGATCATGTTCACGTCGTTGAGATCCGCCGTGGCCGCCTCGTAGGCCAGGTTCACGGGATGATTCAGCGGGATATTCCAGATGGGGAAGGTTTCGAATTTGGCGTAACCGGCCTGGATGCCCCGCTGGTTTTCGTGATATACCTGGCTCAGGCAGGTGGCCAGCTTACCGCTTCCGGGACCGGGGGCGGTGACCACCACCAGAGAGCGGGTGGTTTCGATGTATTCATTCCGGCCGAAGCCCTCTTCGCTGACCACGAAGGAGGTGTTGGCGGGGTAGCCCTCGATGCTGTAGTGGTGGTAGACCCGAATGCCCATGCCCTCCAGACGGGACTGGAAGGCAGTGGCCAGGGTCTGGCCGTGGAACCGGGTGAGCACCACGCTGGACACATAGAGCCCGAAGTCCCGGAACACGCCGATCAGGCGGATTACATCCCGATCATAGGTGATGCCCAGGTCCCCCCGGATTTTGTTCTTTTCGATGTCGTCAGCATTGATGGCAATGACCATTTCCACCTGGTCTTTGAGCTGCAGGAGCATGCGCAGCTTGCTGTCCGGCTGGAACCCGGGGAGCACCCGGGAGGCATGGTTATCATCATACAGCTTGCCGCCGAATTCCAGGTACAGCTTGCCGCCGAACTTTGCGATCCGCTCTTTGATATGCTGGGACTGCATTTGCAGGTATTTTTCGTTGTCAAAGCCAATTTTAACCATTTTTTATGCCTCTTTCTTTCAACTCTTTTCGACAACTATTATACCGCAAAACACGAGCAATAGCAAGTGGGAATGAAAAATATGCTGCCCCACCCCAAAACGGCAAGCAGACAGATTGTTATTTGAAGATTTGCACGCGCCACTGTAGGAGAGGCTATTAGCCTCCCCTATGGGTGCAAAGAGAAATCTCCAAACAACAATTCACCTTGTTTCTGCATGTGCGCATTCACGAAAACCCTCCCCGGGAGCCGGGGAGGGTTTGTCAGTTGGGAATTACACGGACTTCTTCTTCCGCAGGGCCA
>JBJDYM010000083.1:0-2139 GCA_051867315.1 Faecousia sp.
TGCGCTCCAAGACCCAGGGCCGCGGCCAGTACTCCATGGAGCCCAGCCACTACACCGAGCTGCCCAAGTCCAAGAGCGAAGAAATCATCAAGAGCCGCACGAAGGGTTAATTTTCCCTTAAAAAGCCCTTGAATTTCAGAAATTTATAAAATTTCTCTTGTGTTTCTCGGCAGATTGTGGTATTCTGTACTCGATGTGCGGGAAGCACGCACCATAACAATGTAATCAATTTATTTTTCTACTAACAGGAGGAATATTTCAAATGGCAAAGCAGAAGTTTGAAAGAACGAAGCCCCATGTTAACATCGGCACCATCGGCCATGTTGACCACGGCAAGACCACTCTGACCGCCGCTATCACCAAGTACCTGGCTCTGAAGGGCTACGCTGAGTTCGAGGACTACGCTTCCATCGATAAGGCTCCCGAAGAGAAGGCTCGTGGTATCACGATCAACACCGCTCACGTTGAGTATCAGACCGACGCCCGTCACTATGCTCACGTTGACTGCCCGGGCCACGCCGACTATATCAAGAACATGATCACCGGTGCTGCTCAGATGGACGGCGCTATCCTGGTTATCGCTGCTACCGACGGCCCCATGGCTCAGACCAAGGAGCACCTGCTGCTGGCCCGTCAGGTGGGCGTGCCCGCCATCGTTGTCTTCCTGAACAAGTGCGATCAGGTCGACGATGAGGAGCTGCTGGAGCTGGTTGAGATGGAAGTCCGCGAGACCCTGGCCTCCTACGAGTTCGACGAGGAAGCCCCCGTCATCAAGGGCTCCGCTCTGAACGCCCTGATCTCCGAGTCCAAGGATGTCAACGCTCCCGAGTATCAGTGCATCAAGGAGCTGATGGACGCTGTCGACGAGTATATCCCCACTCCCGACCGTAAGGCTGACCAGCCCTTCCTGATGCCCGTTGAGGACGTGTTCACCATCTCCGGCCGTGGTACCGTTGCTACCGGCCGTGTGGAGCGTGGCGTCATCAAGAAGAACGAGCCCGTGGAAATCGTTGGCCTGCGCGAGGACAAGCTGTCCACCGTCGTTACCGACATCGAGATGTTCCACAAGCTGCTGGACTACGCTGAAGCCGGCGACAACATCGGCGCTCTGCTGCGTGGTATCGACAAGAAGAACATCGAGAGAGGCCAGGTTCTGTCCAAGCCCAACTCCATCCATCCTCTGACCAAGTTTGCCGGCCAGGTTTACGTCCTGTCCAAGGAAGAAGGCGGCCGTCATACTCCCTTCTTTAACAACTATCGTCCCCAGTTCTACTTCCGTACCACCGACGTGACCGGCATCATCACCCTGCCCGAGGGCACCGAGATGTGCATGCCCGGCGATAACGTCGTCATGAAGGTCGAGCTGATCACCCCCATCGCTATCGAGAAGGGCCTGCGCTTCGCTATCCGTGAAGGCGGCCGTACCGTCGGTTCCGGCGTTGTCACCGAGATCTACGAGTAATCAATAGCCCTTTTTCCCCCACTCTTCGGAGTGGGGGATTTTTTGCAGGAGTAATTGCAAAAAGAGGAAGATATTGGCCTGAAATTCTTGACAATCTCAGTTTGCGGCATTATAATACCAACATCCTTACAGAAAAAGGAGCGCTTTTTATGCTGAAGCCCTGGTTTTCTAATCCGGCTGATTGGTTTTACAGCACCCGAAGGCTCCCTTTTTCTGCTGTTTCCCGGTGATGGGACAATGGCATAATCAGCGCAGGCTTCGGCCTGCGTTTTTTGTTTTTGAGAGAAATTTGCATGATGGATTCATGCTTACAAATTGTTGTTTGATCGCTGTGCAAAGGCGATAGGCACAAAAAGGAATTTGAAATGGAGGAATCCCAATGAACGCACCCATTGATGTGACCGGCGTGGAGCTTCACACCCAGCGCCTGACCCTGCGGCCCTGGCGGCAGGAGGATTTGGAGGATTTTTTTGAATACGCCTCGGTGGAGGGCGTGGGGCAGATGGCCGGGTGGCTGCCCCACAAGGATACGCAGGAATCCCAAAGAATCCTGGACAGCTTCATCGGCAAAAAGAAAACCTTTGCCCTGGATTACCGGGGGAAGGCCATCGGCTCTTTGGGAATTGAGGAATACGACGAAGCGCAGTTTCCCGCCCTGCTGGACCTGCGCTGCCGCA
>JBJDYM010000084.1:0-2136 GCA_051867315.1 Faecousia sp.
CCTTCTGCTGGTGGCATTCCTGCTGGTTTCCGCAATTCCCTTCCAGGCGTTCGCATCAGAACCTCACACCGATGCCCACTATGCGCATTGGGAGCCGGACGGTCAAACCGGTCACTACATTCAGTGCGATGTGCCAGACTGCGCTTTATATGACACGAAGATCAACCCGCTTCCTCATGACTATGATTCCAATGGTCAATGCAAAACCTGCGGGTATTACTGCACGCACCCGGTAGCCGAGGAAGTCGTCAGCACCTACAAACCCGCTACCTGCACGGAGAAGGGCAGACTTGCTGACAAGAAGTGTCAGGACTGCGGTGTCATTGTCCAATATGGCACGGAGTTTGGCCCTCTTGGCCATGACTTTGTGGACGGCTACTGCACGAGATGCAGCCTTGCCGACCCCAATGCCCATAATAGCTCGACCCATGCCCTTTCCAGCTATCAGTCCAACGCTACCTCTCACTGGATGGTGTGCACGGTTCCTACGTGCTCCGCTGCAGTTGCAGGCACCCACTTCAATGAGGTCGCCCATACCTTTAACCCTGCCACCGGCGAGTGCACTGTCTGCGGATATAAGTGCCTCCATCCCGCCGGCTTCACCGATAAGCCCGGCACCGCTACTGCCGCAACCTGTGTAACACCCGGTAAGCAGGCGGACCAGTACTGCGCAACCTGCGGCTTTGTCCACACAACGGGTGCGGTGATTCCCGCTACCGGCATCCACGATTTCGGTGCAGACGGCAAGTGCAAAAACTGCTCTGCTGTTAAACCGGAAAATTCCTACACCCTGACCCTGAACCCCAACGGCGGCACCGTCAACGGCGGTGTGTCCCTGGGCGTGACCGTTACCAAGAACAGCCCCATTATCTCCCTGCCCGACCCCGTCCGTACCGGCTTTAATTTCGTCGGCTGGTTTGTGGTTGACCAGAGCGGTAATATGACCAATACCCAGATCCGTGTCGGCCAGAACTATCCCTACGACAGCGATATGACCGTTGCTGCCAAGTGGGTCGACAAGACCTATGTTCTCACCGTCCGCAGAGTGCTCAACGGTGATCTGTCCACTGCAAAAACCATCGATACCGCCAATGTTCCTGAGGGCACCGCGCTGCTGAGCTACCTGAATGCCAATGTTGCCTCTCTGGTCAACGCGGAGCTGGCCCTGACACCCGGCTACAGCTGGCAGAACAACTACTGGAGAGACTACAGCGGCACCCAGCCCCTGACCAGCCAGTCCGACATCATGAATCAGGCCCAGACGGTGTATGTGAACTTTGTTTCCAACACCTACACCCTGTCCTTTGATGCCAACGGCGGCACCGTGACTCCCATCACCAAGTCCGTCACCTTCGGTTCTAAGGTTGGCACCCTGCCCACTCCCTACAAGGAAGGCAGCGTCTTCATGGGCTGGAGAGATGCCAGCGGCATCGTCTACACTGCTGATACCATCTACAATGTGGCCGGCAATACCAGCCTGACTGCTGTGTGGCAGGATGAGGCTCTGGTCATTCTGTACATCTATGTCAACGGCGAGTTCTCCGCCTGCGACCGGATGATCGTCATGGATGGCTACGTGAAGAACAACAACATCAGCCGTGCCGATGTCTACACGGAGGTCGTCAAGTACTACACCCCCGCTTCCGGCACACTGAGCATCGCCGGCCTGTTCGATGAGTACACCTGGTCCAGCTATCGTCTCAATACCAGCAAAGCCGGTACCGAGAACATTGAAGTTACTTCTTCCCACCTCAACAAGATTTATGTGATGGTGAACAATGCCAACACCGGCATCACCGTGCTGCCCACCACACCCAATACCACCGTTCCCGCAAACGGCTTCTGGGTGAGAGATCTGAGCGGCAACCTGGTTTGGTATCCCGCCGGCAGCACGCTGCCCGCCGGCACTGGCTACTGGATCTACGATGCCAACGGCAACCCCAACATCTGGGTGATTACCAGCAGCTCCACCATCCCCACCTACATCTACGTCGGCTCCAACCCCAAGACCGGCGACACCGCGAAGATTGAAATCGCCGCTGCCGTTATGGTCCTGGCTGCCGCAGCCCTGATCACTGTGATGGCCCTGCGGAAGAAGAAGTCCGTGTAATTCCCAACTGACAAACCCTCCCCGGC
>JBJDYM010000085.1:0-2133 GCA_051867315.1 Faecousia sp.
CTATGAAGCGGTGGTGAAGATGGTCTATCCAACCCTGCTGAGAAAAATCTCCGAATCTCCCTCCCGGAATCTGCTGGTTCGCCTGATTCGGGAACTGGGAGAGGACGGAGTAAAGGTACTTGTGGCTTTGATGGATAAGCTACCCCAGAATGCGAAAAATCAGCTGGTCTGCCACTGCCTCAGTAGCTTCGGAACGACCCTTGCGGGAACGCTCAACGAGTACCTTCGGGAGGACACCTGGGGGAAGGCCCTTGTTCTGGACAGCTTTACGGCGGAGCTGGACAATGGAAGTCTGGTTCTGACTGCTCGGAATGTTCAGGCAGATTTCAAAGCCATTCTGAAGGAAGCCAGCGAATCGAAGAACCTGGAAAAAATCGTAGGCCGTGTGGTTGGAAATGGCCTTCTGGGCGCATTCGCCGCCAAAGCTGCCGCAAAGATGGCGGAGCAGGCCGTACAGGCAACCGAAACCATGACCCCTGAGGAACTGGAAGTCGCCGGAGTCGCCCTTCTGAACAAAGATTCGGTTCAGAAAAAGCTGATGGATGTCATCACAAATGCGCTGACCAAGAAGAATATTCCGCTGGCTGTTGAAGAAATCAACGTAGAAAGCTTTGATTTGGTGGTACTCCCAGATGAAGACGCACAGAGTCTTCTCGATCTGCCCGAGGAGCTGGAGGATGCGCTGATCAAAGCACTGGCAGATTTTTTGAGAGAAATGGAATGATATCCCGAAGGTGGCGCGAATGAAAAACGGAAGATTCTGGAAAACGACAGTTCGGTGTATCCTGACAGCCATTGCGCTGTATGCTGAGATCATCCTTCTGATGTTCCTGAGGATTGATTGGGCAAGAAGCCGAGTTCAGGAATGGCCCCGGTATCTGGAAAGCCTGAGCCTCTTTTGGATTGAAGCCTGCTTCGCCGCTGCCTGGACACAGCTTCTGGCCGTGTGCGTCTGTGGATGTATCCGGCTGTTTCGCAAACAGCCCATTATCCGCAAGCCCCTGCCGTCGAAAACATGGAAGCGCCTGTTTTGGGGCGGAGCGGTACTGCTGGTGAGCCTGCTTCTGGCGGCACACTGGATTGCCCCTGCATATATCGCTGCCAATGCCGCCCAGGAGGATTCTGCCGCAGGGTATGCCGGCGTGTTTTACCCTTTGGTCATTGGGGCGGAGCTTGTTTCGGGCTTTCTGCTTTGGCTGCTGTGGGACAGACTGCGGGTATGGAAACAGAAAGGAAGGACAATTCCCGATATCGAAAAAGATGGAGAAAAAGAATACAAATGGCCAACATCGGCGACTACATCCTGACCTTGACGGATATTACGGGTGAATACGAGGCCTGCTTTGGCGAATTGCATGATGGAAATCCTATCGTATTGGAAGAAATGTCTATGGACTTTGAGTAAAGGAGCAAGAACATGGAAGCTGTGACCTTAATGAAATACCCCCGGCCCCCTCACTTGGAGGGTTCACGGCTCCAGCCGGGGGATGAAGACCTATTCCAGGTGCCCTTTCTCCTAAAGCACCTAGTGGTGGAGGAGAAGATTGACGGCTCCAACAGCGGCATTTCCTTTGACGAAAACGGAAATTTTCTGCTGCAAAGCCGGTGGCGCAATCGGAACCAGAAAGCGGCGGTGCCAGAGGTGAACCTCGAAAAAATGCTGTCCATTCTGGAGCCGCCCAGCCCACGGGAGGCAAGAAATGTGGAATGGATCACAACAGGATAACAGAGGATTTGATATGAGACGGATGGTTATGAGCGACCTAAATCTGAGCAAAAAGCTCAGGAAAGTTCTCCACACTTTGAAAAGAGCAGAAAAAGGAGGAAACGCGGCAGAAAGAAAACCAGCAGAGCGCAAAGCGGGAGGCAACCGCAAAATGACGAGCGAGGAGAAGCTGGATATTCTGGTCAATAAAATGCTGGAATATATGAAAACCCAGGTAAACTCCCTGCCGGAGCAGGGAAGGTTTGAGCGTCATTCCGTGTCCATGACCTATCCCGGGACTACCTGCGATGGGTACCTGATTTATGAATGTGACCTGACGGACAGCAGCCAAAGGGGCCGGCGGCTGAGAGCGTCCATGTGCCGCCAGGACTCCGACCGAATGATTTCTCACTATCTGTTCAAGGGGT
>JBJDYM010000086.1:0-2125 GCA_051867315.1 Faecousia sp.
GCCAGCGTGAAAAAGACGGGCAGCCATTTTGACCTGCCCATATTGCTCGCCATTATGGCGGCCTCCGGCGAGATTCGCAAGCCCGGGGCGGACTGCGCCTTTTTGGGAGAGGTGGCACTGGACGGTACGGTGCGCAGCGTCTCCGGCGTGCTGCCCATGGTTCTGGCCGCCAAGCAGGAGGGTGTCCGCACCGTTTTTGTACCCGCCGCCAACGCCGCCGAGGCCACTCTGGCCCGGGGGCCCATGGTCATTCCCGTCCGGAATGTCCGCCAGCTGGCCGACGGCCTGAACGGACTCACCCAGCTGCCCGAGGAGCCCGCCTGGGTGCCCGGCCGGGAGGATGGCCAGCAGCTGGACTTCAAGGATGTGCTGGGCCAGGAAAATGTGAAGCGGGCGCTGGAGGTTGCCGCCGCAGGCAGCCACAATGTGCTGCTCATCGGCCCGCCGGGCTCCGGCAAAAGCATGCTCAGCAAGCGTTTGCCCTCCATATTGCCGGATATGACCTGGGAGGAAGCCCTGGAGGTGACCCAGATCTACTCCGTTCTGGGCCTGCTGTCCGACCGGCATCCCCTGGTCAGCCGCCGCCCCTTCCGGGCGCCCCACCACACCGTGTCCAACGCGGGACTGGTGGGCGGAGGCAGCAACCCCAAGCCCGGGGAGATCTCCATGGCCCACAAGGGCGTGCTGTTTCTCGACGAGCTGCCGGAATTCCGGAAGGACAGTCTGGATCTGATGCGCCAGCCTCTGGAGGACGGAACGGTCACCATCTCCCGGGTCTCCGGCGCGGTGACGTACCCCGCCGAATTCATGATGGTGTGCGCCATGAACCCCTGCAAATGCGGCTGGTACGGCGACCCCAGCGGCCGCTGCCGGTGCAGCGAAGCCTCCGTGGAAGCCTACCAGAGCCGGATCTCCGGCCCCATGCTGGACCGGATCGACATTGTGGTGGAGGTGCCCGCCGTCCAGTATGAGAGCCTGCGCACCCGGGCCCAGGCGGAGCCCTCCGCTGCCATCCAGGCCCGGGTCAATGCCGCCAGGGAGATCCAGAACCGCCGGTTCGGGGGAAGCGGCGTTCTGTGCAATGCCCGGATGGGCCCGGAGGAAATGCGCCGCCACTGCGCTTTGGGGCAGGAAGCGGAGGAACTGATGAAAATGGCCTTCCTGAATTTGGGCCTGACGGCAAGAAGCTACGACCGAATCCTCCGGGTGGCCCGCACCGTGGCGGACCTGGACGGAAGCGAACAGATTAAAGCCCAGCACATCGCCGAGGCCATCCAGTACCGCAGCGTCCGGATTGGAAACCGGGGTTAAATTTCAGGGCACGTGAGAGGATACCGAAGGATGATGGAAAGGATCATCAGGCAATATTTTGATTGCTGGCTGAACAAGGACATTGCACCGCTGAAGGATATTTTTGCGGACAATATTATTTACAGTGAATGCTATGGCCCTGAGTATCAGGGACTGGAACAGGTTTTACGATGGTTCCGCGAATGGAATGCAAAGGGAACGGTATTGACATGGGACATCAAGCAGGTTTTGACCTGCGGCAATACCGTGGTTGCCGAGTGGTATTTTGAATGTAACTATGACGGATCGGCGGCTGGCTTTGACGGAGTTACGCTTGCGGTGTTTGATGAGGATGAGAAGATAACGAGCCTCAAGGAATTTGAATCAAAGGCACAGCACATTCATCCCTATGGCTGAGGCTGATGTATCGGAAGAAAAAATCCAGGTTTTCTCTTGCAAAGCGGCGTAAAATCGGTATAATAAGCTCTATGTATTTTACCGGAAAGGGAAGAGGTATGAACGAGATTTTCTTGATGAAGCTGGGCGAGGTGGTGCTCAAGGGAGCCAACAAGCGCCAGTTTGAGGGCCGGCTGCGCCAGAATGTGCGCCGCAGGATGAAGCCCTTCGGCAATTTTGATGTGTATATCATGCAGTCCACGGTTTACGTGGAGCCCCTGGATGACCGGGCGGACGTGGACGGGGCCTGGGAGGCCTGCCGCAGCATCTTCGGTGTGGTGTCCCTTTGCCGCTGCCGTCCCTGTGAAAAGAATCTGGACGCCATTTTTGAGGCCTGCCAGGCTTATCTGGGGGAGGATCTGGACTGTGTCAAGTCCTT
>JBJDYM010000087.1:0-2124 GCA_051867315.1 Faecousia sp.
CAGTGAATTGGACTTTCTGAGCCATATTGGATGAACCTCCGTTAATAAGATATGAAATAATCGGGCGCGGGAGGGGAAGGAGATAATAGACAGCAGAGAATCAGGGGGAGGTTGGTTAGCGTTCCGGCGGAAAGTATCAGAAAACCACCGGCCACTGTAGGGAGGCGATCAGCCTCCCGCTTTCGCAGCAAAACGAAGTGGACGGTTATGGTACCAGACGGCAGACAGGTACGAATTCGCCCATCCCGGCCGGTAACGGAAAGCTCGTACTGCGCGGATGGGGCAAAAGACCCGCCGCTCAGCCGCAGACGATTTACTGTGAAAGTCTCAAAAACAATGGCAAAATTCAAACATTTTGATGACTTTCATTCCTCGTGGTGCTAAGGTGCGCAGCATGGGTATTTATTCAGAGGTTCCCTTATTTCTCCACTCTCTATTATCTCTTTCCGGCCTTCCCGGCCGCAAAAGAAAACCCAGGGGGCTTCCTTTCAAGGAAGGAAGCTGCCCTGGATGGCTGCGGGATGTCCCGCAGCCATCGAAGAAACGCAGTGCGGAATTACTTGACCTTGGGACCGGCGGCGACCAGGGCCTTGCCGGCTTCGTTGCCGGTGTACTTGACAAAGTTCTTCACGAAGCGGTTTGCCAGGTCGGCAGCCTTGGCTTCCCAGTCGGCCACGTTGGCATAGGTGTCTCTGGGGTCCAGGATGGCGGGGTCAACGCCGGGCAGCGCGGTGGGAACCTCGAAGTCGAACACGGGGATGGTCTTGGTGGGAGCGTTGGCGATGTCACCGTTCAGGATGGCGTCGATGATGCCGCGGGTATCCTTGATGGAGATACGCTTGCCGGTGCCGTTCCAGCCGGTGTTAACCAGGTAAGCCTTGGCGCCGGAGACCTTCATCTTCTTCACCAGCTCCTCGGCGTACTTGGTGGGATGCAGCTCCAGGAAGGCCTGGCCGAAGCAGGCGGAGAAGGTGGGAGTGGGCTCGGTGATGCCCCGCTCGGTGCCGGCCAGCTTGGCGGTGAAGCCGGACAGGAAGTAGTACTGGGTCTGCTCCGGGGTCAGGATGGACACGGGAGGCAGCACGCCGAAGGCATCGGCGGACAGGAAGATCACGTTCTTGGCAGCGGGGCCGGCGGACACGGGCTTGACATTCTTGACGATCTTCTCGATGTGGTCGATGGGGTAGGACACACGGGTGTTCTCGGTGACGGACTTGTCGTTAAAGTCGATCTTGCCGTCCTCGGCCACGGTGACGTTCTCCAGCAGGGCGTTGCGGCGGATGGCGTTGTAGATATCGGGCTCGGACTCCTTATCCAGGCCGATGACCTTGGCGTAGCAGCCGCCCTCGAAGTTGAACACGCCGTTGTCGTCCCAGCCGTGCTCGTCGTCGCCGATCAGCAGACGCTTGGGATCGGTGGACAGGGTGGTCTTGCCGGTGCCGGACAGGCCGAAGAACAGGGCGGTGTTCTCGCCGTTCATGTCGGTGTTGGCGGAGCAGTGCATGGAGGCGATGCCCTTCAGGGGCAGGTAGTAGTTCATCATGGAGAACATGCCCTTCTTCATCTCGCCGCCGTACCAGGTGTTGATGATGACCTGCTCACGGGAGGTGATGTTGAAGGCCACGCAGGTCTCGGAGTTCAGGCCCAGCTCCTTGTAGTTTTCCACCTTGGCCTTGGAGGCGTTGTAGACGATGAAGTCAGGCTTGAAGTTCTTCAGCTCTTCCTCGGTGGGAACGATGAACATGTTCTTGACAAAGTGCGCCTGCCATGCCACTTCCATGATGAAGCGGACGGCCATCCGGGTGTCGGGGTTGGCGCCGCAGAAAGCGTCCACGATGAACAGCTTCTTGTTGCACAGCTCCTTGACGGCCAGGTCCTTCACGGTGGCCCAGACGGACTCGCTCATGGGATGGTTGTCGTTCTTGTACTCGTCGGAGGTCCACCACACGGTGTCCTTGGAGTTTTCGTCCATGACGATGTACTTGTCTTTGGGGGAACGGCCGGTGTAGATACCGGTCATGACGTTGACGGTATCCAGCTCGGTGACCTTACCGACCTCGTAGCCGGTGAGACCGGGCTTGGTCTCTTCCTCGAACAGCTGCTCGTAGGAAGGATTGTAGACGA
>JBJDYM010000088.1:0-2119 GCA_051867315.1 Faecousia sp.
GCTTGAATTCAGGATCAAAGACGGAAAGAATGTTCATTTTGTTCACTCCTTTTTTGTTCTGGGGAAGCTCTGATGAAATCGGCAAGAGCTGACGGCGAGGGATTTTGGCTCAGCCGAAAGTACCAAAATGGAGGGAATCCTTTGTGTATTTCCCAATTTGGGTACTGCGCGGATGGGGCAAAAGACCCGCCGCCCGGCCGCAGACGATTGATTCAGAGGTTCCCTAGGGAAAAATTCGGTAAAATCGCCGGATTGATGGTTCCATTGTAATCCATTTGTGTCCGGTTCTCAATGTCCACTTTGTGAATCTTATTAGACGAATTTGTCATTTCGGGATTTTTGGAGGAATGCATATTTTTGAAGTCCTCCGTTCGTGCAAAATACCCACCGGGAATCCGCCCTGGCATGGGCAATGCTTGGAAATTCCCCCGCATCTGCGGCATTACCCGGAAAAAGCCTGACCATAGCAAAATGGCTCCCCCGCCGGTTGGCGGGGGAGCTTGCTGCATTACAATATTTCGCTGTTCTTGGGGAAGGCGTTGAGCACCCTGCAGCCGTCCTTCGTGACGCACACCAGGTCCTCGATGCGGATGCCCACTCTTCCGGGGATGTAGATGCCGGGCTCGATGGAGAAGCACATGCCCTCCTCCACAATCACCTCGTCGGTGGCGGACACGTCGAAGGGCTCGTGGACCTCCATGCCGATGCCGTGGCCCAGCCGGTGGATGAAATATGCCCCGTAGCCTGCCTCCTCGATTACCCTCCGGGCGGCCAGGTCGATTTCCCTGAAGGGGATGCCGGGCTTTACCGCGGCGATGCCGGCAAGATTGGCCCGGAGCACGGTGTCGTAAATCTCCCGCTCGGGGTTCTCTCCCACAAAGAAGGTCCGGGTCATGTCGCTGCAATAGCCGTCCACCACGCAGCCCATGTCCACCACCACCGCTTCTGCGGCCCGCAGCCTCCGGTCTCCGGGGACGCCGTGGGGGTCGGCGGCGTGGTCGCCGTAGGCCACGATGGTGTCGAAGGAGTTGCCCTGGGACACCCGGCGGAAGATTTCGTCGATCTCGTCCCGGAGCTGTGCCTCGGATTTGCCCACCTGAATGAGCTCCGCCACCTGGGCCATGACGGAATCGTTGACCTGGGAGGCCCGGATCATCTTCTGCTGCTCTTCGGGGGTTTTGACGGCCTTCACCTCGTCAATCACGGTGCCGAGTATCAGCTTCAGCTCCGGCTTGAGCGCCTGCAGGCGCAGCAGGAACCGGGCGGGGAAGCTCTTGTCCACGGCCACGGCGCCGGTCAGCTCCTGGGCCAGGATTTCAACCCCATCCTGCGCATCGGAGTACCACCGGATGGGCACCGCGCCGTTGTAGGGGAAGAGCTGGTTGACAAAAAGCCGGAAGCTGCCGTCCCGCTTCACCACCAGCGCCAGCAGCCGCTCCCCGGGGGAGAAACGGGTGCCGGTGAAATAGCAAATCGCGTTGGGATCGGAAACCAGCGCGGCGTCCAGGTTCTTTTCCTTCAGCCTGCCAACCAGGCGGGAAATGGATTCCATAGAGATCTCTCCTTTATTATAATAGTGCTGATCAATTTCACACATCAGATCGGTAAAATTGGCGGGCAGGGCCCGCGGCCGATTCGTTACGAACTCTGGGCAATCAACCCACAACTCCTGGGCCCCTCGACCGGTACTGCCCCAGCAAATTGGGGGTTGACGGGCAGGGCCCGCGGCCAATTCGTTACGAACCTTGGGCAATCAACCCACAACTCCTGGGCCCCTCGACCGGTACTGCCCCAGCAAATTGGGGTTGGCGATGTAACAATTCGTAGGGCGGGGTCAGAAAACCGCCCTACAAACATCCCGCCAAACGCCGCGTTTCTGTCTGTTATTTGATTCTCTTTCCGTCCAGCACGGCTTCTGCCAGCTTATCGTTCCGGTAGCGGAGGGTGAGCAGGAAAAAGGGGGCGTCCTTCCACAATAGCTCCAGGAAAATTTTGTCCCCCTCCCACATGGGCAGGCCGGAGATAAATTCCCGGCTGACCCACTGCAGGTCGCCCTCGTCGCATTCGGTCAGCTCCCCTTCAAAGCCGTCGGCGGTGAACAGGTACATGTATTCCCCCT
>JBJDYM010000089.1:0-4049 GCA_051867315.1 Faecousia sp.
GCCCTGTATGCCCTGTTCGTGTTCGCGTTCCAGGTCAAGCTGCCCGCCGGTATTCTGTTCGGCGGTTAAGGAGGAAGTGTCATGGCTGAATATTTCTCCGCGCTGCTGGTCTGCCTGCAGCCTATCAACCTGCTGCTGATCTTTGCCATGGTCTGCCTTGGCATCGTCTTCGGCGCTATTCCCGGCCTGTCGGCCACCCTGGGCATTGCCCTGCTGCTGCCCATCACCTTCGGTCTTTCCACGCAGACTTCCTTTGTCATGCTGCTGGCTATCTGGATCGGCGGTGTGTCCGGTACGTTCATCTCCGCGGTGCTCATCGGCATTCCCGGATCCTCCTCCGCCATAGCCACCTGCTTTGACGGCTACCCCATGACCAAAAACGGCCAGGCCGGGAAAGCCCTGGGCATCGGCATGACCGCCTCCTTCATCGGCACCGTGGGCTCCGTGGCGCTGGCCACCGTGCTGTCTCCCGTCATTGCCGAGTTTGCTCTGCACTTAGGACCCTGGGAATACTTTTCCCTGTGCTTTTGCGCCATTACGCTGATCGCGTCGCTGTCCAAAGGCAACATCTTTAAGGGAATCATGTCCGCCGGTATCGGCCTGCTTATGGGCTGCATCGGCATGGATCCCATCAACGGCGCCTCCCGGTTCACCTTCGGCAATCCCTATCTGAGCTCCGGTATCAGCACCGTGGCCCAGATGCTGGGTATGTTTGCCATGTGCCAGATCATCCGGGACTCCGCCAAGGGTGAGGCCCAAATGCCTGAAGCGGATGTGGGCAAGATGAAGGGCCTTGGCGTTGGATTCAAGGATATCTTCCACAACATCAAGACCATCCTCTTCGCGTTCTTCTCCGGCCTGTGGATCGGCTTCCTGCCGGGCATGGGCTCCGGCATCTCCAACATGGTGGCCTACGGCTATGCCAAGGGCATCAGCAAGGAGCCGGAAACCTTCGGCAAGGGCAATCCTGCCGGTATCTGGGCCTCTGAAACCGCCAACAACGCCTCCCTGGGCGGCGCGCTGATCCCCATGATGGCTCTGGGCATCCCCGGTGACGGCATCACCGCCATGCTCATCGCGGGCCTGACCATCCACGGCCTTCAGGCTGGACCCCTGTTCATGACGGAGCAGCCGGACCTTGCCATGCTGATCTTCGCCTGCGTTATGGTGTCCGCCATTGTCACCTTCCTGGTGCAGATTGCCACCAAGCGCTGGTTCCCCTACATCCTCAAGATCCCCTATCATTATCTGTACACCGTCATCCTGGTCATCAGCTTCATCGGCGGCTATGGCATCTCCAACACCATGTTCAACATCTACGTGATGCTGGCCCTGTGCCTGCTGTCCCTGTTCATGAGCGTGGCGGGCCTGCCCACCAGCCCGCTGGTGCTGGCCTTCATCCTGTCCAGCAAGCTGGAGCGTTACTTCCGCCAGGGCATCAGCTATGCCCATGGCAGCTATGCCGAATTCTTCACCCGGCCCATTTCCCTGGCCCTGCTGGTGATTTCCGTGCTGTGCGTGGTGTGGCCCTTTGTTTCGGACCATCTGAAAGCCAAGCGGGCCGCCAAGGCTGAAACAGCTGCCGTCCCGGATGTGAACGATGACTGACCGTTTGCCTGCTGCCGAAGAATGCTGGCCCACACTGCCCGCCATGCTGCGCAAGTTTGACCAGCTGGCACGGCAAAGCCGCTTTACGGGCAGCACAGTCGAAGAATTCGCGGTTTGGCGCGAAGAGACAAAGACCTTATTGCAAAAGCTGCTGGGGCTTGATAAAATGGAGCTGTGCCCGCCGCAGAGCGTATACATGGACGGTATTCTGCTGGAGGGCGGGATCCGGCGGGAGCATTGGCGCATTCAGGTGGAACCGGAAGTCTTTATGACCCTGTTCCTCCTGGTACCGCCCGGCGCGGACAGGACCACCCCTGTGTTCCTCTGTCCGCCGGGTCATAACGGCGCGGGAAAATACGCTGTGGCAGGCGCCCGGGAGTATGCGGCAGTGGCGGAAAAGATCGATCAATACCACTATGACTACGGCTGGCAGCTGGCCCGCTGCGGCTATGTGGCGGTCTGTCCGGACTGCCGGGGCTTCGGTGAACGCCGGGAAGATGCCTGTGACATGCTGCGGATGCCGGAGGGCTTGAAAGGCGACTGCTTCCGGCTGGCCCACATGGGAGAGCCTCTGGGCATCCCGGTGGTGGGAATGCTGACCTGGGATCTGATGCGGCTCATTGACTGGCTGCAGCAGGATGGGCGTTTTGACGCGGAAGCCTTGGGCTGCCTGGGCTTTTCCGGCGGCGGAATGCAAACGCTGTGGCTGGCCGCCCTGGATGAACGGGTCCATCTCGCGGTGATCAGCGGATATCTGTACGGATACCGGGACTCCCTGCTGACCTTAAACAGCAACTGTTCGTGCAATTACGTGCCCCATTTGTGGGAGCACCTGGACATGGGCGACATTGCCAGCCTCATTGCGCCCCGGCCCCTGTGGGTGCAGACCTGCCGGGAGGACCGGCTCAACGGTCCCCGGGGATTGGTAAATGCTGTGGAGCAGGTGACGGTGGCAAAGAACGCCTATACCCTGCTTGGCGTGCCGGACCGATTGCTCCATGAGGTGTGCGCCGGACCCCACCAGTGGCATGACGAGCATCTACACGAGAACCTCCAGTACCTTTGGAGATGTACATAGAGGGATTTTCATGAACAAAACCAATTTGCGCAATGCCATTTTATCCGGCATCGAGGCCCCGCACATTGGCCCGAACCAAGCCCAAGCCGTACCGGATCCGGTGCGGCTGCAAACCAAGGAGCTGCAAGCCGCCATTGACGCATTGAGCGCCAGAGGCGGCGGACGGCTGACCCTGCCCGCGGGTGTCTACCGTACCGGTGCGCTGCGCCTGCGGTCCGGTGTTGAGCTGCACCTGGCCTCTCCCGATACGTATGTGCAGTTCACGGCCCAGTCTCCGGAGGAGAATTATCCGCTGGTCTTCTCCTACTGGGAGGCCAGCCCCTGCTACAATTACAGCGCGCTTTTGTACGCTTGTGACGCGGAGGATATCGCCGTCACTGGCCCCGGTATCCTGGACGGCGGCGCGGACGGGTCGCACTGGTGGAACTGGCATCACCAGGTGGAAGACTCCTGGTCTGAGAACAAGCCGGATCTTCAGCTGGAGGACCGCAAAGCCCTGCGCAGGATGAACCAGGAGGGGCTCCCGGTGGAGCAGCGGATCTTTGGCCCTGGTCATTGGCTGCGCCCCAATTTCTTTCAGACCATCCGGTGCCGCAGAGTGCTGCTGCAGGGCGTCACCCTGCGAAACAGCCCTATGTGGCAGCTCAACCCGGTGCAATGTCAAAGCGTCATCGTGGACGGCGTCACCCTGTCCAGCCACGGGGCCAACAACGACGGCTGCGACCCGGAGAGCTGCAACGGCGTGTGGATCAAAAACTGCTGCTTTGACACCGGTGACGACTGCATCAGCCTGAAATCCGGCCGGGACCGGGACGGGCGGGAAGCCAATATCCCCTGTGAGAATATTTTAATTGAACATAATGAATTTGCCGACGGCCACGGCGGCGTGGCCCTGGGCAGTGAGATGAGCGGCGGCATCCGGCGGGTGCTGGCCTGCGATAACCGCTTTTCCAGCCCGAACCTGACCTATGCCCTGCGGCTGAAAACCAACGCCAAGCGCGGCGGCAAAGTGGAGCAGATCATGCTGTGCGACAGCGTCATGGAGCATGTCCATGGGGCGGCGGTCCACGGCACGATGCTGTACGAGGACGGACGCAACGGCAGCGACCTGCCGGTATTCCGGGACATCACCATTGAAAACATTACTGCCCACGGCGGAGACTACGGCATCTTCCTGGAAGCCTTCCCGGAGGTGCCCATTACCGGACTGGAGTTGCGAAACATCGTTATAGACGGAGCCAGCCAGGCCCTGCGCAGCATGAACTGGCAGGATGCGGTGGTGGAGAATGTGGTCATCAACGGCAAACGCTTCCCCAGGCCAGGCTATGTGCGCATTCTGGGGGTTCCCGCTCCGGGAGGGAGC
>JBJDYM010000089.1:4149-7123 GCA_051867315.1 Faecousia sp.
CAGGGCTGCTTCTTCCCCCACCGCACCGTCACCCGGCAGGAGATGGCCACTGTGGCCATGCAGGCCTGCGGTGTAAACTACCGCAATGCCTCCAGTACCATGCCGGTATGTGCCGACGCGGACAGAATCGCCAATAATTATGGAACCAACGTGGCAAGAGCGCTGTATTTTGGCTTTATGACGCTGGGGTCCGACGGGCGGTTCGAACCGGACCGTCCGGTCACCTGCCGGGAGGCTGTGGAGATTTTGGACCGGGTAGCCGATTTTGCCGGACTGTAAAGGAGACAAAACCATGTGGCTGCAATACTTTGAGCAATATTTGAAACAGAAATTTCCCGCGTTTTTGAATGACAAGCTTTGGAATTACAAGGACGACCTGTGCGTGGTCGGGGCCTATGACCTCTATACCGCCACTGGGGATACACGCTGGCGCAAGCCCATCACAGACAACGCCCACCATCTTGTGCGGGAAGACGGCACCGTTGTGAACTGGCCGCTGGGCGAGAGCAATCTGGACAAGGTGAGCTTCGGCAAGTCCCTGCGGATCCTCCGGGATCTGACCGGCGACCCACGCTATGCCAAAGGCGTGGAGACTGCTTACCATATGCTGGACCGCTATCCCCGGACGGAAACGGGAAACTTCTGGCATAAGGATATCTACCCCCATCAGGTCTGGCTGGACGGGCTGTATATGGGCATGCCGTTCTACGCGGCCTGTCTGGCTGAGACCGGCGAAGACCACTGGGACGACATTCTGGACCAGTTTGCCAGTGCCCACAAGCTACTGTGGGATCCGGCGTTGGGGCTTTACCGCCATGCCTGCGACTGCTCCGGCCAAGCGGAATGGGCGGATCCGGTGACGGGAAAGAGTCCCGCCGTATGGCTGCGGGCGGAGGGCTGGTGGCTCATGGCCCTGGCGGATACCTATGAGATCGCCCGGAACCATACGCCCAGAGCCGAAGAGCTTTCCCTGCTCCTGAAAAACGCCCTGGACGGTTTGCTGCCCTACCAGGTGCCGGATACCAAAATGTTCCTACAGGTGGTGGACCGGGCGGATCTGGAGGGCAACTACTCGGAAGTCTCCGGCAGCGCCATGGTGGCTTATGCCCTGATGAAGGGTGTCCGCCTTGGAATGCTGCCCGCCTATTACGGTGAAACCGGCAGCGAGATTCTGGACGGCATCCGGGATACCTATTTGCAGGAAACCCCCGGCGGGTATGTGCTGTACGGTATCTGCGCCAGCGCGGGCCTGGGCCCCGGCCCGGACCACCGTACAGACCGCACCGGCACCCCTGCCTATTATTTGAGTGAAAAGCAGATGGCGGACAACCAGCACGGCGCCGCCGCCTGTATGATGGCCGTCAGCGAACAGCTGCGGAGAAATTGAGGTGAAACACAATGTCTGAACGATTGAGCATCCAAATCAAGACACAGGACAATGTGGCAGTAGCGGTCCACGATCTGGCCGCCGGAACCCTGTTGGAAAGCGGTGTTACCACCCGGGAGCCCATTCCCCAGGCCCATAAAATCGCGCTGCGGGATATTGCCGCCGGGGGAGAGATCATTCGCTACGGCGTGGTGCTGGGGTATGCCAAAGCGGACATCCCGGCGGGCAGCTGGATCAACGAGCACATGCTGGATCTGCCCGAAAGCCCAGCCCTGGACAATATGCCCTGGGGTACCGATCTCAAAACCCCGGAGGAGCTGCCCACGCCCTGCCGTACCACCTGGCTGGGCTACCGCAACAAAACCGGCCCAGCCGGTACCCGGAATCTGCTGGGCATCGTCACCACTGTGCAGTGCGTGGCGGGTGTGGTCCGGGTGGCTGTGGAACGGATTAAGAAAGAACTGCTGCCCAAGTATCCCAATGTGGACGGTGTGGTGGCCATCACCCATCCCTACGGCTGCGGCGTGGCCATCAATGCGCCCGAAGCCAAGGTCCCCATCCGGGCGATTACCAATGTGATCCGCCATCCCAACTTCGGCGGTGAGATTATGGTGGTGGGCTTGGGCTGTGAAAAGCTGACCTATGACCGGGTGCTGCCTCCGGAGGACATTACCCCGGAGAACTGCCTGACCTTGCAGGACTGGGAAGGCCACGACGCCATGATGCAGGCCATTCTGGACATGGCGGACAGGAAGCTCCAGCGGCTGAACCTGCGCAAGCGGGAGGAGCTGCCCCTGTCCGAGCTGCTCATCGGTATGCAGTGCGGTGGGTCGGATGCCTTCTCCGGTATCACTGCCAATCCCAGCGCTGGGTATGCGGCAGATATGCTGGTGAAGGGCGGCGCGACGGTGATGTTCAGTGAGGTCACCGAGGTCCGGGACGGCGTTCCCCTGCTGGCTGCCCGCTGCGTCAGCCAGGAGGTCCGGGACAAGCTGGCTGCGGAAATGAAATGGTATGACGATTATCTGGCCGCGGGCGGCGTAGACCGGGACGCCAATCCCACCCCGGGCAACAAAAAAGGCGGTCTGGCAAACATTGTGGAAAAGGCCATGGGCAGCATTGCCAAGAGCGGCACCAGCCCCATTGTGGAGGTTCTGTCCCCGGCGGAAAAGCCCACCAAGCACGGCCTGATTTTCGCGGCTACCCCTGCCAGCGATATTGTCTGCGGTCCCAGCCAGGTGGCCAGCGGTATCGGCCTGCAGGTGTTCATGACCGGCCGGGGCACCCCCTACGGCCTGGACGTGGCGCCTGTCATCAAGGTGTGCAGCCGCAATGAGATGAAGGCCCATTGGTTTGACCTGATCGATGTGTCGGCAGGCCCTGTGGCTACTGGTGAAGCTACCATTGCCGATGTGGGCACCGAGATCTTCAATCTGATCCTGGACGTGGCCAGCGGCATTAAGGAGCCCTACAGCGACCAATACGGCTTCCACAACGATATGTGCATCTTCAATCCCGCGCCGATCACCTGATAAAAAGATAGATTTTGGAGGTAATGAATATGAAAATCGGATTTATTGGCCTGGG
>JBJDYM010000090.1:0-2108 GCA_051867315.1 Faecousia sp.
GTCTTTCGTTCCTTGTTCAGCCGGTCGGCCTTGGTGAGCAGGACAAAGCCGATGGCAAACAGCACCACGAGGCACCCCACGCCGATGTTCTGGCCCTTCAGCTCCGCACCGAAGAAATGAACCGTCCGGTTGCCCATCAGGTCGGTGATCACGGCCACCAGCGCCGGGCCCATGGCGTCGGCGCCCTTGCCGAAAATATCCATCAGGCCGAAATATTCGCCGCTGCGCTCGGGGGGGATGATCTTGCCCAGGTAGGAACGGCTCAAAGCCTGAATGCCGCCCTGGAACATGCCCACCACCACTGCCAGCACCCAGAACTGCCAGAGGCTGTTCAGGAAAACGCCGAACAGGGCAATGCCGGAATAACAGACAATGCAGATCTTGATCAGCAGCACCGTATCATAACGGGCGGAAAGCCTGCCCAAAATGATGGAGCAGGGGAAGGCCACGAGCTGGGTCACCAGCAGCGCCAGCAGCAGCCCGGTGCTGTCCAGCCCCAGGGAGGAACCATAGCTGGTGGCCATGCCGATGATGGTATACACACCGTCGATGAAGAAAAAGAACGCAACCAGGTACAGGAAAATATGCTTCTGCTGCTTGACCTCCCGGAAGGTCTTCCCCAACCGGCGGAAGGAACCCACAAGGGAGTTGCCGGTGTGCTCCACGAAGGCCCGCTGCCGGTAGGATTTCAGCAGCGGCAGGGTGCACACCACCCACCAGATGGCGGTGATGCAGAAGGCGATGACCATGGCGGAGACGGTGGTCAGGCCGAAGGACGAAGCATTGAGCACAACCACCAGGCAGACCACGAAGGGAATGACGGAGCCGATATAGCCCAGGGCATAGCCCATGGAGGACACATTGTCCATCCGCTCCTCGGTGGTGATTTCCGGCAGCATGGCATCATAGAACACCAGGCTGGAGCTGAAGCCGATCTTTGCCACCACAAAAATCGCCAGGAACGACAGCCAGGACCAGGCCATGCCCAACGCCGCACAGCCCAAAGCGCCCAGCACCATACACACGGTAAACAGCGGCTTTTTGAACCCCCGGTGATCCGCCAGTGTGCCGCAGATGGGGCCAATCAGGGCCACCGCAATGGTGGCAATGGAAAGGCCATAGCCCCAATACGCAAAGCGCTGGTCCTCGGTCAGTCCGGCGGCGGATGTCAGCGACCCAAAGTAGATGGGCACGATGGCGGTGACCAGCAGGATGAAGGCGGAATTGCCCACGTCATAGAGCACCCAGTTCCACTCCTGCAGGGTCAGGTTCAGCATTTTCAGTAGTTTTTTCATTTTTCTCTCTCCTGTTGCGTTTAACCGAAGGCCGCATCAAATTCCGGCCCCAGGGGGGTTCCGTTTTCCAGGTGGCCGGCAAGCTGGGCCGCCAGGGTGGGATAGCGCTCCAGCGCCCGGGCATAGAGCTGCTCCAGCGGCTCGATCAGCTGGGCGCAGCGGTGGTTGGGGCGGGGGTACATCACCATCTGGGAGGCGTATTCGCCCCCCAGGCGGAACAGGGATTCCAGCAGCTTCCGGTTTTTCATGGTCAGGGCCCGGCAGGTAAGGGACATGGTACCCACGCCCTGGCGGACGGTGTAGGCGGTGGCCGGGGGGTAGAAGCCGGAAACCGTGACGCATTCGCCCCAGGTCAGGTGCATGTTCCGGCCCAGGTTCTGCCGGTGGGCGGGGACCTTGCCGTCCTGGGTCAAAAGATGGCGGTCAAATTCCGTTTCCAGTTCGGTATGGCCGACGCTGCCTTCGGCACTGACCTGGCAGATCAGCGGATGGCAGACGGAATCCAGCGCGTAGTGGCACAGCACACCGAAAAGGTAGGCCCGGCCGCCCTCCGAGGGAGCCTGCTGCAAATGGCGGGCAGCCGCTTCGAAGAATTCCTTACCGGTCATCTTATGGTATTGGCTGCCCAGGGCTCCCATTTTGGTTTTGAAAAGGGGCTGATAAAAAAAGAAGAAATCCGGCCCGTAAGCCCCTACGTCATAGAGCCGGCCAAACCGCTGCACCGTCAGCCGCAGATGCTCCGGCAGGGCTTTGGCCGCCTGCTGCGAAAAACGGGCGTGGGCATACATCGAGGGCAAATGATCACCTCCAGTG
>JBJDYM010000091.1:0-2105 GCA_051867315.1 Faecousia sp.
CAAGTACCTCTGCCCCTCCGGCACAGTATCAGGAATTCTGCTGGCCCTCCGGGATGGCATGGTTCGCGCCCAATTAGGCGGCATCTTCCTGTGGAAGGCCTTTCTGCTGGTGATCATTGTGGGGGCGTGCCTCGTCATCTGGCGGCCCTTCTGCAAATACCTGTGCCCCCTGGGAGCCATTTACAGCCTGTTCAACAAATTCGCCCTGTACCGCACCGACCTGGACGAAAGCAAATGCGTCCACTGCGGCAAATGCGCCAATGTCTGCCGCATGTGCGTGGACCCCAGCATAACCCCCAACAGCCCCGAATGCATCCGCTGCGGCGACTGCGTGAAAGCCTGCCCGGTGGGGGCACTGAAAACAGGTTTCAAGGGAACCTCTGAATAAATCGGCAAGAGCTGACGGCGAGGGATTTTGGCTCAGCCGAAAGTACCAAACCCCCGGGAATACTTTGTGTATTTCCCAATTTTGGTACTGCGCGGATGGGGCAAAAGACCCGCCGCCCAGCCGCAGACGATTGATTCAGAGGTTCCCAAGCACAAATAATAAGAAAAACCCTTTCCGCGCCGCTTTGGCATGGAAAGGGTTTTTAACGTTTGTAAGTGCTGTCTGTTGAATCGAACCAGGTACAACATTTCCACCCCGCCCACCGTAGGTTTTGCGTGTTTGGGTGAATGGCACCGGATACCGGTATTTAGCTTGGCGACATCGGGCCAGAAAACCGCCCTCTCACGGATATAATCATCGTTTCTTTATACCCCTGGCAGCACTCTTACGCTTCAGCGTTCAGGTAATCCCCGGCGGCACGGAGAACCTCCCGGTCGGAGGCATAGGTCAGGATGTCCAGCGCCTCTTCCATGGGGAGAAACTCCACTTTTCGCACTTCCTCCGGCTGGGGTGTGATATCCCCTTCCTCCGCCTCCGCGGTGAAAAACACCACGTCTTTCTCCACCCCAGGGCGGGGGGAGTAGCTGATGGTATGGCGAAAGCGGGTGTCTACCCTGGCGCGAAGGCCGGTCTCCTCCCAAATCTCCCGGCGAGCAGTCTCCTCCTCGGTCTCACCATTTTCCACATGCCCCTTGGGCAGGGAGATGTGCCCCAGTGCCATGGTCTCGATGAGAAAGACAAGGCCGCCCTTTTCCCGGCGGAATACCACGGCTCCGCAGCTTTTCTCTTTTTTTATAGCTATCGTCGGTTCTAACAGTGTCATGATAATCCTCACATTCCGGAATCTTTTGATCTGCAGATACTATCTCCCTGCTTTCGGCTGCCCATACTCCCGCTTCATCGCTTCCGTGGAAATGACCCATTGCTTTCCATACTTGCAGGCATCAACGCCACTGATCAGCTTGCCGTAGGCAATCGCCTTGCGAAGCGTGCTTTCATTCAGCCCCCATAGCTGGGTGGCGTCAGTGAAGGCCATGAGCCCGTCGAAAGGCGTTTTGACCGTCTTGCCATTCTCGAACAGCTCGTCGCAAGACAGGTCAAGATCATCGTTCCAAACGATGCCATAGCCGCCCATATCAACCTCCACACCGAAAAACAGCTCCGGCGTATTTTCGAGGGCCTTGAACGGTGCCCATTTCACAAACAGAGGCTTTACATCATAGATTTTAGTTATGCCCTCCGCAAACTGCACGCTCAGGCGATAGTCCGGGAGAGCGCTGACCGCTTTAACCTTATGAAACATCGTATCATCTCCTTACTCAAGGGGCGAAAGAGTCTTGAACTCCTGCGTCTGCCACATATGAAGAAGTTCCGTTTTGTGAATCGCCGCCCATTCCCGCACCATAGCCAGCGCCTTGGGCGGCAGATGGCCTTCCAGCACCTCGCCTGTCTGAATGTCAATGGCGGCCATATCCTCGCCGTAAAGGGCGTGGATGTGCGGTGGGTTATGCTCCGCCTGCTGAAAGTACATACGAATAACGATCCCGTAGAATCTGGATAAAACTGGCATGGCTGAAACCTCCTGTTTATGGTTACTTATAATATATCACGAAATCGTGATATATCAATAGCCTTCTGAAATAAATTTCGTGCTTGTTATCTTAAGGAAGCTCTGATGAAATCGGCAAGAGCTGACGGCGAGGGATTTTGGCTCAGC
>JBJDYM010000092.1:0-27351 GCA_051867315.1 Faecousia sp.
AATATTAGAAATTGCAACCTTAGAAACGCCGAGCCTTTTACCGAATTCCTCCATGGTTAGTTTCTGGTCTTTGCGGATAATGCGGATACGTTCGTTTTCGGTCATTTAGATCACCTCACTTTTGATTCTGGGAATAGCATACACCACGGTTTTAAATAAGTCAAGAAAAAAGTAATCAGAGATAACAAATTATACTTGACAAAATAAGCAAAGATAACTATACTGTAATCAAAGATAACTAACGGGTTACCCGTCGGCAAATGGGGAGACAACCGCCGCCCATTTTAGATAGAGTTGAACTTTGAAATGAGAATAGGGGAGGTGAGGGGAGATAGGAAAGCAGTACAAACGGAAGATTCTGGTAAATTGTGCGGAAGATATTATCTGGGACATTCCAAAGGAAATGGATTCCGGATACAAACGAGCACTTATCGCACGGTTAAGAGTCCAGGCGATGCTTTATGAGAAGAAGCGGCATGCGCTCACGAGCAAGGTCGGAATACACATCCTCAAGGGACTCGCGAAGGAGTGGGGGATTCTTACCGAAGGAAATATCCAGAGCGAGGGAAACGGCATCACGCATGAGTTCCAATTCAGCGACGGAGAAAGAAGACTGATTGCTGAAAAACTTTTTGGAAATTCCGTCGCTAAGGATATCAATGCGGAGTTCCATGCGGGCGTCATCGATGACATAGCCGGTCAAGGGGAGGATGTATAAAATCAATTGTTTTTCGCTATCGGTGAAGTGGATTTTTTGGGACATGAGAGACATTCCTTTCTTGTCTGTAAAATCGAGTTACCCAGGGGGGACGGAGAGATGGGCGGAACGGTTGCCCCCGAACCGACCACCTCTGCCGTTCATCACACCACCGCAGCGCAGATGGAAAACCTACACCGTATTTTTTTACTGGGTTTGGGTTCCCATGGTTTTCCATCACCAAGGGCAATTGGCGTTTCACCGCGGCCCTCTCACTTACGGAGGCGAGCCGTCCTGATTATGTGCTAATCAGGATACTGTGAGAGAGTTACCGGGGACACAGTGTGGGATTCGCATAAAGGCTTTCTTAAGAAGCTCCATTATGCATCACCACCTTTCTGTGTGTTCCCAGGTACCTGGGTAATTCTATTTTACAGACAAGAAAAAAGAAGGTCAACCGATTTCTACAAAAAGGAGGAGATTATTGCATGAGTGCAGAAGACAAACAGGATGCTATGGAGTTCATCACGAACTTCAAAAAGCTGGATCATGGGGACCAGCGGTATGTCCAGGGCTGGGTGGATGCAAAGGCGGCCAGCCAGCAGGAGAAGAGAGAAGAAAAGAAGGGGGGCGTGAGGATATGGGACGGGAGTACCCGGATTACCGGAATACCATCGAGCAGCTGAACCGGCTGTACCCGGAGCGGGAGCTGCTGACGATGGAGGAGGTGATGAAAATCACCGGATACAAAACAAAGGATTCGGTGCGGAAGCACTATCCATTCGTGAACCGACGGATCAACAAGGCGACGCTGGCAAGATGCTTGTGCGCTCCGCAGAAGTGAGGGGACGGGGATGAGCCGGTGTAGTGTGGTTACGAGTTCAGGGCTGCGGGTATACGCCGGGAACTGGAGCGACTGCTATTTATACATCATGCAGGCGCTGGCGAAGGGCAGCAAGCCGGGGTATCTGAAAATCGTGGAGGAAGAGAATGACGTTCTGGGCCAGACTGGTGCTGGAATACCCGGACATGGGGCACAAGGATCCGGCTGACAAGCGGGTGAAGTGTCCGTGCAGCTGGGGCTATGAGAAAAAGGAACGAGGGCTGTGCTTGAAGATGCCAAGCTGTGAGGCCTGCTGGAATCGGGAGCAGCCGGAGGGAAATAACAGAAAATGAAAGGTTGATGGAAATGTCGAGAATCGGACAAAAGGCCGCGGAACATGCGGCGCAGGATTTTGCAAAGGAAATCCGGGCGGCGGGAGCGAAACTGGGGCTGAACAGCGTCAGCGCCATTGCGGACTACGCCGGGATGAACGGAGATACGCTCCGGGTGCGGATGCGGGACCCGGGAAGCCTGAAGCTGAAGGAGATTCTGCTGCTGGCGGAGAAGCTGAGAATGGGGCCGGATAGCATGGCCTGCCTGACGAGAGGAGGGAAGGTGTCGTGAGTGAACAGAAGAAGTGCCCGGTGGACCGGGGAAAGCTGATGATCGGGATGGAGTGCTGCAGGAGAGGCGCTTGCTATGAATGCCCGTATTATGGAGAGAGTGGAGGATGCAAGAACGAGTCGACGGATGCGCTTGCATACATTGGCTGGTTGGAAGAACAGTTGGGGGTGAAATAGAATGCCGAAGGAAATTGAACTCTGCCACGATTGCGCGGAGAAGATGAAGGAAGGATACAGGCTGCAGCAGCTGCCGAGGCCTGCGAACAACAAGATCACCTGCGGGCTCTGCGGGCGGCGCAGGTTTGGTGCCACCTATGTGGCCACGAAGATCGTCCGCAGGAGAAAGAAGGAGACGGAATGAACAGCTGGGTTTGGGCGGTACTGATCACCATCCTGGTGGCGGCGATGCTGCCGGAGTGGGACAAAGCAGGAATGAGGTGAAGGAAATGACGGAACAGGAGGCAATTCGGGCCTTCGGGGAGAACTGCAAATGGCTGCGCAAGCGAATCCGGGAGCTGGAGGAGCAGATCGAAGGCCTGAACGAGCAGCTTGGCAGGAAGAGCGAGGCTCAGCGGGAATTTGACAGGCAGGATCAGATGGTTTTCTCGCTGGTACATGGGCAGCGGGTGCCGCTGAGTGAGGGCTGCATCCATGTGGTACTGCGGTAAGGAAAGGAGAACGGAATGCTGAAGGTAGATTTGGATGTAAAAAGAAACCGCGCTACGATTGCGGCGGCAGGCAGCGGATTGGAAATCCTGGCGGATGTAACTTTTCTGATCGGAGAGATTCACAAATCCATGAACTCGGATAACGCGAAAGCGTTCAAGGAGTTGATCAAGCAGTGCATCACGGACGAAGACTCTCCTGTATGGGATCATGAAGAAAAGACCGGAAAGAAGACGGACGGGGTGAAAAGGGTACATTTTGTATTTCCTGGGATGCCGGAATGAACAGCATCGAGACAGACGGTAAGAGAAGGGTGAGTGAACGTGACGCTGAAATAAAAAAGGACCGCATACCTGTGGGGACAGGTACACGGTCGGGGATATGGACAAGGGTAGTATAGCACAGTTTGATGGAGAAATCAAGACCTCCCCCGAAAAAGGGGGAGAGATGGCAGCCGGGGAAGGCCTCCGCTTTGTTCAAGCCGAAGGGCTGCCGCCAGCGCCTTGCGGGGCGCAGGGGCTTTTTGCAAGCCTGGGTTTCTCTCCTTCTCATCAGCGCTGCCGAAAGGCAGGTCCGCCAGCGCTGCCGGGTTAGCCGCCGGGTTCGGAAGCGGACGCAGATGGAGCAGTAGCGCAAGTGGCAGCGCGCCTGATTTGGGATCAGGAGGCTGCCGGTTCGAGTCCGGCCTGTTCCACCAAGAGTCAAAGCCGGGGTTGGCGCTCCGGCTGGGCGTAAGCTCCCCCTGGGACTGCACAGGGAATGCGCCAAGTGGACAACCTCCTATTTCAAATCGAAGCCGGATAGCGGCGCGACGGCTGGGTGGAAACACCTCCCGCGGATGAAAGCAGCGGAATGCGCCAATATGGGACGGCTCCCTGGTGGGGCCCTGGGGTGAAAAGTGCGATAGCCACAGGAGAAAGTCTGGTCCGATTCCGGCCCGTCCCGCCGTTCGGTTCCGTACCTCAGTGGCTTAGAGGGCTGGGCTCATAATCCATGATACCTCGGTTCGAATCCGAGCGGAACCACCAAAGGCCAAAGCCGGGATTGGCGCTCCGGCTGGGCGAAAGCTCCCCCTGGGGCTACACAGGGACTGCGCCGATAGGTATACTTCCTTTCTTTACGACGGGGAAAGACCCGTGGCGCAACGGAAAGACGGCAGCTGTGCGGTAGCTGGTACCTATGGCACAGCGTAAATTTGGAGGGGCCTCCGCGAGGGGGCCCTATTCAAAACAATGGGGAGATGGATATGGAAGGATTGGAAAACAGCAAAATGGGGTCCCGGCGAAGGGACCTGACGGCACCCTGCAAGGGATGCTCAGAGCGGCACCCGGGGTGCCATGACCGGTGCGGGAAATATGGGGAATTCCGCGCCACGGTGGCCAGAAAAAACGAACATATGAAAGCACACCAATGGGACGTATATGATCCTATGGCGCCGAAGCGGAGGCGGGATTTATGAATTACCGCATTCCAACAAACCGGGAAAAGCTGATCATGGAACGCAACGGGCTTGACCCGGAGGAATACGCCGTGGTGCAGGGCGGGGAAGACTGGCTGCACCTATTATGCTACCGGACACGGGATACCATCCGGATTTACCAGGGGGACAAGAAGTGGCCGGAGGAAGACAAGGAGAGAATCGCATGAGCCAAAAGAAGGAGATGGACCAGCTGTCCCGGGATGCGCTGATGGCCACGAGGCTGCACATGACCTATGGGAAGTATAAGGCCATGAAATATGAACGGGAGAGGGCGGCCAGGGAGCAGCAGGAGAAGCTGGTGCAGGAAGCGAAGAGGAGGCGGGCGGAGAGATCATGATGGACTATGATGGATTCCTTCACAGCAAAATCCAGGTTGCCCCGGTCAGCGGGTTTGAGGTGCGTCCGGAGGAAATAAATCCAGCCTTGAAGCCTCACCAGCGGGATGCGGTGATGTGGGCAATCAAGGGAGGACGGCGGGCACTGTTTGAAGCCTTTGGCCTGGGGAAGACGGTGCAGGAGCTGGAGTGGTGCCGGTTGGTTTCGGAGCATGAGCAGGGGAAAGTTCTCATCGTGCTGCCCTTGGGCGTCCGGCAGGAGTTTACCCGGGATGCGGTGCAGCTGCTGGGCATGGAGGCACCAATATACGTGCGCACGATACAGGAAGCTGAGGTTGCAAAGGGAAGCATTTTGATGACCAACTATGAGCGGGTGCGGGATGGTGACATTGACCCGACCAGATTTGCGGGGGCAGCGCTGGATGAAGCCAGCGTGCTGCGGTCCTATGGTTCCAAGACCTTTCAGACCTTCATGGAGCTCTTCAAGGGTGTGCAATACAAGCTGGTCGCCACGGCAACGCCTTCTCCGAACCGGTACAAGGAACTGATTCACTATGCCGGGTACCTGGAGGTGATGGACACCGGACAGGCCCTGACACGGTTTTTTCAGCGGGACAGCACCAAGGCCAACAACCTGACGCTGTACCCTCACAAGGAGGAAGAATTCTGGCTCTGGGTGTCCTCCTGGGCGCTGTTTCTCAGCAAGCCCTCCGATCTGGGGTATGATGACACCGGATATGATCTGCCGCCGCTGGATGTACGGACGCATATCATCAAATCCAGAATCGGAGAGGTAGTGGACGAAAACGGGCAGGTTAAGATGATGCGGGACGCCGCCGTCAGTTTGCAGGATGCGGCGAAGGAAAAGCGGGAATCCGTGGCGGCACGGGTGACCATGGCAAAGCAGATCGTGGAAAGCGACCCGGATGCCCATTTTATCCTGTGGCATGACCTGGAATATGAGCGGGAGACCATTCTGAAGGAGATCCCAGGTGTGGTGGATATCTACGGCTCTATGGACTATGACGAGCGGGAAAAGCGAGTGATTGATTTCTCCGAAGGTCGCTGCCGATTATTCGCCACGAAAAAGAGCTTGTCCGGTTCCGGGTGTAATTTCCAGCGGCATTGTCACCGGGCTATTTTCATTGGAATCGACTATGAATTCAATGATTTTATCCAGGCCATCCACCGGATTTACCGTTTCCTCCAGAGTGAGCAGGTGATTATTGATGTCATCTTCACGGAGGCGGAGGAACAGATCTGGCGGGTGCTGCTGGAAAAGTGGGAAAACCACAACAAGCTCCAGGAGAAAATGAGGGAAATCGTGAAGCAATACGGCCTGCTGGGGCAGAGGCAGGCGGAGAAAATGGCAAGAAGCATTGGGGTGGAACGTGTGGAAATCAAAGGGGAAAACTGGACGCTGGTCAATAACGACTGCGTGGAGGAAGTGCGGCGGATGGAGGACAACTCCGTCGGCCTGATTCATACATCAATCCCATTCAGTAACCATTATGAGTACACCCCGAGTTATAACGACTTCGGGCACAACGAGGATACGGCCAGGTTCTTTGAGCAGATGGATTTCCTGACGCCGGAGCTGCTGCGAATCCTGCAGCCGGGCCGGGTGGCGGCAATCCATGTAAAAGACCGGGTGCTGTTCGGGAATGTGACTGGGGCGGGAATGCCGACCATGGAGCCGTTCCATGCCATGTGCATCCAGCATTACATGCAGCACGGCTTTGCCTACTTCGGCATGATCACCGTGGTGACGGATGTGGTGCGGGAGAACAACCAGACCTACCGGCTGGGATGGACGGAGCAGTGCAAGGACGGCACCAAGATGGGCGTTGGCTGCCCGGAATATATCCTTCTGTTTCGGAAGCTGCCAACAGACCGCTCCAAAGCCTATGCGGACATCCGGGTGGAGAAGCGGAAAGAAGAGTATCCACTGAGCCAATGGCAATTGGACGCCCATGCTTTCTGGCGTTCCAGCGGAGATCGGAACCTGGAACCGGAGGAACTGGCCAGGCTGAAAATGAGCGACCGGATGCGCAGGTTCCGGGAGTACAGCAAGAGCCATGTCTATGATTATGACAAGCATGTGGCCCTGTCCTATGCTCTGGAACAGCGGGACGCCATCAGCAAAGAGTTCATGACGGTACCGCCGGCATCCGTCTGCGATGATGTGTGGGACGATATCAGCCGCATGAAGACACTGAACACCACCCAGAGCCAGAGAAGGAAGCAGCTGCATGTGTGTCCGCTGCAGATCGACATTGTGGAGCGGATCATTAACCGGTACTCCAATCCGGGGGATTTGGTATTTGACCCATTCTCCGGACTGGGCACCGTGCCTATGATGGCGGTGCGGATGGGCCGGAAGGGATACGGCTGTGAGCTGAACAGCGGGTACTTTGCAGATGCGGTGGGGTACCTGCGGGCAGAGGAAGCGGAAGTGGAGCAGCCGAGTCTGTTTGACTTGGAAGAACAGGAGGACGTGTAAGATGGCAAAAGAAATATGCGAGGACTGTGGACGGGTGTTTGAAACTGGGCCGAACGGACATTATTGCAGGGATTGCATCCGGCGGCGGCTGAGTGAGAGCGCAAAGCGCCGGGGGCAGAACCGGCTGGGCGGTGCGGCGCGGTCAGAAAAATGCAGGAAGGAGCGGGAGAAACATGTGGGCACAGGAGATGCCGGAAGAGCTGGAGCGTCTGTCGCCGAAGCGGAGGAAGAAACTGCAGGATGACTGCATGACGGAACGGAAGGACGCGGCGCTGTGCTGCTGCGTGCTGGGGATTAAGGGAGCGAACCATGTCCATAAACTGGGGCTCCAGAGGCTTGCAAAGCTGGCCACGGCATGGGGAGCGGCTATCACCGAATACTACCGGGCGGGAGAAGAGATGGTGCTGCGGCTGGACAGCGGGGACTGTGGGGACCTGATCACGGACCCGATCACGGGATTTGCGGACCTTTCGGACAGCCGGCGGCGGAAGATTGCGGAATGGTTTGTTGCGAACCGGCAGGAAGCGCAGAACGTGGCGTTTACCATCGGGCAGATGGTGATTGCCGGGGAGTGCGGATTCGGGGAAGAACGCATGGAGCGGCTGAACCGGCAGTGGCGGCGGGACCTGAAGGATTTCTACGAGGATCGGGAGTTAAACGAGCCGCGGCTGAAAGCGTGGATCGAGGAGATTGGCTTTGTCTACGAAGACGGAAAACTGCAATGCTACAAGGTGGAAGGGGGAAAGCCGGTAAGAAAGCGGACGGCGGAAAAATGGATGGAGGAATGAACATCATGGGAAAGACGATACGGCATATCTCCATAAGCGTCCGGGGGGCCATTGGGATGCCGGATTCCGAACTGAAAACGTGGATTGGGAATCTGTATGACGATGAGACCGGAGAGCCGCTGCGGTCCGTTCGGGAGATTCGGCTGGCCTTGGCGGAAGCGCTGGCGGAGGGCTGCGAGTATATCCGAAACCAGGAATGTGACAAATTCGACCCGAAGAGAGGGTGTTTGGGGCATCCTGTGGAGGATGACGTATGAGCAAGGCCAGGATGTATGGTATGCAACGGAAAGGAATTCTGAATAAACGGTGCATTGACAAGCACTGGAAACAAGAAAGGAACGGTAAAAATGGAACAAAACAGGACCAGCATTTTGCAAATGGCGCGGGGTGCCATCCAGGAGCGGGTGGACTACGAGGTGGGCAAGGCCGTTGACAATATCCTCGACCTGAACACTGAGGCCTGCGCCAAGCGGAAAATCACTTTGACCATCGAATTGAAGCCGGACGAGAACCGGCAGTACATCAAGATTTCCGCCAGCGCAAAGAGCACCCTGGCACCGGTTACGCCTGTGGGCACCACCCTGGGCATTGCCGCTAACCCGGAGACCGGGGAGATGGTACTGGTGGAGAGCACGCCCCAGGTGCCCGGCCAGGTGGGCATGGATGGAAGAGTACAGGAAGAACCCAAGCTGCTGAAAGTGGCAGCTATGAAATAACAGGAGGTAAAAAACGATGTTGAAAGCAATGATTGAGAAGATCGAGAAGATGGCAGGCCCCAAGGTGTACGATATTGGCAATGAGCATTACGCCTCTGCCGATCTGGTACGCATTGACCCGAAGAAGGACTTCCCCAAGTCCATCAGCCTCACCGGCCTGGAAAGTGTGTGCAAGATGGTGGTGAACGAGGCCAACATCCAGTTCTCCGGTAACCAGGTGCTCATTCAGGTGGTGGACTATCGCAAGGTGCGGGTGTTTACCACGCTGGACGGAGAGATGGACCGCTGCTGGCTGTATGAGTGCGAGGCGGACACGCCCAGGGTCAAGACCGGCACCTTTATGAGCCATGAGGAGGCGGTGATTCAGCTACAGTCCCTGTACATCCCCAATGAGGATACCAAGTATCTGCTGAAGCTGCTTTCCAGCGTGAGCAATGAGAGCAAGGTATCCTCCAACGACAACGGCGTTTCTCAGACCGTGGAGGCCAGAAGCGGCATTGCACTGACTGCCAATGTTGAGGTGCGGCCCCATGTCAGCCTCTGCCCCTTCCGCACGTTCCTGGAGGTTGAGCAGCCGGAATCCATGTTCCTGCTGCGGCTGGACAATAATGGCCAGATCGCTCTGATCGAGGCGGACGGCGGCGTCTGGAAGCTGGAAGCGACACGGAATATCGCCGCTTACTTCGAGTGCGAACTGGGCGAACTCATCGAGGCAGGACGCGTTGTGGTGCTGAGATGATGCGGGAACGCGTCGGATAAACAAAATGCAGGTGAAAAATCTCCCCCGGGTGGACCGGGGGAGATGAGGGTTAGGGGAGCTGACGCTCATAGATAGCGGTGAGGGCATCGGTGAGGACCTGGGAGAAATTGATGTGCTGCTGCTCGCTGAAGGTATTCAGCCAAGCGGGAATGGTAAGGTTTTTGCGTACGGATTTGTCTCCGTATTTTTCCGCATAGCTATCCATATCCAGAACGAGGTAGGACACAAATTCGCCGGGTTCCAGAGAAAGGGAATCAGGGGAGCTGGCCTTCGGCGGCTTTTCGCCATCCTCAAGAGAGACAAGAACCCACCCGGAGGCGGCATCCTGGCCCATGAGGATAGCGTCTGAAAGGGAATCCCCCTGGGTGACGCAGCCGGGAAGATCAGGGACGGTTACAACATAGCCGACGCCGCTGTCACAAGGGGAAAATACGGCGGGATAAGCAAGTTTCATAAAGAAAACCTCCTAATAATTGAATATTTGCTTTGACAGTGGGGCTATTTCAGCCCCGCCTGTTTCAGGATGGAATTTGCCGTTTTGATGTCCAGATCACCGCGATGTTGGGGAATTGTAACTTTTCCGGGCTTTGATGGGTGCTTGAAATGCTTATGGGAACCTTTGGTTGCAACATGATACCAACCATCGGCGGTTATCAGCTTTTCAATTTGTGTGGGTGTCAATGGTATTCCCTCCTTACAATATTATTATACGTATAATGCGCATAAAAGTCAAGAGGAAAATAGAGAATAAAGAAAAGTGCCATTTGCGCTGTGCCGGGGGCGGGGCAGAGCGGAGATGGCAGGGGGGTGGATTTCTTTCGGGGGAAGACGGAAGTATATTAAAAAGGAAAGCGGGTGGCGGGGATGGCGAAGACGATGAAGAAGCGGATTTTCTGCGGGGCGATTTGTGAGCAGATTGTTTACAATGTGGCGGACAACGCGGACCCGCTGCGACATGACCCGGAGAAGAAAAGCAGGAAGCGGTTCAAGACGGAGGAAGAATACATGAAATTTAAGACAGAGATGGCCAGGCGGAAGCATTACCGGACGTTTCAGGCTAATTACCGGGCGGGGGATTTGTTCTGCACCCTGACATTCGATAATGATAACGAGGTTTTCGAGTGGGATGTGGCGCGGAAAATCCGAAGCAAGTACCGCCGGGCGCTGAAAAAGATCAATCCGGATGCGGTATTCCGGATTTACATGGGCCGGGGGAAGACAACGCACCGGATTCATTTCCACATGGTGGCGCAGTCCAAGGGACTGACGGAGGAGCAGATCAAGGGTGCATGGGAATGGGGCACGGTGCTGGAATGCAAGAAGCTGCGGAAGAACTGCCGGTATGGCGGCGAGGACTGCGGGGAGGATTACCGGGGGCTGGCGAACTACCTGTTTGATCACTGGAAGCAGGAGCAGGGCGGGCACCGGTATCTGGCAACTAAAAACGAGCGGAAGCCGGAGGAGGAGAAGCCGACGGAGGTCAAGATTCGCAAGGGCTACAGCGACCGACGGCCGCCGAAGGCACCGAAGGGGTACCGTCTGATTCTGGTGGAAGCGAACCAATACGGATATTTATATTGCAGGTATGTGGCGGATGCGATTGCCGAAGCCATGGAAGCGGAACAGAAGAAAAATACATAATTGTATCATGAGAAGATGCGGGGAGGAGCCGCTTACTAAAAACTTGTAGATGTGTAAACTTTTGGGACATGGGGGGCAAGGAGGATGGGGAAGCGGTATATCGACTCCGGGGTACAGTGTCCGTATTATTGCTCCGAGGAACCGAGCAAAATCTATTGCGAGGGAATCGAGGAGGGGTGCTGGGTCCATGTGGCCTGGGGAGACGAGAAGCGGAAGAAGAAATATAAGCAGGAGCGATGTCGCTGCAACTGGCGGGAATGCCCTGTTGCGAAAATCAATATGGCAAGAGGCAGGACCTCCGGCGGATGATGCTGCCGGGGGTGCTTGAAGTGCGTTTCATCTTCCTGAGGGGGGTGGATTTTTTTTTACGATTATCTGTGGCAAAATTGGTAGCAAAGGGGGGTGCAAAGCATGGCAGTGAAGGCGGACCGGAAAAAGCTGATGAAAAAATACATCGGCGGTGGATACAGCTATGCTTCCCTCGCGCGCGAGAACAAAATAAGCGAATCCACGGTGAAGCGGTGGGCCAGGGAGGATGGCTGGGCGGAGAAAAAAGCCGAAGCTGATGCCAAAGCGGCACTGAAAATGGTGGACAGCGCGGCGGAGGACAAGGCCGGAGTGGTGGCTGGGGTGGTGGAGATCGCCAATACACTGCTGCAAAAATTGGCCATTGCACTGGAGCAGGAGCCGGAGGAGATGGAGCCTGCCCGATTCCGGCAATACACAGGGGCGCTGCGGGATATCCAGGAGATCACCGGGGACCGGTGCAAGCTGGATGAGAAGGAGCAGCGGGCCAGGATCGCCAAGATGCAGCAGGATACCCGGCGGGCAAAGGCGGACACGGAGCGAACAAAAGCCGAGACGGAAAAGACCAAACAGGAGATGGAGGCAAAGCTGCCGGAGAACAATGCAGTCACGGTGGAGCTGATGGGAGAGGCGGAAAACTATGGCGTGTAGGATATCCATGCCGGAGCCGAATAAGAAGCAGAAGCTGGCTTTGCTTGAGGAACACCGGTATGTGGCATATGGCGGAGCGCGAAGCGGCGGGAAGAGCTGGTTCGTGCGATGGAAGGCGGTGCTGCTGTGCCTGAACTATCCGGGCATCAAGGTGCTGATTACCAGGCGAACATATCCGGAGCTTTTGAACAACCACATCGACCCGCTGCGGGAGATGCTTCCGAAGGGAGCTGCCACCTACAACAAGTCGGAAAAGCGCTTTTTGTTTCCAAATGGAAGCACCATCAAGCTGGGGTACTGCAACAACGATGGAGACCTGGGGCAGTACCAGGGCGCGGAGTTTGATGTCTGGTTTGCGGATGAGGCGGGACAGTTTTTGGAGAGCTGGCTGGTTGCCATCGATGCCTGTGTCAGAGGAGCAAACGATTTTCCAAAGCGGACATATTACACCCTGAACCCGGGTGGGCCAAGCCACGGATACTTCAAGCGGCTGTTCATCGACCGGCGGTTTGAGGCGGACGAGCACCCGGAGGACTATGTATTCATTCAGGCGCTGGTGCAGGACAATGTGGCATTGCAAAAGAAGCAGCCGGAATACATTCGGTCGCTGGAGAAGCTGCCACAGAAACTGAGAAAGGCATGGCTTGATGGCAGATGGGATGTATTTGAAGGGCAGTTCTTCGAGGAATTCCGGGACGATCCGGCGCACTACGAGGACGGGAAATTCACCCATGTGATTAAGCCGTTTGAAATCCCGGAGCACTGGAAAATCTACCGGAGCTTTGACTGGGGCTACAACAAGCCGTTCAG
This sequence comes from Faecousia sp., assembly GCA_051867315.1. Lineage (GTDB taxonomy): Bacteria > Bacillota > Clostridia > Oscillospirales > Oscillospiraceae > Faecousia. Next base: position 12,800 of record JBJDYM010000092.1, read on the forward strand.
CTGCGGCTGGTGGGCGGTGGACGAGGATGGGGTAGCCTACCGCATCCTGGAAAGCTATGGTTGGACCGGGGAGCCGAATACCGGGGTTAAGTGGACGCCGCAAATGGTGTTCCAGGATATTGCCAGAATCGAGCGGGAACACCGGTGGCTGAAGGAGAAAAAGATCATCGGGATCGCGGACCCGGCAATCTGGAATGCAGAGATGGGCGAGAGCGTGGCGGAGACGGCCGCACGGTATCAGGTTTATTTCAGCCCGGGGGACCACGCGAGAATATCGGGGTGGATGCAGATGCACTACCGGATGAGCTTTGACGAGAATGGGCGGCCGATGATGTATATCTTCTCCAACTGCAAGGCCTTCATCCGCACCATCCCCACGCTGCAATACAGCAAAACATCCGTGGAGGACCTGGACACGGACGGGGAGGACCATGTGGCGGACGAGGTGCGCTACTTCTGCATGGCCCGGCCCATCAAACCGGCCATCGAGCAGGAGCCGGACAGATACAAGCTGAGCCCAATGTATCAGGCATTGGAGATTGACAAGGCCGACCTGATGCCCAGGCGGGCAAGAGTGGGAATGGAGGTAATCCAGGAGTGAAGAACGGGAAGAAAAAAGAACAGGAAAACATGCCGATGCCGGAGGAGGTCCGGGCCGAGCTGGAACGGGTTGGACTGGCGCCGGGGAGCACGGCGGCCAGCGGGATGCTGGATGCCGGGAACGGGATACCGGGCAGCAATTACGCTTTGCCTGGAAGCAATCGCGTTTTGCCGGGGATGGGAAACGGCAAGATGGGCCTGGACACGGTGACGGCGCCGGCAGAACGGAAAGAACCGCAGAAGATCGGGGTGGCGGAAATCCAGAAGGCCAGGCAGACCATGCTGGAATATCAGCAGGGGAAGGCCAACCTGGAGCAGAACATCATCGAGAATGAACGGTGGTACCAGCAGCGGCACTGGGAGCTGCTGCGCAGGGAGAATACCGGCGGGGTGGAGCCGACTTCGGGGTGGCTGTTCAACGCCATCCAGAACAAGCACGCCGATGCCATGGACAATTTCCCCACGCCGAACATCCTGCCCCGGGAGGAGGGAGACAAGGCGGAGGCGGAGATGCTGACAAGCATTATCCCGGTGGTCCTGCAGCAGAACGACTTCGAGGAAACCTACGATATCCACGCGGATAACAAAATCCGCGGCGGCACCGGGATTTACGGCGTGTTCTGGGACAGCGGGAAGCTGAACGGGCTGGGGGATATCGCCATCAAAGAGGTGGATGTGATCAACATCTTCTGGGAGCCGGGGATTCGGGACATCCAGGACAGCCGGAACGTGTTCACCGTGGAGCTGTGGGACCAGGACCTGCTGGAAGAGCAGTATCCTGCGTGCATCGGGAGGCTGGGAAACGATGCCGGAACGGTGAAAAGCTACATTCACGACGATTCCATCGACTTAAGCCGCAAGAGCGCGGTGGTGGACTGGTACTACAAGAAGGGCGGGCGGCTGCACTACTGCAAGTTTGTGGGGGATACGGTGCTGTTTGCCACGGAAAACGAGGCAGAATACCGGGACACCGGATGGTACGAACACGGAAAATACCCGTTTGTGTTTGACCCGCTGTACCGGATCAAGGGATACCCCTGCGGTTTCGGGCTGATTGACGTGGCCAAGAGCGCCCAGGAATACATCGACCGGGGAAATCAGGCAATCCAGCAGAACCTGCTGGCCAACACCAGGCCGAGGCATTTCATTCGAACGGACGGCAGCGTGAACGAAAAGGAATACGCGGACTACACAAAGGATTTCGTCCACGTGGAGGGAGCGCTGGGGGACAGCATCCAGCCTATTATCGGAAAGCCTCTGAGCAGCATTTACGCCAGCGTGCTGGAGAGCAAGGTGGACGAGTTGAAGGAGGTGACCGGAAACCGGGATATCTCCACCGGAGGAAGTCAGAGCGGCGTGACGGCGGCCTCCGCCATTGCGGCCATGCAGGAGGCAGGCAGCAAGCTCAGCCGGGACAGCAACAAGGCAAGCTACAGGGCGTTCCGGGAGGTGGTGCTGATGGTGGTGGAGCTGATTCGGCAGTTCTACACGCTGCCAAGGTGCTTTCGCATCATGGGCAGGGATGGGCAGGAGCGGTACGTGCAGTACAGCAACGCCGGAATCATCCAGCAGGATGACGGCAGCGGGACGCGGATGCCGCTGTTTGACATCGAGATTTCCGCCCAGAAGCAGAGCCCTTACAGCAAGCTGAGCCAGAACGAGCTGGCCATGCAGTTCTACAACGCCGGATTTTTCAACCCGCAGATGGCGGACCAGGCGCTGGCATGCCTGGACATGATGGACTTTGACCGGAAAAGCGCCATTATGCAGAAGGTGCAGCAGAATGGGACCATGTATCAGCAGATGCAGATAATGCAGCAGCAGCTGATGGGCATGGCCGCGCAGCTGGACGCCATGCAGGGCAGCAATTTGCAGCAGCAGGTGATGCAGCAGATGGGCATGGCAGAGCCGGGAATGGGCGCGATGACCGGGGCAACCGCCCAGGGACAGCAGGCCCTGGGGGATGAGAATCCGATCGGAGAAGCAGCGAACACGAAGAAGGCAAGGCAGCGGGTGGCGGACAGCACCGCGCCGACGTGATTTATGATTACAATCCAATTTGACGGGCTGAAAATGACGGCCAGCGGGCATGCAGGGTTTGCGCCACACGGGCAGGATATTGTGTGCGCGGGAATCAGCGCCATTTGCTTCGCCGCGGCGGAGTATTTGGCCCAGATGCAGACCTGGGGGAAACTGGCGCAGGAACCGGTGATTCTGCTGGAGCCGGGGGAAATCCGGTTGGAATGCGAACCGAAGGTCACGGCAGAGGAAGAGGCTGAGCATGTTTTCAGAATGCTGGAAATCGGATGCCGCTTGATTGCGCAGAGCTATCCAAACAATGTCAGCGTGGCGGATGCCACTTGATATGGGGTCGCCCACCTTACGGGAAGATACAAGGGCACTCCCACCTTAAGGGAAGATTATCATTTCGTCCGAAACGGACAGGAGGAAGCATGGAAAAGGAAAAATGGAATTTTCTGCAGCTGATGGCAGAGGGCGCCGACGGCGCGCCGCAGGAGAGCGGGCAGGAAGAAACGCCGGAAACACCGCAGCAGCAGGAGCAGCCGGGCGAACCGGCGGAAGAACCGGAGGACCTGGAGGCGGAATTTACCAAGCTGGTAAAGGGAGACGGGAAGTTCCGGGAGGTTTACGGGAAACGGGTGCAGAAAGCGGTACTTGAACGGAACAAGGGACTGCGGGCAACCGTGGACCGGTTCAACAGCTTTGCCCCGGCGCTGGAGGTGATGGCTGCCAGGTACGGCATGAGCGTGGATGACCCAGCTCTGGCGGACAAGATCGCCAACGACAAAAGTCTGCTGGAGAATCTGGCAATGGAAAACGGGAACAGCACCGACGTGGAGTTCCAGCTGGCAAAGGCCAGATCGGCGCAACAGCGGGCGGAGGGCCTGGTAAAGCAGATCATGGCAGAGCGGGAAATGCAGACCTGGATGCAGCAGGCGGAGGCCATGAAGGGAGAGTATCCGGAATTCGATTTGCAGACGGAGATGCAGAACCCTGAGTTCCAGAAGCTGCTGCGCAACGGCGTGACCATGGAGGGCGCCTATATGGCGCTGCATTTTGGCGACGTGAAAGCCAGAATGGCGGCCAAAGCAGAGAAAAAGGTGACGGACGCGGTGGCGGCCGGCGCCAAGAGGCCCAGGGAGAACGGCATGGGTTCCCAGGTGGGGGCGACCATGACGGCGGACCCGGCCAAAATGTCCAAGGAAGAATTTAATGATTATCTGAGACGTGTGGAGAGAGGAGAGCGGATTTCCTTCTCCAAATGAGGAAAGGAGAAATATACATGAACGTGAAAACCAACATGAAATGGAGCGTGAACCTGCAGCTGATGGCAGGTGACCCCAATACCAACGTGACCACCGACAGCGGCCTGAGCGTTGAGAATAAGACCTTCTATGACCGGACCCTGATCGAAACCGCAGGCCCTGAACTGGTCCACGATCAGTTCGGCCAGAAGCGGCCCATCCCCAAGAAAGGCGGCAAGACCATCGAGTTCCGCAAGTATGCTGATCTTCCCAAAGCGCTGACCCCGCTGACCGAAGGCGTGACCCCCGACGGCAAGAAGCTGAGCGCCAGCAAGGTTGAGGCCACGGTGAGCCAGTACGGCGACTACGTGACATTGTCCGATGTGCTGGATCTGACGGCCATCGACAACAATGTGGTGGAGGCCACGAAGGTGATTGGCAAGCAGAGCGGCGTCACGCTGGATACCATCACCCGGAATGTGCTGCAGGCGGGCACCAATGTGTACTATTGCCCCAAGAGCGACGGCACCCAGCCGGCCTCCCGGGCAACGCTGGATGCGACCTGCGTGCTGACCGTGGATGTGGTAAAGCGGATCGTGGCATTGCTGCGGGGCAACAATGTGCCCACCATCAACGGTGACTATGTGTGCATTCTGCACCCCTATGTTGCTTATGACCTGATGTCGGACCCCAAGTGGGAGGAGGCAAACAAGTACACCAATGCCCAGGCGATTTACAACGGCGAGATCGGAAAGATCGCAGGCGTGCGGTTTGTGCAGAGCTCCGAGGCAAAGATCTACTCCGGTACCGGCTGCCCCACGGGCTTGTCCGTTTTCGGCTGCCTGTTCCTGGGCCAGAACGCCTACGGCATCACCGAGATCGAAGGCGGCGGTCTGAAAACCATCATCAAGCAGCTGGGCTCCGCCGGTTCTGCTGACCCCCTGGACCAGAGAGCTACCGTGGGCTGGAAGGCAATCAAAACCGCAGAGATTCTGATCCAGGCCTATCTGTATCGGGTGGAGTGCTGCAGCGCATTCAGCCCCAGCGCGGAAGCCAACTGATATTCACAACTGATTTTTGAGCCCCGGGGTTGCCCCGGGGACAGAAAAGGAGAATAAAAAATGAGCGAAGAAATGAACCAGGAGCAGACTGCAAACAACGAGCAGACTGCAAACAACGAGCAGACTGCCGGGAAAAAGCAGAATGAGAAGACAGCCGAGAAGAAGAAGGCCGCGAAGGACCCGTTTGCGGAAACGGTAAAGATCAAACTGCCGCTGATCAAGGGGCAGGGAGACGTTCATGTGGGCGTGAACGGCCGGTTCTGGCAGATTCAGCGGGGCGTGAGCGTGGATGTGCCGAAGCCCGTGTATGAGGTGCTGCAGCACCAGGAGGAGATGGAGCTGCAGGCCCAGGAATACGAGGAAGAGCTGGCGAAAAAGAACGCTGCGATGGACAAGACTTAACGGGAAAGAGGCCACGGCGGTGGCCTCTTTTTTGGAACAGGGGTGAAACATATGACAATTGGGGAAGCAATCAGCAGGACTGATGATTTGCAGCCGAACAGCTTCGAAAGAAAAGAAAAGATCTCCTGGCTGCGGCAGCTGGATATGGAGCTGTGGCGGGAGGTGATTCTGACACATGAGGGCACCCCGGAATTGCCGGAGCCGGACTATGGGGAGGACACCGACGAGGATACCGTGCTGCTGGTGGAAGGGCCCTACGACTGCATGTATGTACACTGGCTGCAAAGCAGGATCGACTATGCGCTGGCGGAGTACGGGCGGTTTAATAACTCCAACGCTGCCTTTGAGGCGGACCGGACGGGCTGGCGGATGTGGTACAACAGAACTCACATGCCGGTGCAAGCAAGGGGGCGGTACTTTTGAGATACCCGGAGATGGCGGAAATGGTAAGGTCCACCATGACGACGGAAACCTGGGGCGGGTATAACCACAATCCGCGGATCGCGGATGGGGAAAGCTACGATGAAAAAAACATGGCGTCGGATGAATATCCGATCATGGCGCCGCGAAAACGGAGGGGCGTTTACGCAAGGCCGGAAAGCTGTCAGGGCCTGATTGAAAAGGACAGCCTGTGCTGGGTGGACGGGAGCAAGTTCGTGATGAACGGATACCAAATCGAGATGAATCTCAGCACCCAGGCGGAGGATTGCCCGAAAAAACTGGTGGGAATGGGAAGCTATGTGATCATCCTGCCGGACAAAAAATACATCAACACGGCGGACACAACGGACTTTGGGAACATCGAGGCGGAGTGGAGCAGCATCGGGACGGTGCATATGGCACTTTGCCGGGGAGACGGAGAGCAGATCGAGGGAGCGATTGAAAGCAAAACGGCACCGGTGCTGCCCAGCGACGGGCAATACTGGGTGGACACGGGGAGCACGCCGAACCGGCTGATGGTTTACAGCGAGGTGGACGCCATGTGGGTCGAGGTCGGTACCACATACGTTAAGCTGGAGGCGGAAGGGATAGAAAAGGCTTTTTCCGAGGGGGATGGCGTGGACATCAGCGGCGCGGAGGAAGCAGCTGCCGAGCTGATGGGGAGCCATGTCATCTGGGCCAAAGGGGACGGATACCTGGTAATCATCGGGCTGCTGGCCAAGAGCACGGATGCCGAAATCACCATAGCGCGAAGAATGCCGGAGCTCGACTTTGTGATCGAATCCGGAAACCGGCTGTGGGGCTGCCGGTACGGGGCGGCCCGGAACGGGGAAATCGTCAACGAAATCTATGCCAGCAAGCTGGGGGATTTCAAGAATTGGAATTGCTTCCAGGGCGTCAGCACGGACAGCTGGGTGGGAAACTGCGGAAGCGATGGACAGTGGACAGGGGCGGCAAACTATCTGGGATATCCGGTGTTTTTTAAGCAGGACCATATCCACAGGGTTTATGGAAGCATGCCCAGTCAGTACAGCATCAAGGACACGGTGGCCAGGGGGGTGCAGATGGGCTGCGGGGAGAGCCTGGCGATGGTGAATGAAGTGCTGATCTATAAATCCAGGTCCGGCATCTGCGCCTATGACGGCTCGCTGCCCCAGGAAATCGGGGCGGTGCTGGGGAAGACACGGTATGTGGATGCGATTGCCGGGAGCCTGGGTGACCGGTATTACATATCGATGGTGGACGAGCTGACCGGGGTGCCGGTGGTGATGGTGTATGACATCGGGAAAAATATCTGGCACAAAGAGGATTCCATGCGGGCGAGGGCCTGGTGCAGGGCGCGGAATGACATGTACTGCATCGACGAGACATCCGGGAATATTTTGTGCGTCACGGGGCAGGGAGAGCCTGACGAGGGCAAGGTGGAATGGGAGGTAATCACAGGGGAACTGGGATTGCGGCAAAATTCCGGGTTTGCGACGACAGTGATGCCAGAGGAAAAATATATCTCTAAACTGCAGCTGCGGATGAGCATGGAGCCGGGAGCGGAATTCCGGGTGGACATTTCGTATGACGGAGACGGAATATGGCACAAGGTGGCGCTGCTTCGGGGCGGGAATCTGCGGTCGTTCACGCTGCCGATCCGGCCAAGGCGGTGCGACTGGATGCGGCTGCGGCTCAGCGGGACCGGCATGGTCCGGGTGTACAGCCTGGTCAGGACCATGGAAGACGGCAGCGATGCGCAGAGCCATGCAGGCGAAATGCTGGACTTTTAAGGAGGAGACATGGATATCATCAGAATGCCGCCGGTGATAACAGCCAGGAAACCGGAGGAGGCAATCCGGGAAATGCAGCGCTACCTCTGGCAGTTTGCAGAGCAGGTGCAGCATGCGCTGGAGGAATCCAAGCGGGTGGAATATGAGATCAAGACAGCGGCTGGGAAGGCAGCACAGCAGCAGAAGGATACTCCGGCGGCGACCTTTGGCAAGGTGAAGGATTTGATCATCAAAAGCGCCGAGATCGTGGATGCATACCGGACGGAGATTACCAAGACACTGGATGGACAGTATGTGGCGGCGTCATCGTTCGGCACCTTCCGGGAGCAGACAACGGCCCAGATCACGGAGACGAACAAGAACGTTACACAGAACTACAACATGATCCAGCGGATTGCAACGAATGTTTCCGGGCTGGAAAGCGGAATCAGGCAGTTCAGCGCGTACATTCGGACCGGCCTGCTGTACGAAGGTGAAGACGGAATTGCAAGATATGGCGTGGAAATTGGAGAACAGGTGGAGAAGGACGGGGCAAATGTATTCCGGAAATTTGCGCGGCTGGTCAGTGACCGGTTATCCTTTTTCGACCAGAACGACATCGAGGTTGCGTATATCTCGGACAGGAAGCTATACATCACCTCGGCAGAGGTGCAGGAATTCAAAGCGAAACAGGCAACCATTCAGAGCCTGCTGATCGGGGAGTATGTTTTGTGGGCAGGAAACGACGGACATTTGACATTATCGTGAGGTGGAAATGATGGCATATCAATTCAAAGATTACGAAGAGAGCGATGCAGTAAAGCAGTACCGGCAGCAGCTGGAGCAGCTGCTGCAGCAGAAGCCGGAGGAATACCAGAGCCAGTGGCAGCAGACGCAGCAGCAGGCGGCAAACGACGTTATGAACAGGCCGCAGTTCCAGTACAACATGAACACGGACCCGCTGTACCAGCAGTATAAGCAGCAGTATCAGCGGCAGGGAAAACTGGCCATGCAGGACACCATGGGCCAGGCGGCGGCCATGAACGGCGGCTATGGGAGCAGCTACGCGCAGATGGCCGGGCAGCAGGCCTACAACAGCCAGCTGCAGCAGCTGAACGACAAGGTGCCGGAACTGTATCAGCTGGCGCTGGAAAAATACCAGATGGAGGGGCAGGCGGCGATGGACCGCTTCAACCTGGCGAGCTCCATGGAGAGTCAGGACTACAGCCGGTACCAGGACAATCTGGCAGCCTGGCAGACGGAGCGGGACTATGCAACGGACCGCTATGACAACGAGCGGAGCACGGACTATAACATGTGGGCCGATATGGACGATCGGGAGTACAGCCGCTATCTGGATCAGCAGCAGCTGGCCATGGCACAGGTGGATTACCTCCTTTCCATCGGCGTGCAGCCGGATGCACAGCTGCTGGAGCTGGCAGGGTACAGTGACCAGTACGTAGGAAACAGGCTGGAGCAGGTGCGTGCGGCGGCGAGAGCTGCGGCTGCGGCAGTAAGCGGAGGGGGATCGGCGTCAGGGAGTGCTACTGATAAATCCGGGACACCGAGCTATGCAGAAATCGCCAAGGCAGTTAACAGTGCAGCCAGTGGAGCGGCAAAGAATGTATCCGGAGCACTAAGTGCGATTACCCAGCTGACGGCGGCAGGAGCTTTGACCCAAAGCCAGGCCAATATTCTGACAAACAATATCAATAACACGCAGAACGGGGTAAACATCAAGAGTGCACCGACAGAGGACGAATTGAGAAGGATGCACAACTAAGGAGTAAGCTATGGCGAAGAAAAAAACGGTATCCGCCGGATACCAGATACTTGATAACCTGCAATCGGAAACAAAGGCGTTGGAGTACGCGGCGGCTCAGCCGTATGCAATCCTGGAAAACCTGAAAAGAGAAAGTGAAGTGATGGCAGCCAGACAGAAAGGAATAAAAACACTTACTGAGCAGACCAGGGCAAAGCAGAAAGAGCGGGAAGAGACACAGCAGCGGACAGGAGGATTCCGTGAATCTGATACTGGACACCAGGAATTTAAAAGCGGACTGAGTGACCGGCTGGCGGAGCAGCAGAAAAAGCAGCGGGAAGCGGAGACTAAACGGCAGTACGCGGCACGGGTGGCGGCGCCGAGCAGGTCTGCGGAGGTAATCAACCAGAAATTCCAGGATGAGTGGTTGAATCGAAAACAGGATACAGGGACGGAATGGACCCAGGAATATGCAGCCAGGGCAGCGGCGCCGCGGAAATCAGCGGATGTGCTGAATCAGCAGCTGCGGGACCTTTCCATGGAGAAAGTGGAGGCGGAGTACAAAGGAAGCGGGCAGGGAGGAAAATTCGGGATTACGATCACAGACCATTTCTTCCAGGACGTGATGGCCGCCAACAGTGATGATGTTATGGGGCAACTCTACGGGTCCCTGCTGCTGCGGGATCAGCAGGCGCTGGAGGGGCTGACCAGCGAAGAACTGCGGATGCTGCAAAAGTCGGCAAGCAAGTATGCGGACGAATACGAAAAGTCCGGAATGATGGACCTGCAGCAGAAAAGAGCAGCGGCGGTGGCCAAAAGGGAGAATCAAGAGATTACTGCCATCGATCAGGAAATCCAAAACTTGAAATCCAATGTCAGCATGTGGCGCTCCGGCGCACAGCGGATGGAATGGCAGGCCAATCTGCTGGAACGGCAGGAGAAGATTTCCGGATATGAAGACACTGCCAAGAACGCGGCGGACTATGATGATGTTTCCGCTGAATACGCTGGGAAAACCGGGAATATGGATGATATCCGATTGTATCATTACTGGCTGTCCTCTGTTGCAAATACCGGAGAGACATGGGAGGAGTTTTACGCGAGGCAAAACCCGAATCCGTCAGGTGATAGGAGCAGAGAATATACCTATGCCAGGAAAAAAGCAAATGAGATCCTGCAGGGAATGATGGACGATGAGGAAACCAGGGCGTCGGATGAGTATGAAGCGGCACTGCGTGGAGTGGATGAAGCAAGCAGGAAACTGTACGATGCATCTGATGATGAATTCGACATTGCGATATCAGAATACAATTCTGCAGTTGAAAGATTTCAGGAAGCAGAGAAAAGGCTCAGTCAGGCAGAACGGGCGGCAAAAGATACGGAGGCGGCTACCAGAAAAAGCTTGATACGCTACCGGGAATCTGACGCAGAAATGTTGGCAGGACAAAGCACTATTGCGAAACAAAGCAAGAAAGAAAGCCGTAGAGATACGGAGGAACAAAGAGATACAGAAAAACAAAATAGTGCGACAATTCCAGAAATCGGGAATAAACTGGAATTTTACCTTGCGAACAAGGAAGACGGTTCGGATTACGGGAATCTCCCGGGCGGTGTCCCGTCGCTTATGCAATACGGGAAAAACAATATGTGGGACCGTGCGACGGAGGGGCAGAGAAAAACATATGCGTATCTGCTGGGGACCGAACCGGAGAAGGCGGAGGAATATCTGCAGGCAATCCAGGTGGAGTGGAGCCGGGAAGCCTTGGGAGAGTACATCAGCGGTTTGCAGAGTTCATGGGGCAAAGAAAGTGGGGGAATGAAGGCTTTAGAAAACGCTGCATCTGTTCCGGCAAATGTTCTGGGGAGCCTGCTTGCAGGAGTTGATACCATTTCCGGGATGATCGCCGGTGACTTCAACCCGTATTCCCAGGCACATTGGGGACAGCAATATGCCGGGACAGTTCGTGGGCTGACTACGGATGATGTGTATGCTGCAATGGGGTATGACAAAAACTCCGGGGAAGAGCCGAACTTTCTGCAAAAGGCAGTCGCAAATGCTTACAACGCGTTGATGAGTGCGGGAGATTCTGCATTTGGCGTGATGCTGCTTGGAAAAGGTTACACTGCCACGATGGGCGTGGGGGCCACTGCACAGAAGGCACAGGAGCTATATGAGAGAGGGGCATCCGACGAAGAGATTACAATGGGTGCGTTGGCTTCCGGCGCGCTTGAAACACTGTTCGAATATGCATCTCTGGATCTGATCATCAAAAACCAGGGGGGAGACGGGCTCAAGAATTTCTTCGTTAGTGCGCTGAAATCCGCAGGGGTGGAGGCCAGCGAGGAAGTGTTCACGGAGATTGCGAACGATATTGCCGAGGCGGTGATGTTCGGCGCAAACAGCGACACCGCAGACCGGGAGAACCAGTACATTGCAGACGGCCTGTCTCCGGAGGAAGCAAAGAAACAGGCCATTCTGGATGCTGCCGTTGATGTATTCTGGGCGGGATACGGCGGATTGATTTCCGGCGGCGCATTCAGCGCTACGGGTGTGCCACGGGTGGTTGCGCAGCAATCCGCAAAGGTGAGAGACAAGATCCAGCAGAACAGCCAGTACCGGAAGGACGGACAGTCTATCATCCAGAACCAGGCAGGGCCGGGACTGATACAGGCGGCGGAGAGCAGCGGCGTGGAATCGAAGCTGGTGGAGTTGGCAAAGCAGAGGGCCGATGACAAGCTGGAACAGATGAGCTGGTGGCAGCGGCGGCAGGCAGAGAAGGAGATGGGAAAGCTCTACGAGCAGACGCTGCAGGCCCAGGAAGCGCAGGCCAGTCAGGCGCTGCGGGACAGCTTCCAGCGGGCGGCAGAGGACAGAATCGCAGAGCGGCTGTTGCAAAGAGAAGCAGAGCAAGAAAGTCAGAATCAAGGTATTGCGCCCCAGGGAGAAGAATCTTCTGCAGAAAGCGCCGAAGATGATTTTGACAGGGAGATCGATGACTTCTTGACGGAGCAGCGTGCATCCATGGAAAATATCGATGAAAACGATGCTGAATATCAGAAGGGGAAACGCTATCTTGATGCCTACAATAAGATTTACGAGATGGCGAAAAACGGGGCCAGCCTGGATGAAATTAACATTGCAGAAGGGCTATATGATATCTCTAAAGCGTATCCGCTGTCCGATGAAGCGGTTTTGAAGGCTTTCGACGCGGGCAGGGCTGCATACAATGCGGGTGATGAGGTCTCCGGCGGATATGAAAATCAGCTAACGACCGGGCAGGAAGCCATGACCGGGGGAACAGAACAGAATGCAACGGAAGCGGGGCAGGATACCAAAGCAGAAGCCGGATCGGCAGCGGACAAGAGTATCCGAGAATCGATTCAGCAGGTGGACCCCCAAAAAGCAGCGGAGGCGCTGACCAAAGCGGCGTACGGCGAAGAGCTGACGGAAGCGGAAAAGAAAACTGTGGCGGCTGTGGGCGGCGAGGCGCTGATCAACGAGATCGCAAGCAGCAGGGAGTTCCAGGAGAATGCCAGGGCAAGGACGGCGGACTATGCCAGGAGCATGGAGGACACCATGGCCATGACCCAGGATACCGGCAAACAGAAGGAGATCGTGAGCCGGTTTGCCAGCGAGAACGGCATGGATGCGGATGTGATGCTGGGGAGTATCCGCAGGAGCCAGGATGCCAACAAATTCACTGCGGCATGGGAAAGCGCTTACGAGATGGGTGCAGGCGGCATTGCCCTGCGGTACGCCCAGAAGGCGGGGGCAAACAGCTATCTGACACAAGCTCAAATTGAAACGGCCTACAATGAAGGCAGAAAGGCGGCAGGATATTATGAAGAAGCAGCAGGAGAAGGCACTGTATCAGACGGCAGCCAATGGAATGACCGTGCGTATTCCGGCGGACAAGTACGCGCAGTGGAAAGCGGGGCAGCAGCGCAAGGACAATCCGGCCAGCAAGGAGCTGGCGGAGGGATTGCGGCAGCTGCTGAAAAAATAACCTCCATCCAGCTGGGGCTGGAAAACGGCACCGAGAACCGGAACCTGCAGCGGGTGACGGAGGCAGCATACAGTGAAGACACCAAAGCCGCAGCGAAGGTGGCAAAAGATAACGGGCTGGTATTCGTGCCGGTAAGCGGCGGCGCCATTGAGACGCTGGAAACCGGAAACGGGCACAAGATGAAGGTGAAAAGCCGGGGCTGCGTGGTGAACGGGACCATGTACGTCCGGGTGGATGACAACACCTTCACGGCGGAGCAGATCGCCCGGCACGAGGCGGCCCATGAGCAGATCCGCAAAGGTGAGATCGATGTGGAAGATATTCGCCAAAGCCTGTTGGAGCGCTATTCCCCGGAGGAAATCGACGCCATCATCCAGCTGTATGCCAGCGCCTACGGAGATTCCGGCCTGACGGCGGAGGAAGTGCTGGAGGAGATCGTCTGCGACGCCATGGGAAAGATGAACGCCTTTGCAACCGATGCCACAGAGCGGGTCGCCGGTGAGGTGGGCGTGTTTCTGCGGAATGTGCGGAAGGCAGCAAAGAACACCGGGGCAACAAAAAACACCACCGGGGACGGTGGCGGGAAGTACTATTCCAGGGAAATGGAGTATGACCCAGAAACTGCTGGGATAAAGGATCAAATTAAGAATGGAGCGGACATTCTTAATGAAATGGATCCGGTCGATAATTTGGTCGTGCCAGAAAACATGAAGGACAAAGGAAGTGCAGCAAAATGGGCAATTGATATACTGAAGAAAACAGGTTATGCAGTAGAAAGAAATGGGTACGGATATATCTACTTCAACGAGAACGATATAAAATATGCAATGAAATACTGCGATACGCCGGAGGAAAAAGCAGCAATTGCAGCACTACCGAAAGTTCTTAAAAGAGGGGTAGAAATAGGAGGACATCAAAATCACAAAAACAGGAATAAAAGTACAATAACATTTGCGGCACCAGTTGTTCTTAATGGAATAAGAGGGAACATGGGTGTAGTTGTAAACCAAAGAGGAAACCACTATTACACTCACAGAATTATTTTGCCCGATGGGAGTGCATTTGTTTTTGGAAACAAAAACGATGCAACACAAGAATTGTACCGGGGTGTCACCTCAAAGGGCTCGCTTGCCGATACCACAAGTGTTGCATCTACTGATAAAGTAGCACAGCCGGAGGGAAAAGTCAAGCAGAAATACAGCCGGGACACGACAAACGCATGAATGACCTACCCCGCAGATTTTGCGAATCGGGATTTT
>JBJDYM010000093.1:0-2100 GCA_051867315.1 Faecousia sp.
CTGCCGACGAGGAGATGGCCGGAATTTTGCTGAAGGCCTGCGCCCCCGATCCCGCCGACCGGTGGGAGGACCCCTCCCAAATGGGACAGGCGCTGATCGATTACATGCAGCGGGGCACCATCAACGACGTGCCCATTATGGAGCCGATCATCGGTCCTGCAGCCGGGCAGAAAAACGGCGCCATTTACCAGACCACCAAATTCCCCGTTCCCGCTCCCGAGGCAGATGCCGCTGGGCAAACACCTGCAGAAGCTTCCGAGCCGGAACCGCAGGAGGATCGTACAGAACCGGAACAGGCGACGCCGGAGGCAGAGGTGCCCCCCGTGGAGGCCGAACCGGAGCAGTCCGATACCTCAGAGGAACCGGAGACCGAACCGGAAGCACCGGTCGATTTTCCCGTTCCGGTAACCACGGAGGAAGAAACACCCGTGGAGGAAGCACCGGAGCCTGCCGTTGAGGCGTTTCCCATCATTGATCTGGATTTCCAGGCTCCTGCCGCACCGGAGGAAGCCCCTTTGGAGTTCTCCACCGCAGACATTGAGGCCGCAGCAGCCGAGGAATTCTCCCGGCTCACCGGAGACCTCCCAGCGGAAGAGGAGGCCCCGCCGGAGACCATGGACAGTGAGCAGCTGGATGAGGAGCTGGAAAAAATGAACCGGTTCCTCCGCGCCTACGAGCAGCCCGCTCCGAAGGTGCCGAAGTCCCATCCCAACGTGGAGCCGGTGGTCATCAAGCCCCGGAAGAAGCGGTCCGCCGTCAGTGTTTTGTTCACCATCTTCTTCCTGTGCCTGCTGCTTGCGGCCGGTGTCTGGGGATATATGTACTATTCCACGGAGTATTTGCAGACCGTAAACGGCATTACCGTCGAAGAGGATTTGGGTAAGCTCACCGTCCGTGTGGATTCCAACGTGCAGGAGGGGCTGCTCAGCGTGGTCTGTACCGACCCCTACGGGAATTCCTTCACCCAGAATGTGCGCAGCGGCGTGGCGGAGTTCACCAAGCTGACCCCGGGTACCTTCTACACCATCCAGGTCCAGATAAGCGGCCTGCACAAGCTGACAAAGCCCGTTTCCGAGGTTTATACCACCGAAGGCACCACCAATGTGGCCGCCCTCACCGCCGGAATGGGCAGCCAGGATGGCAGCGTCACCTTGTCCATGATTGTGGAAGGCCACGAGCCTGATCAGTGGCAGGTATTCTACTCCGCCGACGGAGAGCCGGAGCTGGCCAAATCCTTCACCGGGCACACCGTCACCATTGACAATCTGGTCATCGGAAAGCTCTACTCCTTCCGGCTGGAGCTGATAAACGACGGCAATCATTCCACCGCCGGAGGACATAGCACTGTACAGTTCACCCCCTCCCGTGTGATTGGTGTGCGGGATCTGGCCGTCGTCTCCTGCTCCGGCGGGGAACTGACGGTGCAGTGGAACAGCACCGCAGACCTCCAGCCCGAATACTGGTGGGTCCGCTGCGTCGGCACGGATTACGACGAAAGCCAGGAGGTAACCGAGACAAGGGCCGTGTTCACCGGTGTCTCCTCCGACAAAGCCTATACTGTTGAAGTGTGCGCCAAGGGGATGTCCCAGGTCTCCCGGGTCTCCATTTCCGCCAATCCCATCACCCTGACCGATTTGCAGATCGATGAATCCGATCCTCAGGAATTGGTGCTCAGCTGGCAGTTCGAGGGCAGCGCTCCCGAAGGGGGCTGGATGGTGATGTACACCCTGGATAACAGCGACCTGCCCAGCGTGGTAAAGGCCAATGGCACCACCGCCGTGGTTGCGCCCAGAATCCCCGGTGCGGTTTACCACTTCACCTTCCAGGCCGACGGAGACGTGTCCGTTTTTGGAGGCAGTCAGATTTACAGCTGTCCTGCCGCCCAGGTTTACACCGGCCACCAGACCTCCGGCGACAACATCTCCTGCCACCTGTTGGCAACGCCGGAGAACGAAAACTGGGACTATACCGCCATTTCCACCAACAGCTCCAACCAGAGCTTCCCTGCGGGCCAGCCCCTTTCCGCAGTCCTGCAAAGCATCTACGGAAACTATCTGGATTACGACGATATCAGCATTCTCTATGTTTTCCGGGATTCCG
>JBJDYM010000094.1:0-7039 GCA_051867315.1 Faecousia sp.
GCAGTTAGAACCCCCCGAGGGTTTTAACATAGATGATGGGTAAAACCCATCCAAACAAGTTGGTATTGATTGCGATGAGGGTCCACCTGTTCCCATCCCGAACACAGAAGTTAAGCTCATCTGCGCCGACAATACTTGCAGGGTGACTTGCCGGGAAGATAGGTAATGCCAACACAACAAAAGTCCCGCCAACCGGCGGGGCTTTTTGTTGTGCGCCCGGTGAACGAACGTTCTGTAGGGCGAAAGTCCCGAATCCGTCCGGGAATGGGAAGAGTTAGCCAAAGGACATGTTCCAGTGAATCACCCAGAGCTGTCATTTTCAAAAGTCGGGCGGGACGGATGACCATCTACCCCTCTGAAGCAGATCTTGGATCGTTGATATGATCCCCCTAAAGTAGACCGAGGAAATAACCAGAGTCTATTTTAGGGGGATCCAATTTTTATCAGGCAGTCCCTTTGTCCATCGGAGGACGCTTAGATTTTGTGTACCTCAAAATACGCCTGGCTGTACTTGCACACAGGGCAGACCTCCGGCGCCTTGCTCCCGACCACGATATGTCCGCACACACGGCACTCCCACATGGCCTGACCGCTTTTTTCGAAGACCTTCTTCATCTTCACATCATCCAAAAGCTTGCGGTAACGCTCCTCATGCCGCTTCTCGATGGCGCCAACCATGCGGAACCGGTCTGCCAGATCATGGAAGCCTTCTTCGTCCGCTTCGCGGGCCATCCGGTCATACATGTCGGTCCACTCGTAGTTTTCACCCTCAGCGGCGGCCAGAAGATTCTCAGCAGAGGTACCGATGTGTCCCAACTCCTGGTACCAGCAGCGGGCGTGCTCCTGTTCGTTGCGTGCGGTTTTTAAGAACAACTCTGCCAGCTCCTCATATCCCTCGCGCTGGGCGACCAGGGCAAAGAAGGTGTATTTGTTCCGGGCCTGGCTCTCGCCGGCAAAAGCTTCCTGCAAATTCTTCTCCGTTTTGGTGCCTGCGTAAGGCGACGTGCCGGCAGCAGGTGCTTCTTCCAGCTTTTCAAAAGCGGAGGCGGGCTGCTTGCAGACCGGGCAGGTGAACCCTTCGGGGAGCTCCTCTCCCTCATAAACATAACCGCAGATCTCACATTTCCATTTTGCCATTTTGATTGTTCCTCCTTGTTTTAAATCGCCGCTTCGGTCCAGATAGGCCGTGTGCAGCATTTTTTCGGCAAGCTCGCTCAGAGGCTGCCCATAGAACTGCTGATACAGCTGTTTGACTTCCTGATTTTCATGGCTCAGCCGCTGCTTCATTTTGGCATCCCGCTGATACAGGCTGGCAATCCGGGCCTTCCGGGTCTCATCGGCATCCGCCAGAATGTCTTTCGGCTGGCCGCCGCCGCCGATGCAGCCGCCGGGGCAGGTCATAACCTCCACAAAGTGGTACTGCTTTTCTCCGGATTTGATCCGATCGATCATCTTCCGGGCATTGGCTGTTCCGTAGACCACCGCAACGTTCACGGTTACGCCATTGATGTCCAGGCTGGCCTCCCGGATGCCCTCATAACCCCGAACCGGCTGCAGGTCCAGCAGGGCATCAGGCGGCTGCTGGCCGGTGATCATGGCGTAGGCTGTGCGCAGAGCCGCTTCCATGACGCCGCCGGTATTTCCGAAAATGATGCCGGCGCCGGAAGCCTCGCCCATCAGCCGGTCATAATCGCTGTCGGGAAGGGCGGTAAAATCGATTCCTTCCTCCTTAGCCCACAGTGCCAGTTCACGGGTGGTGATGACCTGATCCATGTCACGCATGGTGGGAATACCCAGCTTTTTGCCTGCTGCGTTCATTTCGGAGCGGCGAATCTCCAGCTTTTTGGCCGTACAGGGGGTCAGCGCCACGTTGACGATTTTCTCCGGGTCAATCCCCATTTTCTGGGCGAAGTAGGTTTTGATGGTGGGGCCCTGCATACCGATCGGGCTCTTTGCGCTGGAGATATTGGGAAGAATCTCCGGGTAATAGGTTTCCGCGAACTTGATCCAGGCGGGGCAGCAGCTTGTAAACTGGGGCAGGGGTTTGTCTCCGGTGGTGATGCGCTGAATCAACTCGCTGGCTTCCTCCATGATCGTCAAATCAGCTGAGAAATTGGTATCCAGCACATAGTCAGCGCCCAAGGCCCGCAGGAGAGCCACCATTTTCCCCTGGACGAATTCTCCTTTGGGCATGCCGAATTCTTCGCCCAGCGCGGCCCGGACGGACGGCGAGGTGCTGACGATGACCACCTTCTCCGGGTCTTTCACAGCGGCGCGGACGGCCGGATACTCGTAAACCTCGGTGATACTGCCGGTCGGACAGACGTTGGAACACTGGCCGCAATTGATACAAATCGCCTTTCCGCCGGTATCTGTCAGAGAATAGGTACCATGCACACCGATTTGTGCGGTACATACTTCCTTACACATGCCGCATTTGATACAGAGCGATTCGTTTCTGCGGATGCTGGGGTTGTCCTGTTCGATCGGAACACGGACGGACAACGGTAAATGCTGTGTCATACAGAACCTCCTCTGGTATATTTTAGGGTTTCAATCTGATATAATAGTAAATCTTCTTTCCAAAAAGTCAAGTGAAATTACAGTAAATTGTTTTTCTGTGTTTACCGGTTTCATTCGCAATTTGCCGGGACGCTTAAGTGATATACACATTGTTTTTAATATTTCGCAAACATTTTACAAGCACTGGATTAACAATACGGCGTTATGCTACCGTTATCCGATAGGAAGAAAACAAACTGGAGAAAAATCGCCTCGTGGGGATTGTTCTGCTGTTGTGCCCGATTCCGTCGGGAAAAGGGCTTCAGGGAACAGCTTCCATGCGTGACAGGCAGCAGCCCAAGACCAAACTGCTGTCTGCGTTTTCTTTTGGACCGGGATATGAAATTTAATAATTTTCAAACAATTTTCAAACATCTCCACAACACAGGAAAAATATGCTATACTGGTTTGTATGTGCCCGCGCAGCGGAAGGAGGACAGAAATGGAACGCTTCAAACGGATGATGTACCGGCTGCTCTTTCCGGGGCTGGCCGTGGTGCTGATCAGTGTGATCGTGGCAACTGCGCTTCTGATTGTTACATTTGCCTATGCCGGAGAGGACAGCCCCATTGCATACCCGTCTTATTTCTTTTCAGCATACGCAATGACGATTGCCTGTGCCTGGATTGTGAAAAATGCCAAGAGCGCAAAAGCCGGTTTGGAGTCTGCCATCCACGAGATCCCGTTGATGCACCGTTATCTTACGGATGTAATGTTCAGGCTGCATGTGTCACTGTATCTGTCTCTCGGAGTGAATATACTCTACGCGGTGATGAAATTTGCCTATGGCGTTTGGTACCACTCCGTATGGTTCGGCACCTTGGCGGTTTACTATTTCCTTCTGGCGGTTATGCGTTTTGGCCTGCTGCGCCATGCCAATCAGAATGGCTTTGGTCAAAACATCGTCGGGGAATTGAAACAGTACCGTATCTGCGGACTGATCCTGATGCTGATGAATACAGCATTGTCCGGTGTGGTGGTCCTGGTTGTTCGTAAAAATGAGGGCTTCCATTATGCGGGCTACCTGATTTATGTCATGGCCATGTATGCCTTTTATAATATTATCACTGCGGTCATGAATGTGGTAAAATACAGGAAGTATCAGAGCCCTGTCATGTCGGCGGCAAAGGGTATCAGCCTGGCGTCGGCACTGGTCTGTATGCTGTCCCTTGAAACGGCCATGCTGACACAGTTTGATAATGGCAAGAATCCGGACGCTTTCCGGCAGATCATGACAGGATGCACCGGAGGCTTCGTCTGTGTGGCGGTGCTGGTGATCGCTGTCTATATGGTGATCCGATCAACAAAACAGCTCAGGAGGCTGAAGGCGGAAAACGGCCAGCCGCGCGGAGCGGTTGAAATGGAGGAATACAAATGATTCGCATATTGGTATTGGAAGATGACGCACGGCTGAACCAAACAGTCTGCACTTATTTGAATGACTGCGGCTTTCAGGCAAAGGGATGTCTGAACGCAAATGCGGCCTATGATGAGATGTACAATAACCTGTATGACCTGATCGTATCCGACATTATGATGCCGGAGATTGACGGTTTTGAATTTGCAGAAAATATCCGGCGGGTCAATAAACACATTCCCATTTTGTTCATGTCCGCCAGGGACGACCTGCCTTCCAAGCAGAGGGGCTTCCAGCTCGGCATCGATGACTATATGGTGAAACCCATTCAGCTGGATGAGCTTTTGCTGCGGGTGCGGGCGCTGCTCCGCCGGGCAAACATCGAAATGGAGCGGAAGCTGACGGTCGGGAATCTGGAGCTGGATGCGGATGCCATGAGCGCGATGATTGACGGTAAAGAAATTCCGGTCACAACCCGGGAATTCAACATTCTTTACAAGCTGCTGTCCTATCCCAACAAGACCTTTTCCCGGGCCCAGCTGATGGATGAGTTCTGGGGCATTGAATCGGACACCAGTCTGCGGGCTGTGGATGTGTATATTACCAAGCTGCGGGACAAGTTTTCCGGCTGTGACGGCTTTGAGATCAAAACGGTCCGGGGCTTGGGGTACAAGGCGGTGTTATCATGATGCAGAATTCCGACTTAAAGAAGCATCACATCCGGCAGTCCCGGTTCCCGCTTTCCCTTTTTGTCATCTTCTGTGGTACTTTGCTGCTGATGTCCGGCATCCATCAGGGACTGCTGGTTCTGGCAAATGAGCAACAGTGGAGCAAACTGGTTCAGACGTTGATCCCCATGGTCTATTGGACCGCGGTCGCTGCTGTGTTGACGCTCTACACCCGTTGGCGAATCCAGAAAGCCTATGAAAATCCGATGAAGGAACTGGCAGAAGCAACAGCCAAGGTGGCGCAGGGGGATTTTTCCGTCTATGTTCCTCCGATTCATACCATGGACAAGCTGGACTATCTGGACGTGATGATCAGGGACTTCAACAAAATGGTGGAGGAATTGGGCAGCATTGAAACGCTGAAAACCGATTTCTTTTCCAATGTGTCCCATGAGATCAAGACGCCGATCGCCGTCATTCAGAACAACGCGGAGCTTTTGCAAAATGAAACCGGAACACAGGCCCAGCGGCAGGAATGCGTTGAGGCGATTTTGCAGACGACTCACCGGCTTTCCGGCTTGATCACCAATATGCTCAAGCTCAACAAGCTGGAAAAGCAGGTCATTCAGCCGGTTCCTGAGCCGTTTGATGTGTCGGCGCAGATCTGTGAGTGTGCGCTGCAGTTTGAGGACATCTGGGAAAAGAAAAAGATAACCTTTGATGCCGACCTTGAAGAACGTGTGATGATCGAAGCGGACGCGGGCCTGTTGGAAATCGTGTGGACGAATCTGCTTTCCAATGCATTTAAATTCACCCCCGATGGCGGCTCCGTCCGCATCACGCAGACTTCCGACCAGGACCGGATTGCGGTTTGCGTTTCCGATACCGGCTGCGGGATGGACGAAAACACCTTGAAGCATATTTTTGATCAATTCTATCAGGGCGATACTTCCCATGCCACAGAGGGCAACGGATTGGGCCTTGCATTGGTGCAGCGCATCCTGCAGCTCTCCGACGGCACGATTACAGTAAAAAGCACCCCCGGGAAAGGCTCTGTGTTCACCGTCACATTGCCGGTATCCGGGGATCAAAGGGAGGGAGCATAATGGAACAGGGGAAAAAGAGTCCCTATGTGGGTTATGAGTATAAAGAGGTCACGGTAAAGAGCGATCAGGCATCGCTGTATATGGACTGCTACGAAAACTTTGGCTGGGAACCGGATGAAAATATTGTAGCCACCAGTCAGTTTCATACGGTTACATTGAGAATGAAACGGGATCGAAAAATCGTCAACAAGATGGAATTGACCCGCCTGCAGCGAAATTTTGAAGCCAGTGCAAATGAAATCGACAGGCTGGAGCAGTCCAAAACCTCTATGGCTACCCTCTGGTCGCTGGCCGTTGGGATCATCGGAACGGCCTTCATGGCAGGCTCGGTGTTTGCCGTAACCCATGAGCCGCCCATTTACTGGCTTTGCATTTTGCTGGCAGTACCCGGCTTCCTCGGATGGATTCTGCCGTATTTTGTGTTTCGCCATACGATGCTTGCCCGGACGAAAAAGATACAGCCGATCATTGAGGCCAAGCAAGAGGAAATCTATGAGATCTGTAAAAAAGGACACGATCTGTTATAACCAAACCACCGGCGCCAAAACAGCGCCGGTGGTTTTCAATCATACGCGAACAGAATTCAAGCAGTCAACAAACAATGACCGGATATTATGAGGTCACAACAAAACAGCCGGTTACAAAAACCGCAAGCCCCGATTTTCGGGGCTTGCAGCATCCTTGGCACCCCAGAGAGGACTCTAACCTCCGACCTGCCGCTTAGGAGGCGGCCGCTCTATACAGCTGAGCTACTGGGGCATATTCATTTCCCACCGCATAATCTCACAAAAAGAGCTTGGACAACCGGCCGCTCAGCAGGCAGTCACTCGATCCAAATGAGCCGCAGATGGGTTTGCCCGACTATTCTAGCGAAAATATGTCCCAATGTCAAGTGGGAAAGCAAAACTTGTGCCCGGGGAGGCGGGAGCTGCCCCGGGCTTTGAAACATCAGATGACGGCGATGAAATCCTCTTTCACCTCGGCAAAGCTGTCATCCACGAGGCCGAAGTCCTTTTCCTTGTAGTTCCACAGGGCGTGGCCCACCTGGAATTTGGCGAAGGCGGTGTGGATGTCCTTCAGCCAGCGGATCTTGGAGGGATTGTCCGCCAGATCAATGACGCCGTATTCACCGCAGTACAGGGGGGCGTTATTCTTCTCAGCGGCATCCAGGGCGGCCTTGAAGATGATCTCGAAGAAATCAGGGCCCATTCCGGTGACCTGGGGCAAAAACACGGGGCTGCCGTCGCCCAGGACCCGTTTCGTCTCCTCCCGGTAGACCGCGATGGGCTGCGGGTAGGTGATGCGGTAGTCGCTGGGGAACTGCTCCATCCAGTAGGCACCCTGGT
>JBJDYM010000095.1:0-2091 GCA_051867315.1 Faecousia sp.
TGTTCAGCGGGGTCTCCGGGGTCCCCAGGGTTTCCCGGCTCAGGGTGTCCATCATCCGGGTGTCCATGCAGTAGCGGCGGCAGATGTCCGGCCGGTGGAGCAGCCAGCAGAAGGTGCGATCCTTTCGCCCCCAGGGGCGCTGGGAGGCCATCCATTCCCGGCTGGACAGGCCCACGTATTTCACCAGCGGCGCCATTTTGCCCATCAGCTGTCCCCGGGTCAGGGCAATCAGCAGACCGTTGCAGGTGAAGGCGGCCAGCTGGGTATAGGAGGTTACGTCCGCGTAGCCGTTGACCAGGTCGTAGCCCAGCAGCCCGTTGGGACCGTAATTATCCCGGATTTCACTGAGCTTCAGCGAATCCACCGGATATCCCATGGCGTCGCCCACTGCCATTCCCAAAAGGCATCCCCGATAGGCCGCCTGACTGAGCCGCATACGCTTTCCCTCCTCGCATGTGATGACGTAAGATAAACTGCTGTTTGGCGATTTCCTCCGCACCCAACCGTAGGGGAGGATATCATCCTCCCGCGCAGTACAGGCCCCATAACCACCGGCCAGATTCGGCGAATTCGCACCACATCGGACATGTTACTATTCAGCCAAACACTCCGTTTTTTGACCGGGCGGGAGGCGAATAGCATACTACAGCGGCGTGTGTAAATCTGCAAACAACGATTTACCGGCTTACGGTATTCATCCAATCTGGGTCTATTATAAAGGGAACGCTGCAGGAATGCAAGCAGGATTTGGCTTTACAGCCCCTTCATTGCCTGCTCCAGCCGCTCCAGGGCGGAGCTCAGCTGCTGTTCCTCCAGGCCGGAGTAATTCATCACCAGGCAGTGGAGATCTCCGGGGTCCGAGGCGTGGTAGAAGCTGCTTAAGGGTTGAATGCGGATGCCCAGCCCCATCAGCCAATCGGTGAGCCGGGCGTCGGACCACTGGGTGTCCACCTGCAAAAGAAAGTGCAGCCCCGCGTCCTGCTCCAAAATGGTCAGCTTGTCCGCCGCGGCGCACCGGGTCAGGGCATCGATCACCAGATTACGCCGTTTTTGGTAAAACCGCCGCATCCGGTTGATGTGCTTTTCAAAATGCCCCCCGCTTAAGAATCTTGCCAGGGTGTACTGCTCGAAGCTGGGTACGGTGCAGCCGTAGAAGCCCAGACGGCTGCGGAACTGCTCCATCAGCGCCTCCGGCAGCACCGCGTAGCTGATGCGGATGGAGGGGGCCAGACTTTTGGAGAAGGAATTGATGTAAATTACCCGTTCCGGGGCCATGCTCTGCAGGGCAGGCAGGGGATGGCTGGCGAAGCGGAATTCAGAGTCGTAGTCGTCCTCGATGATCCAGTTGGATTGCCCCGCCCAACTCAGCAGCTCCTGGCGGCGGCTCAGAGGGGTGACGAGCCCGGTGGGAAAATGGTGGGAGGGGGAGATGTGCAGCACCTGGGCGTTTTTCAGCGCCCCGGGGCATACCCCCCGGCTGTCCATAGGCACACTGATACAATTCACGCCGCTGGCGGCGTAGATTTGGCGGATCTTTCCATAGCCCGGCTCCTCCACCGCGTAGGTCTTGTCCCGGCCCAGGAGCTGAATCAACAGATTATACAAAAAATCGGTGCCCGCGCCGATCAGGATGTTTTCCGGGTCGATGGCCATGCCCCGGAAGGAAGAGAGATGCCGGGCAATGGCGCTGCGCAGCTCCGGGATGCCCTGATTGGGCAGGGGCAGCAGGAGCTGGCGGTCATAGTCCAAAATCACCTCCCGCTGGAGGCGGCTCCAAACGGTGAAGGGGAAATGGCCCGTGCCGTTGGCGGTCAGGTCCAGCAGCGGGGCGGGAGGCGTCTGCGCCGGTTTGGTTTCCGCAGCCGGGATGCTCGCCGGAGCGGGCCGCTCCACCGCCTCCACAAAAAAGCCCACCTTCTCCCGGGAGCGGATGTAGCCCTGGTCCAGCAGCTGGGCGTAGGCAGCTTCCACCGTGATTTTTCCAAGCTCCAAATGCTGGGCCAGCGCCCGCTTGGAGGGCAGCTTCTCCCCCGGCTTCAGGTTCCCGTCCAGAATGTCCTGCCGGATGCAGCGGTAAAGGGCCTCATAAAG
>JBJDYM010000096.1:0-2081 GCA_051867315.1 Faecousia sp.
ACCAATGTCCTTTCCCTGACCGTCGTCCTGGGCGACCCGGAGGGGGAGCCTGTGGGGACGATGACGATTACCACGAAGGAGCCGGAGAAAGATACAAACGGTAATTACAAAATTTCCTCAGCGGCGGAGTTGTACTGGTTCGCCAATGAAGTCAACGAGAATAGCCAACTAAATATTAACGCGGTTCTGACGAAGGACATCACCGTCAACTCCAATGTGCTGAATGCAAATGGCGAACTGAGCAGCGGCGAATTTGAAACCTGGACACCCATTGGAAAAAGTCCTAGTTATGTGTATTCCGGTAAATTTGATGGGCAGGGGCATACGATCTACGGACTGTATGTGAATGATATACAAAAATGGTATGTTGGTCTGTTTGGCGCTTCTGCTGGGACGATTACAAATGTGAAGATCGCGGATAGCTACTTCAACGCTTCCAGTGATGTTGGCGGCGTGTGCGGCATTAACGGCGGCACAGTGCGTAACTGCGTCAACAGCGGAACGGTCATCGCCAGAAAGGTTGTTGGCGGCGTGTGCGGAACAAATATCACGCGTGATTCGTATCACGGCACCATCACCGACTGCTATAATACCGGAAAGGTCACCGGAACGTACGAGTACGCCAGTGTTGGCGGCGTATGCGGAAGCTCGGAGCAGAGCCTGATCACGGGCTGCTATAATACCGGCGCGGTCAGCGGAACGGGCTCGACCCCCAATGTTGGCGGCGTGTGCGGATACAATGGGACTTCCACCATCAAGGACTGCTATAATACCGGCGCGGTCAGCAGCACAAACAAGACCGCCCGTGTTGGCGGTGTGTGCGGATACAATAATAGTAGTGCCGCCATCACGGGTTGCTATAGTACCGGTAAGCTCAGCGGCGCCAACGACATCACCTATATTGGCGGCGTGTGTGGCTGTAACAACACGGAATCCACCGTGAGCAATTGCTATTACAATACGGACACCTACAGCGGCGAGCCCGTTGGACGTAACGCTGTGGGCAATATTTTGTGCCCCGTCGACGACGATGTCCTCGGCAAAACTGCCCGGGAATTTGCCAGCGGCGAGGTGGCTTACCTGCTCAACGGCGGCAGCCCTGACGGGGTCTGGAAGCAGAATATTGATGTCGGTACGCAGGACGCCGCTCCCAACTTCACCGGCGGCACAGTGTACACGACTGCCTCGACTTCCACCTGCAAGGGCTACTCCAACACAGATAACTGTACCAGAGACCACAACTATGCAGGCGGGATTTGCCGCTGGTGTGGTGAGGATACCAACCTCTACATCACCGTCAGCTGCATCACCGCTGAGAGTAAGACCTACGACGGCAATACCACGGCAAAGCTGAATTTCGATAACGTCCAGCTTGACGGCAAGGAAGAGGGCGACGATCTGTACGTCACCGCCACCGGCACCTTTGACAGTAAAGACGCAGGTTCCCGAACCGTCACCATCACCGGCCTGACCCTCACGGGAAAAGACGCATCCAAGTACCATCTGGCAAATTCCGGTCAGCAGACCACCGCCACGGCAACAATCACCCGCAAGGATATCACGGTTACCATCACCCCGGGCGGCGGCACCTACGGCGGCAACATCACCCCCGCCACAGCGAGCCTGAACGGAGTGCTGCCAGGCGAAATAGTCCCCGCCGTGACCCTGTACTACTCGGGCTATGCTTACGACGGTGTTTTACACAGCGGCGAATCGCATCCGACCAAGGCGGGTACCTACACAGTCGAAGCCACAAAAATAGGAGGTATAGGAAGTACGAATTACACTCTGACCGGCACCACTACCGCAACATTCGTGATAAACAAAGCCACCGTCACGACTCCCACCGTTGCCAGCAAGGTATACACCGGTGAACAAAAGACGGCGGACATTTCCGACACGGAGTGGTACACCGTGACCACGAATAACGGCGGCACCAATGTGGGCAGCTACCCGGTGGTTTTGTCCCTGAAGGATGCAAACAACTACCAGTGGGATAATAACGGCGGAACGCCCACCTTCCAGATTACGCAGGCCACTAACGAATGGACGGTCACGCCCACCATCACCGGCTGGACTTA
>JBJDYM010000097.1:0-2079 GCA_051867315.1 Faecousia sp.
TGGTGGACAGACCGGAGGGAGCCAGCCAATCCCAGGAGAACCGGAACGGCTGCGGCTCGTCCATGTGGAAAATGCTATGGAGCTGATGCAGGCGCTCGGCACCGTTCAATACCCCGGCGCTGACACCCAACCGCTTGAAGTTGTTGAGAATGTCAGTTTCAATCCGTTCCAGTCTCGGCTTTGCCGTTTTCAGGTTGTCTGCGTCAATGCCGAAGGTCAGATATTTGGTTTTCACCAAACCGTTATTACCCTTGGCAAGCTGATTTTGCAGCATGGTGGTGTATTCCTCCCGGATGCTGTCAAAATCGTCTCCCTGGGGCGGGATGTCGATGCTCCGGGCAAAGGTATCCTCGGATGCTGACAGGTTCAGGAACGACAGCTGGAACTGAATGGAGCTGTCGAAATAATTGAGGAAATCGCACCACGCTTCAAAAATGGCGGTCTTATCCTCATTCTGAGACAGCTGGTAATTGATGTCCTGAAACTGGATCGTTTTTGTGTAATGGGTATCAGTGACACGACAGATACCGTCCGGCCACATCCGCTGATATGGGATGCTGTCCTGGGCGGTTTTTTCCTTCCGGTCTGTCCGGTTTGCCCTGGCAATGGCCGCTTCGATCTGCTTGCGGTCACTCCTGGACAGCTTTTTCTTTGGCTTTTCGGGCATGGTGTCCCTGTCTTTGCCGCGCTTGCGGACTTTGTTTGCCGTAGACAATGCTGTACACCTCCTTGTCGAGCTGTTCCTGCCGCTCTAAGACGGCATAGAAGTTGTTGGTTTTGTAGGGCCTCTGCTTGGGGCGGGTAATGGCAACGCGGATGATGTTGCCGAGGATTTTTTCCAGCGGCTGTCCGTTTTTCTCATACATGGCCAGCAGGAAGAACGGCAGCAAGATGACTACCATGCACATGGATGCCGCGCTGGTGCCAATCGGCCCCTTGAGCAAAAAGAAAAGCGGTACGCCGACGAGCGCCCCGCTGCCAAAGCAGATCAACTGCCTTTTGGTGAGATTGAACATGACCTTGGTTTTTACTTTGGTCAGGTCTTTGGGTACAGGCACATAGGCCATGGGATAAACCTCCTTTCCGGGTTAATGGGCATTGAACACAGATTTTGCAAGGCTTCCCGTCTTAAACAAGGTGAAACACAGCAAGACGGTGTAGCCCATACAGCCCCAAATAGCTGCAATAATGTCGGTTTCCGCTGCAATGCCCTGCACCAACACCGCATAGATGCCCACACAGATGATAATGAGAAATGCCTGGAAGCCCAGGGCGAACAGGGAGCGCAGATAATTCTGTCCCATTTGTCCCCATTCCCGGTTGGTCATAGTTGCCATCGGGATCGGGGCCACAGAAGTTACCAGATAGATCTCGATCATGCGCCCATAAGTGATGATAAAGATACAGATGGACAGCGCCCAGATGGTAACGCCGATAAACAGGCTTTGGAACCATAGACCGAACAGCGGCCCCAAATCCATTGCCATCAAACGGCTGTCCAGATCGGTCATAACGCTGGATATGTCGATGCTGGTGTTGCCGACAATCACCCCGGACGCCCGGTTCACCACGCTTTGCGCCACATCGAACACGCCCATGACGATGTTCCAGGTGTTGGTGACAATCAGGATTGCACAGGCTGTCTTGAAAATCCACTTGAAGAACATCCAGGTGTCCACATCATGCAGATTGTTCTTGTCGGCAATGAGCTGGATCAGCTCCAGAGTCATCACAAAGGCCAGAATCAATCCGGCAATGGGAAGAATCACTGTTTCGGACAGGTTGTGGATCATGTTGAACACGCCGCTGTTCCAGCCCTGGGGTGTCTGGCCTACCTGGGTGGAGATTTCGCCAACTCTCTGGTTCACGCTGTCGAACAGCCCAGAGAGATTGCTGGTAATGCCACCTACCAGGATTTCCTTCAGCCACTGTGTAATTTGTTCTTTGATATAATCCACTTACTTTCCCTCCTTTCTTGCCCCTCCCACTGGTTGGCAGGAGGGGCAGAGGATTTTCACATCAAAGATTAACCGAACAAACCAGACAGCAGCGGAACCAGGGTGATGCCGATCAGGGCCA